>JACUTW010000045.1 GCA_014859605.1 Desulfuromonadales bacterium
GCCGGGGCCTTCCTGGCCGCCTTGGCGGCCGGGGCTGCTTTCTCCGGCGGCGGGATGATCACCTTGCGGTAATCGCACCCTTCCTTGGCGCACTTGCGATAGGTACCGTCGCGCTTGGTGACCTTTTCGACCAGGATCGGGAAGGCGCACTTCGGGCAGGTTTCGTTGACCGGCGGATCCCAGGCAGCAAACTTGCAGTCAGGATAACGGTTGCAGGAATAGAAGATCTTGCCGTAGCGCGACTTCTTCTCGGTCAACTCCCCCTGATGGCAGATCGGACAGATGATGCCGGTGCCGACCGGTTTAATCAGCGGCTGGATATTCTTGCACTTCGGATAACCGGAGCAAGCGAGATACTTGCCGAAGCGCCCCTCCTTGATCAACATCTTCTCCCCGCACTTTTCACAGACCTCTTCCGAGATCATCGGCGCTTCCGGTTCCTTGCCGTCAACCGAAAGGGGGGCAGTGTGGCGACACTCCGGGAAACCGGAGCAGGCGATAAACTTGCCGGCACGTCCGAGTTTCACCACCAGCGGCTTACCACAATCCGGACAGATCTTTTCCGTCTTTTCAGTGGTCAGATCCTCCTTGACGATCTCCTTGTCCTTGACCTTGATCAGAGCAATGAACGGCTCCCAAAACTCGCGCAGCACCGGTTTCCACAGCTTTTCACCGCGAGAAACTTCGTCAAGAATCTCTTCCATCTGGGCGGTAAAGTCGTAGTCGACATACTGGCTGAAGTGCTTGACCAGCAGGTCGCTGACGACCATGCCGATATCTTCGGGGAAGAAGGTGCGCTTCTCCAGCCGGGCATACTTGCGCATCACCAGGGTATTCATGATCGAGGCATAGGTGGAGGGGCGGCCGATGCCATACTCTTCGAGGATCTTGACCAGACTCGCCTCGGTGTAGCGAGGGGGCGGCTGGGTAAAGTGCTGCAGAGGGAAGGTCTCCTTGCGCTGCAAGGCTTCGCCGACGTCGAGGGTGGGGAGGAGACCTTCCTGCTCTTCCTCGGCGTCATCCGTCCCTTCAATGTACAGTTTCATGAAACCGGGGAAACGCACCACCTGGCCGCTGGCACGCAGACCGAGGGTTCGGGCGCCCTGATCGGCGGCAGCGACGGGATCTTCCGCCGGCGGCAACGATTCGACTTCGACGGTGGTGGCATCGAGGATCGCCGACGCCATCTGCGAAGCCATGGTCCGCGTCCAGATCAGTTGATACAGCCGGTACTGTTCCGGGCTCAGGTACGACTTCACCCGCTCCGGAGTATTGGCGAGGGAGGTCGGGCGGACGGCTTCGTGGGCTTCCTGGGCATTCTTCGCCTTGTTCTTGAAGACGCGCGGCTTGGCGAGGGAGTACTCCTTGCCGTAACGGGCAATGATCAACTCACGGGCTTCCGTGGTCGCGGTCTCGGAGAGGACGACCGAGTCGGTCCGCATATAGGTGATGAGACCGATGGCGCCGTCGCCGATATCGACCCCTTCATACAGTTTTTGCGCCACGCTCATCGTCTTGCGGGCGCCAAAACCGAGTTTGCGACTCGCTTCCTGTTGCAGGGTACTGGTGGTAAAGGGGGGCGCCGGGTTACGTTTCTTCTCGGCCTTGCTGATCTGTCCGACGCGAAAACGCCGGCGCTCGATAGTGCGCACCAGATCGCTGGCTTCCGCCTCACTGGTAATGGCGAACTTGTCGAGTTTCTTGCCATCGACGCTGACCAACTGCGCCTTGAAAGGTTCGGCTTTGCTGCCGGCAAAGAGGACCTCGATCGTCCAGTATTCCCGCTCGTTGAAAGCAGCAATATCCTGCTCCCGCTCGCAGATCAAGCGCAGCGCCACCGACTGCACCCGGCCGGCCGAGAGGCCATAGCGAATCTTCTTCCAAAGGAGGGGGGAGAGGTTGAAACCAACCAGATAGTCGAGGATCGAGCGCGCCTGCTGGGCATCGACCAGGTTCTGATCGATCTTCCCGGCTTGCGCCACTGCCTGCTGAATCGCCCCCTTGGTGATCTCGTGAAAAGTCACGCGCTTGACAAGCGGCTTCTTCCCCTCGGCATCGACGCCAAGGGCCTGCAGCAGATGCCAGGCGATCGCTTCCCCTTCGCGGTCAGGGTCAGTTGCAAGGAGGATTTCGCTGGCCGTGGCCACTTCGCGCTTGAGGAGTTCAATATGCTTGAGGCTCTCGGGGAGGACGGCATAAAGAGGATTAAAGTCGTGGGCAATATCGACCGACCCCTGCTTGCTCGGCAGCGCCCGCACATGACCGTAAGAAGCGAGGACGCGATAGCCGGGGCCGAGAAATTTTTCAATGGTCTTGGCTTTGGCCGGAGACTCAACAATAACGAGAGATTTTGCCATAAAGGGGTGGCTTCCGGTTGTTGGTAGCGAAAAAACGGGAAAGGCCGCACAAAGGCGGCCAGAGAGTTAAACTTTAATGAAGAAAGCCGTCCCAGTCATCGTCGAGGATACTGGCAACTTCATTGCCCCACTCGGACTGGGCATGGGTGGCCAGAGTCTGGGCTGCGACCATCTTGATCTCGTCGAGACCGAGTTCATCGCTGGCTTCGCCGGTCGCTCGCTGAATCATCTCTTCAAGCAGAGTTTCGTCAATCAATCCGAGCAACCGAAGACGAACAAGGAAACCGCGGGCCTCCAGAGACAAAAGACGGGATTCTTCGGGAGCAAAAACCCGGTAGGTCGGCGCCTGAAAGACCGGGGTCAGTCGTTCGACCGGGTCATGATTGAGCCGTTCCATCCACAAAAAAGCGGCATTGATCTCATCGGCGGCAAAGCCCGATGCGAGAAGTTCATTGACCAGATCATTCTCGGCCGGAAAATCGAGATCCGAGAGGATATACTGGGCAATGATGGTGACGATAACCAAAACCCGCTCGTTCAATGGCACTCCTTTGTACTGTTTCTATTCCATTTCTGAGGCTTTATCGGGAGGGACGATAGCGGATATAACGCATGCCGGGGAGCTGTTCGACCCCCCCTCTGAGCTCTAGGTCGAGTAAAATAGCGGAAAGGGCAAAGGGAGTCAAGGCGCATTTCCCCACTAATTCGTCGATGTGCTGGGGGACTTCGCCAAGGAGAGCATAGACGGTGCGGGCATCTTCCGGCAGCGCGAGATCGAGCTGCGCTTCCTGCTTCTGCACCGGCGCTGAGGGGCAACGCGGCCAAAGGCGTTCGAGAATGTCGCCACTCTCCGTCACCAGAAAGGCGCCGTCCTTGAGGAGACGATTGACGCCGTTGCCGACCGGCGAAGCGATGGAGGCTGGGACGGCAAAGACATCGCGCCCCTGTTCTAAAGCGAAATCGGCGGTGATCAGCGAGCCGCTGCCGAGGGCCGCCTCAACGATCAGGACGCCGCGGCAAAGGCCGCTGATCAGGCGGTTACGGCCGGGGAAGTTTCCGGCCAGCGGGTCCGCTCCCGGCGGATACTCGGAAACAAGCGTCCCCCCTTCCGCCAGGATGCGCTTAAAAAGACGTTCATTTTCCGGCGGATAGATACGATCAATGCCGCATCCGAGAACCGCAACGGTCGGCCCCTGCCCCGCCAGCGCCCCTTCGTGGGCCGCGGTGTCGATGCCGCGCGCCAGACCGCTGACGATGCCGATGCCGCGCGACGCCAGCTCGCGGGCAATCTCTGCGGTCAGATGCCGTCCGGTCGGGGAAGCATTACGAGAGCCGACGATCGCCAGTGCTTCGGCGGGCGGTGCGGCGCCACGCAGATAAAGGAGGGCGGGGGGATCGGGGATATCCCGCAGCGGCAATGGATACGCCTCATCCCAGTAGCTGACGAGGCGGGCCTGACTCTGTTCAATCTGCCGGCGGGCGGCAAGAACCTGCGGCGCTGTGGTGGCGGGGATAAGGCCGATATTCCGCAAACCGGCAATCCCCTGCCAACCGGCCGGGGATTGCTCAAGAGCGGTGCGGGGGGTGGAAAAGCGCTCCAATAATCGAAAGAGCCCCTTGCGCCCGAGACCGGGGGTCAGATGCAGACGCAGCCAATCGAGTTCAGTTTCAGTCATCTCCCCCTCACGGCGGCCTTAACGCACCAGCGTTCCGGTTTGGGCGCGCACCTGATCACCGATAACGACCGGCCCGAGGGCTTTGAGGATGACTGCGGTGGCGGTCTCCGGGTTGGTATCGACGACCAGCGCGTAGCCGATAAGCTCCTCAGGGTAAACAATTGCCGCATCCCGACTATTATTGATCGTCACCAGATCTGTCGCTTTGTACGGCCGGGTCAGGGTCAACAAGTTCCCGGTCTTGAGACCATGATCCTCGCCGAGATCAACAAAGAGGACTTCATTCGGCCCCTGCATCTCTTTATGTAGCGCCGTGGCGATGACCATTCCGTTCATCTCCGTTGTGGCGCGGCGTAAAGCGATCGGCTCTTTCAACGCACGCTGCGGAGACAACCAGGCGCCGCGCTCAACCTCCCGATAGCTTTTACGAATGATCGCCGTATGGAGATCCTTCCCCAGGGCCGTGATTTCGAGGACACCGAGTTGATCGACCTGAAAACCGAACCGTTTTTTGCTGACCGGGTGAATGATATCAGCGCGCGATTTGACAATTTGCAACTGGTCGCCAACCGCAACGCTCGTCTCCGCCGGCACGCGGACAAAGACCGTATCACCACTCCCGGCAAAATGGCGGGCAACGGGGTAATCAAAGATGGTGCCGCCGGCACTCTGCTCGCTCAAACTGATAAAGCTGATACCGGCAGGGACAGCAATAAAGACCGGCTCTTCTGCAATAACCACGGGCTCGTCCTGAACCGGAGTGATGTCAGAAGTTACAACTTCCTGTTCCAAGGCAGGGGCAATCGCCTCCTCTTCAACTCCGACCACCACGATCGGGCCGGAATAAATCCGCAAGTTCTGGCCGGGTGAGATAAAATGCGGATTCTGGATATCCGGGTTATTCGCCCAGAGGTCGGGCCAGTAATAGGGATCTTCGATAAACTTCTTCGAAATCCCCCAGAGGGTATCCCCTTTTTGCACTTCATAGGTACGATAAGCAGGACTACGCTCTTCTGTTACTTCTTCTGTCGCCAGGGCAGTCGAGACCGGAGCAAAGAACGGGGAGACAACACTGATCAACAGGGCCATCAGGGGGAGGATTCGTTTGCAGAGCATCACAATCTCCTTGTGCATAATAGGAACCAAGCGTACGCGAGCGTATGAACAACAAAAGTTGTAAATCTGAGAAAAATTAAAGTCTTTTTGAAATCTTGTCAAGCAGGAACAGCAAAATGGCCTTCGGATCGCCGCCGGCGATGCACGGTTCTTTTCCCTTTGACGCGACAATATGCTATAGGAATGCGGTCGAGATCCTTACCCCCCCCAGGAGAAGTGTGATGAAACTACCGGAACTCCTCGCCCCCGCCGGCGACCCGGAAAAGCTGGCCGCCGCCCTGCGTTTTGGCGCCGATGCCGTCTATCTCGGCGGTCAAAACTTCGGCTTGCGGGCGGCCGCCGGGAACTTCGATTCATCCACCCTTGCCGATGCCGTGGCCTTGACGCACAGCTACGGTAAACAACTCTATCTGACCCTCAATGCCTATGCCCGCCCGGCCGAATTCCCGCACCTTGCTGCCTGGCTCGAAGAGTTGCGGCCGAGCAGCATCGATGCCTACATCGTCGCCGATCCCGGCGTTCTTTCACTGATACGGCAAATCGATCCGCAACGTCCCCTGCACCTCTCCACCCAGGCCAACACCACCAATGCCGCTGCCGCCAACCTGTGGCAGCAGCTCGGCGTCAACCGGGTCAATCTCGCCCGCGAACTGACCCTGGCGGAGATGACTGCCATCCGTGCCGCGACTACCGTCGGCCTCGAAGTCTTTGTGCACGGTGCCATGTGCATGTCCTACTCCGGGCGTTGTCTCCTCTCCGCCACTCTCAACCAGCGCAGCGCCAATCAGGGGGCCTGCACCCAACCCTGCCGCTGGAAATACGCTCTGGTCGAAGAGAAGCGCCCCAATGAATTCATGGCGATCGAAGAAGATGAGCGCGGCTCTTATGTCATGAACAGTCGCGACCTCTGCCTCGCCGAACATCTCCCGGCCCTGATCAACGCCGGCATCGACAGCCTGAAGATCGAAGGACGCATGAAAAGTGTTTACTACGTCGCCGCCGTGACCCGCGTTTACCGCGCCGCCCTCGATGCCTTTGCTGCCGATCCGGCCGGTTGGCACTACGATCCGGTGTGGCGCGACGAACTCGACAAGGTCAGCCACCGGCCTTACGACAGTGGCTTCCTTTTCGGCGGCAGTGACGCGCGGATTCATGCGGGCGATTCCCGCTACCGCCGCGCCTGCGACTTTGTCGGCACTGTCGAAGAGGTCCTGACCGACGGCAGCGGCTGGGTCGGCGCCCGCAACCGTTTCTTCAGCGGCGAAGTCCTGGAGCTGCTCGGCCCGCAGATGCGCCAGAATTCATTTATCGTCGGTGATGTGACGAACAGCGACAACGAAGTCGTCAGCACCATTCAGCCGAATGCCAGGGTGCGCATGCCCTTGCCCCAAGGCGCGGTGCCGGGCGATCTGCTGCGGCGCAACAAGGAAGAACGCGTCGATTAAGGGGTGATCGGCACCAAACGGACTACCGTTTCGATGTGGGCGGTCTGCGGAAACATATCGACCGGCTGCACGGCGTCGACAACATAGCCGAGGGGATAAAGGAGACTAAGATCGCGCGCCAAGGTCTCGGGATTACAGGAGACGTAGATCAGAGTGCGCGGTTGCAAAGACGCCGCCGCCTTCAAAACCTGGGGTTGACAGCCACTGCGCGGCGGATTGAGAACCACCACCTCGGCGCGCTGAATCTCGCTGCAGAGATCCTCCACTACCTCTTCGGCATCGCCGGCAATGAAGATGCAGTTGCGCAGATCGTTGAGCAGAGCATTGGCGCGGGCGTTCTTGACCGCCTCCTCGATGGTCTCGATGCCATAGACCCGACCGGCATCCCGCGCCAGATGGAGAGCAATGCCACCGATCCCACAGTATAGGTCGACAGCCGTCTCGCTGGCTTGCAGCCGGGCCCATTCCCGCACCAGTTGATAGATGCGGGCGGCCTGGGCGTGGTTGACCTGAAAGAAGGAGGCCGGCGCCAGCTGCAGACGGATATCACCGACCTGATCGAGAAGATCACTCACCCCGGCAAGACGCTGGGTATCCCGTCCGACAATGATATTGCCGGTGGTGGCATTGACGTTCTGCTGCACTGACACCACTTCCGGTACCCGTTTTTGCAGAGATTTGGCAAGGTGTGGCAACTGCTTCAAATCCCGTTCCGCCACCACAAAGGTCACCATCGCCTTGTTGCGGGCGGGACTGACCCGAATCAGCAGATACCGCAGCAGCCCCCGCCCCTTGTCGGCATTGTAGATATAAATCTCCTGCTTCTCGACCTCTTCCCGCACCACACTGGCGATCCGATTGATCAAAGGATGATGCAGGGGGCAACCGGCAAGATCGACAACCTCGTGGGTGCCGCGCCGATACAAGCCGAGCTGCACTGCGCCACGTTTGCGACCGAAGACGAGTTTGGCGTTGCTGCGATAGCCAAAGGGTTCCGGAGCACTCCAGATCGGTGCGATCGCCACTCCCTTCAACTGCGGATAGTGGTTAAAAGCTGAACGGATACGGATCTGCTTGATTTCAAACTGCGCGGCTTCGTCGAGACAAAGGAGCGGACACCCCTGGCAGGAAGTCAGGGAGTCACAGCGTTTGGCGATCCGCTGCGGATGCGCCTTGATCACCCGCCGCAAGCGGCCGACAAGGCGAAACTGCCCCTTGGCCTCGATGGTCGCCGTCACCTTTTCACCGGGATAAGCGCCGGCGACGATAAAATCCTTGCCGTCATGGCGAGCGATACCGACGCCATCGGCATCCAGACGCATAATGTCGACCTCAATCGCTTCGGAGCGGGGCGGCCGCGCGTCAGCGAGATCCCGAGGGCGGACAGGCTTGGAAGAAACCGGTTTCTTGCGGACAAAAGGATCGATCACCCCGGCGGCGCGGGCCGCATCACCCGCGGCGCGCGCGGCGGCTTTTTTATTGATCAGCGGGGGAGAAACGGATGATTTGCTGCGGCGGGGAGGGGTGGTTTCCGGAGTATCCGCCGAAGCGACCGACGGTTTGATCTTCTTGCTCATAAATTGACTGCCTTTTTGTTGAAAAAACGATGGCGCACATTAACCGCTTGCGCCGCAACTGTCAATTCAGCAGACAGGCTCGGCAGGGGCAAATTGACATCCATTTCTCCCCTGCGATATCTTCACCCCCATGATCAGAAAAAAACTCTCAACAAACGCCTGCCTCTTCTTCCTTCTTGGCACCCTCCTGCTTGCTTCTTGCCAGAAAACGGAGAAACTCCCTCCCCTGGCCAGTGACGCCGTCATTCTCGCCTTTGGTGACAGCCTCACCTATGGGACCGGCGCATCCCGAACCGAGAGCTATCCGGCAATCCTCGCCACTTTGACGGGACGAAAAGTGATCAATGCCGGAATTCCCGGAGAAGTGAGCGCCGCAGGACGGGCACGACTAAGCGGCGTCCTCGACGAAACACAGCCGGCCCTACTCCTCCTCTGCCTCGGCGGCAACGACTTCCTGCGCCGCCTCGATCCGGTGCAGGTCAAGGAGAACCTGCGTGCTATGGTCCAGGACGCCAAAGAGCGGGGGATCGTTGTCGTCCTCATTGCCGTCCCCACCCTCGGCTTCGGCTTGCAAGTTCCACCGCTTTATGCCGTAATCGCCAGCGAAGCCGGAATTCCCCTTGAAGGGGAGATTCTTGCCGAAATCCTCAGCGATTCCGCCCTCAAATCCGACCCGATCCACCCCAATGCCGCCGGCTACAACGAGCTGGCGATCGCCCTGGAAAAACTCCTGCGTCGCAGTGCGGCGCTCTAGCCTCAGCCCCGGATCATCACCAACAGCATCTTGAAGGGTTTGACGGCCTGCAAAGAATGGGGATGATTGGCCGGCATGATCAAGAGCTGCCCGGCCACCACCGTCTGCGCCTCCCCGTCAATAGTAATCTCTGCCTCCCCGTCGACGATCTCCACCACTGCGTCAAAGGGTGCGGTATGCTCACTCAACCCCTGCCCGGCGGCAAAAGAGAAGAGGGTGATCGTCCCGACCTCCTTGCGATCAAGCAGGGTTTTACTAACGACGGCATCATCCTGATAGCTGACCAGAGTGTTAAGGGTTAATGCTTGTCCAACTAAGTTATTCTGTCCGTTGCTCATCACGACCTCCTGATTATGGTTAATGTTGCAGCAACTCTACCAGACAACTTCGTCCTTCACCTTTGATGCACATCAAACTGACTCAAAAAAATCGGATGATGATTTTTATCCCGGAGAATCGGGGAATTTTTTTGAAAATGGCACAATACGTCAGAAAACAGTCAGATACATCTTCTAAAATTTCGCCGGTGTAACAGTCTGTTCTCTTTACCTCAGGGAAAATACAGTGAACGTACAACCCTCAGTATCGACAACCGAAAACCCGCCGCAGACAATCTGTGAATTTGAGCATGACTGTCCTTATGCCCAGAGTTGTTGCGGTAATGGAACGCAAGAAAACCCAATGACCCCTCTCCTCTCCCTCCATGACACCCTGCCCCTTTAACTTCTTCATCCGACGACAGGTCAATTAATTAACCGCGATCAGGGCCCAAAAGCTCCAGTACTTTTCGAAAGGGGAAATCCCCCAGCACGCCAAAATCGGGATGTCGCCCGAGGCGGGCGCGACTGGCAGCAGGGCTGGCGATGCCGCAAAGAAAGCGAGCAAGCTGGCGAGGATGCATTAACGATGCGTGCCCTTCATCCTGCACGCGGCGTACGACCGCTCTTTCTGATGGGCCGGGCTCCAGCGCGGCCGTGCGGGAAAGACGCGACCCTTCCCCGCTGCGGCAGCGGCTACAATCGCCGCAGTCATCGGTCATCTCTTCGCCAAAATAGGAGAGCAGATGCCGGGTCAGACAACTGCGCTGCTCAGCGTAAGCCAACACCTCGCGTAAGCGGACAATATCCTGGCTTTCTCGCTGAGCAAAAGTGTTCTGGAGACCGGTGATCAGCTTTTCCGGATCGAACATTTCTCCCTGGCGCCGATAACCATGGCGCAGGCCGGTAACCTGAACCTGGATATCTCCCTTTTCTTCGAGATAGCTGATGGCCGCGGTGATACGCTGCCGTGATTCGTTCAAAGTCGCGGCGCTTTCAGCCGGGGTGAGTTGATACCAGGTGCGACCCTTTTGAGCAGTGGCAAAGAGGGCGCTCAAGAATGCCACACGTTGGGGATCGAAACTTTTCAGAATCTCATCCTGCGGACGATTGAACTGGATCTTGTAACTGTCGTAAAAGGGTCCGGTCGAACGCAGCACCCCTTGCAACTCCAGATAGGTAAAGACGGTGGCAATCACCAGCGGCCGGATATCGAAATTCCCCGAGAGTTCATAGAACGAGACATCAAAGATCTCGCCCTGCCCCAGCAACTCTTCCACCAACAAGCGCAGGGCCTCGGGGGTGGGGGTGTCGCCGTAGCTAAAGTTGGCCAAAACCGTCAGATCGTCGGCGCAGGCGAAAATCTCGCAGCAGGAATGGAGGCCGTCACGACCGGCGCGGCCGATCTCCTGCATATAATTTTCCAGAGTCTTGGGGAGATTGTAGTGGTAAACGGCCCGGATATCGGCTTTATCAATCCCCATGCCGAAGGCGATCGTTGCCACCACCACCTGAAAATTCCCGGCCATAAAATTATCCTGCACGGCACTGCGCTCTTCGTTCTTCATCCCGGCGTGATAAGCATTCGCAGCAATCCCGGCGCCGGCAAGGAAGTTTGCCACCTCTTCAGCGGTGCGCTGCAAGGTCACATAGACGATCGTCGCTCCTCCATCCCCGGAGCGCAAGCGTTGCAGCAACAAGTCACGGCGTTGCGGGGCGGGACAAGGAGTGACGCGCAGATGGAGATTGGGACGGTGAAAGGAGGTGCGGATTTCATCGCTTTCGGTGATGGCAAAGGCACGACGGATATCAGCAGCGACCGCCGGAGTCGCGGTGGCGGTCAGCGCCAGTACCCGACCGACCCGAAGTTCCTGCGCCAGGCGGGCAATTTTCATGTATTCCGGGCGAAAATTGTGGCCCCACTCCGAAATACAGTGGGCCTCGTCAATTGCCAGTAAGTCGATGCTGTGTCCGCGCAGGCGCAGCAAAAAACGCTCGTTAGCCAACCGTTCAGGAGCAATGTACAACAGCTTCAAGCGGCCAGCATCGAGCTGTCGATAGATCGACTGCACCTCGGCCGCACCGATACTTGAGTCGAGGCGGGCGGCAGCAATACCGCGGGTTTGCAGAGCATCGACCTGATCCTTCATCAGCGCAATCAGGGGGGAGATCACCACGGTCAATCCATCGAGGAGCAAAGCCGGCAACTGGTAGCACAAGCTTTTTCCGGCACCGGTAGGAAAGATCGCCAAAGACGAACGCCCCGCCAGGAGAGTTGCAATAACCGCCTCCTGCCCAGCTCGAAAGGTGGAAAATCCAAATTTTTCTCGCAGGCACTGCTCAGCGGCTTTTGTCTGTGGCATGGCAACGCTCCCCCCTCTTTGGGTAAATTTTAGACAACAGGGTAAAATGTCAATCGAACTTTCTAAAATAATTGGTTATCAGCATCCCAAATTGATCATTTTCGCGTGATGGGGAGGAGGGCAGAGAGAGTTCCTTTCGCCGAAAAATTCTAGCATTAGACTTTCACCTTGGGCAATAGCAGACAAATTTCTTTCCACCTAAAGGCAAATCAGCAGAAAAAAGATAAAACAAAAGGCCCAACCGAAAAACGGCTAAGCCCTTGTTTTTATTACTGGAGGAGAGGGAGGGATTCGAACCCTCGGAACCTTGCGGTTCAACAGATTTCGAGTCTGTCACCTTCGACCACTCGGACACCTCTCCTCAAGAGGTTTTTAACAGGCGGATTCGTCGTTGTGGCGCATCCGTGCTGATCTTTTTGTTGCCCGGAGTTCTTGAAAAAACCGGCTCAGGAGGGTGCTGCATTCCTCGCCGAGAACTCCTTCGGTCGTTACCACACGATGATTGAAGCGTTCATCGCTTGAAAAGTTATAAATTGAACCAGCCGCCCCGACGCGCGGGTCACGACAGCCGTAAACCAGGCGCGGAATCCTTGCCAGAATGATTGCCCCCATACACATCACACACGGTTCAAGGGTGACATATAAGGTACAATCCAAAAGTCGCCATGATCCCAAGTGGGCAGCGGCCTGTCTGATCACAATCATCTCGGCGTGGGTGGTGGGATCCTGACTGGTCTCCCGCAGATTATAACCCCGACCGATAATTTCGCCATCATGGACAAGGACTGCGCCGATCGGCACCTCGCCCAACTCCTGCGCCAACTGCGCCGACTTGAGAGCTTCGCGCATGAACATCTCATCAGCGTTTTCAACCCCGGTCGTCATGAAAATTCTTCTCGCGCGGCCTACGAACGGAACAAACAAGACAACTCACAGGGCGTAACAGAGAAGAATTTTTAGCATGATCGTTTTGACAAAGACAAGATTTTTTTTAAGAAATCTTGTCTTGACGTTTTTTAAAGGCTCCGCTACTGTACCGATCAAACATGACTTTAGAGGTGGCTAATGGTTAAAAAAACAATCTTAATTATTGACGATTCAGCTTCAATGCTGGCCATATTAGGGGACATGCTTGTTGATTCCGGCTATCAAGTAGTAGAAGCGGTCGATGGTTACGCCGGACTGGAACGGGTCAAAGAAACAAAGTTTGATTTAATTATTACCGATCTTTCCATGCCGGTTATGGACGGGATTGCCTTTATGCGCGACGCAAAGAAGCTGCCCCTGTGCAAATTTGTACCGATTGTTGTCTTGACCGCAGAAGGAGACGCCGCCAAACTCGAAGAAGCAAAGAAGGCCGGCGCTTCGACCTGGCTGACCAAACCGTTTAAAGAGAAACAGTTGCGGGCAGTCCTGCAGATGGTTATCGGTTAAGCACATTCTTCCGGAGGTTTCATGCCGCTAAGAAGGAAGAGGTCTTCCCCTCTGCGCGTAGCGGTCTTTGGTGACGCAACGACACTTATTCCGGTTATTACCCCCCCCCTGATTGCAAAAAACTGCCAAATCATCCCGGTCGACAACACCCTATCCCCCGCCGCTTTTCGCGAGCTTCAGGTCGATTTCTGCATCATCGACTTGACGGAACCGGCCCTGGCAGCGCATGTCTTCATGCGCCGCCTCCCTGCCGAACTGCCGATCATTGCCGTGGTCACTGGAACCGGCCGGGAATTTGAATTTGCGGAGATTTTCGACGTCCTCACCCTCCCCATCGATGCCGTCCGTCTCGGGGAGGATATTGATTATCTGCGGATGGCCGCCCGCTGCGGCGATCCGGCCCCCCTCCCCCCGACCGATACGGAGCTTGAAGAATTCTCGGAATTCATTTCCAAAAAGTGCGGACTCCATTTCGACCGGCGCAATCGCAAAACCCTTGAACGTGGTATCCAGAGACGCATGCGCGTCGTTGCTGCCCCCTCGGTCGCCGCTTACTTCACTTACCTGCAGGATTTTTTAGAGAGTCGGCGAGAGTTCAAAAAACTGGTGGCACTCTTGACCATCGGCGAGACCTCCTTCTTCCGTTTTGATCCCCACTTTGCGGCGCTGATTGAGAAGGTCATTCCGGAATTGATCAAAGTCCATCAGGAGTCACGGCGCCTGCGCATCTGGTCGGCCGGTTGTTCGACCGGCGAGGAGGCCTACTCCCTGGCTATTACCCTGCTGCAGCATTTCCCCCAACTTGCTGACTGGGATATTACCATCCTCGGCACCGACATCAGTCATCAATCCCTGGCGGCAGCGCGGCAAGGACATTACCAGGATCGCACCCTGCGCAATGTCACGCCGAAACTTTTGGCCGGGTGGTTTATCCAAGACGGCAGCGGCTGGACGGTTAATGAGCGCCTTCGTTCCCTGACCCGCTTTGCCTTCCTGAACCTGCAAAGCGAGACCTACCCGAGCCCCAAAAATGGAACGACCGAATGTGATCTGATCTTTTGCCGGAATGTCATGATCTACTTTCGCCCCGAAACGGTTCGGGCGGTAGTGAGCCGACTGCGGCGCGCCCTGCGACCGGGCGGCTATCTCTTTTTAGGACATGCCGAGACCCTGGGCGCGGGATTTCTTGATTTTGTGCGCTGTCAGCACCATGGCGGCACCTATTATCGTGCGGGCGGACAGGAAAACGTCGACAGCGCGACAAATGAATTTTCGCATCAGGATGAAAACAAAAATAAACCGCAGTTTATTTTATTTGGAAAAATAAATGATAATAGCTTATTAGTTCCATCCGTTCCGCAGGATGAAAAAGAAAAAAGTGGCATAATTTTAGCCGATAAAGTAAATAATAAAACATCGTCCCCAAAAAATACGACTATAATAACCCCGCCGACTCCCACTGCCGATCAGTTGCTTGACCAAGGATTTTCCCTGGCCGATCAGGGGCGTCTCGACGAAGCCCTGGCACTTTGTCGCCAGGTTTTGCGCGCGGATGATCTTTCCCCGCGCGCTTACTTTCTGCGTGGACTGATTCTTGACCAACAGGGGCAGAGCGCGTTGGCGGCCGAAGATTTTCAGCGGGTCATCCTCCTTGACCTTAAAGCGGTCATGGCCCATTACCACCTCGCGAATGTCTATCGCCGGAGCGGGCGCAAGGCCGAGGCCCTGCGCTCCCTGCAGACGGCACTGCGCCTGCTGACCAGGATGGGGGATGAAGAGACCATCGCCGATGCCAAAGACTGGACGGTCTCCGGACTGCAGGAGCGCTGCCGAACGGAACTGAAACAGCTGGAGAAATGATTTCCGCAACCAAGGATAAACCATGAAACGAACAACGACCGACCAATACGATATTCGCGGCATCCTCGAAGAGATGCGCGACGATTACCGGCGGACCGTGGAAGTCGACGAAGATGAGTCGATCACTGCGACCTGCGACTATGTCATCTTTGCCCTGGGCAACGAACTCTACGGCATCGAAAGCCGCTTTTCACGGGAAGTGCTGCGCTTGCCGCGCTTTGTACCGGTACCGCGCCTGCCCGAGCACTTTGTCGGCCTCTTTAATCTGCGCGGCCAGATTCACGCCATCACCGACCTTCGCCCCCTCCTTGACCTGCCGCGGCAGATTGTCGCGCTGCGGACCCAGGTCATTGTCGTCGAAGCCGCCGGTCTGTCGACGGCGCTTTGTACCGATGGGGTTAAGGGCATCGCCGCCATTCCCCTCGACAGCATTGAGCCGCTGCAGACCGATCTCTCAGGCTTTGCTCGGGAAGTTTTGAGCGGCCGGGCTCCTTACGGAGCCGGGACCCTGCTCCTTCTGGATCTGGAGAAACTCCTCGATCGCCCGGAACTTACCGTTGAAATCTTCTCTGAATCGCTCTGATTCCGGCAAGATCACCCCCTTTTGTTTGACATCAACAGACTCAGCAACAAAGGACCGAAGGATGAATTTAAAAAACAGTATCTCGATGAAGATCGTCGCCTCATTAACCGCTGTCCTCATTGTCGTCTGCGGCATCTTTGCAACCGTACTGATCCGCCAGCGCACCGCCGTTCTCGAAGAAGATATGCTGTTGCGCGGCCGGACGATGGCAATCTTTGGCGCTGCAACCATGCGCCAGGTTTTGGAGCAGGCGATTAACAGCGGCCGTTTGACCGAAACCCAGGTCTTTGACACCGACTATCGCAAGATCGTCGAGGGCCCCCTGGCCGGCGCTGCCATCCCGAAGTACCACACGGAATACGACAGCTACCTCGATCAAGCCATCCTGCGAATCCAGGACACTCTGGTCGAAGAAGATAATGCCGTGGTCTTTGCCGTCCTTGTCGATAAAAACGGCTACCTGCCGGTTCACAACAGTCAGTACTCCCTCCCCTTGACCGGTGACATTGAAAAAGACAAGCTCGACAACCGCACCAAGCGGATCTTTGATGATCCGGTCGGGCTCGCCGCCGGCAAATACGACGGCAGCGACAACAACAAGATTTTGCGTCAGGTCTACCAACGGGACACCGGTGAGATGATGTGGGACATCAGCGCCCCGGTCTATGTCAACGGCAAACATTGGGGCGGCTTCCGGATCGGTTATTCGATGAAGCGGATCGATGCCGCGGTTACCTCGTTGCGGAATGACATCCTCTTCGGCATGGGGATGATTCTCCTCTTCTCGACGCTCACGATTGCTTTTGTCGTCACCCGATTGGTGCGCCCCCTTAAGGATTTAACCGTTGTTGCCGACCGCATCGCCGCCGGTCACCTCAATGAAACGATCGAGATCCAGAGCGAAGACGAAATCGGCAAGCTGGCAAGCGCCTTCAACAAGATGACCCAGGTCATTGTCCGCAACCTGCGCAGTGAAATCGAAAAGAGTGAACGGATCATCGAAAGCGTCAAGGAAGCGATCCAGCAACTCTCTTCCAGTGCCAGCGAAATCATGGCGATCTCGGCGCAGCAGGCCGCCGGTGCCAACGGCCAGGCTTCGGCGGTACAGGAAGCGACCACGACCTCGGAAGAGATCGCCGTCACCGCCCGCCAGGTTGCCGAGAATGCTGTCCTCGTCGAGTCGCAAGCACAGCAGGCCAATGCCGCCGGGCAGGTCGGACGCAATGAAGCTGACAACGCCATGACCGGCATGGGAGAGCTCAAGACCAAGATGGAGTCGGTGGCGCAGGCGATGCTGCAACTCGGCGAAGATTCGCAGAAGATCGGCGGCATTGTCGATATCATCGACGAAATCTCTGACCAGACCAATCTTCTCGCCCTCAATGCCGCGATCGAAGCCGCCGGCGCCGGCGAAGCGGGCAAGCGGTTCTCCATCGTTGCCAACGAAGTCAAGCGCCTGGCCGAGCGAACCGCTGATGCCACCGGCCAGATCAAGAACCTTGTCGATGCCATCCAGAAAGCGACCAACGGCACGATCATGCTCACCGAAGAAGGGAGCAAAGGGGTCGATCGGGCCAGCGAACTGGTGGCCCGTGTCGCCGATGCTTTGCAGGAGATCAGCCGTATGGTTCACGAAACCACCGCGGCAGCGCGTGAGATCAAGTTCTCCACCCAGCAGCAGACCACAGCGAGTGAGCAGATGGCTGAGACGATCGCCGAAGTACGGGATGTCGCGGCCCAGGTGGCGGTCAGCACCAAAGAGACGACCCAGGCGATTGCCGAACTGACGGCGCTGGCCGAGCGTCTCAAATCTCTGGTCGCTGAAGAGGTCTAGGTGAAGACGCGGAAATATATCGATCTCTTTGTCAAAGAGGCCAAGGAACATCTGGCAGCCCTGCGCAATGGCCTGCTGATCCTCAAAGACGAAGGTTTTTCCGCCGAGCGCATTCATGATCTGTTGCGCAGCGCCCATACCATCAAGGGCTCGGCGATGATGCTCGAACTCGACGAGATCGGGCGGGTGGCACATGTCATGGAAGATCTCTTCGGTGAGATTGAGCAGGGGAAACGCCCCTTGACGCCCACCCTCATCGATCTTCTGGCTTATGCCACCGAAGCCCTGGACACCTTGACCAAGTATGCCCTCTCCGGGGAGAGCGTCGACCTATCCCTCGACGCTCTGGTCGCTGCACTGCGCTCCGGCGAATCGTTGAATGCCGGAGATATCACCCCCCTGGTCAGCGCCGCGCCACCGGTCGAAGCTCTCCCCCTGGCGATGCTCACCGTCCGCGCCGACGTCGAACAACTTGACCAGATCATCAACCACCTCGGTGAAGTCAGCATTACCCGTCACGCCTTTGAAGAGCGGGGCCGGGAACTGCGTGGTCTCGTCCGCGAACTCGAACACTTTGTGCGCCAGCTCAAACGTGCCGAGAATGTCCGGGCTTTACGGGATATCCACGAACGTCTCGCCACTCTGACCACCGATCTTGACAGCGATCTTGGCAACCTTTCTTATCTGACGCAAGAGCTGCACCACAGTGCCATGGAGTTGCGTATGCTGCCCCTTTCGACAATTACCGACGATCTCGGCCACATGGCCCGGGGACTTGCTCGCGAACAAGGCAAGGAACTCAACCTTTCCATTGCCGGAGACCAGGTCGAACTCGACCGGATGATGCTGGAGATTCTCAAGCCGGTCCTGCTGCACATGCTGCGCAACTCCGTCGATCATGGTCTCGAAACCGCCGATGAACGCCTTCTGTCCGGCAAGAATCCGACCGGAAAGATCGATCTTGTCGCCCGCTATGAATCCGGCTACGTCTGCCTGATTCTCAGCGATGATGGCCGCGGCATCGATCCTGAACAGGTGCGCAACAAAGCGGTCGAACGCGGCCTCATCAGCAGCGCCCAGGCCGCCCTGACCAGCGACGAGGAAGCCGCTTACCTGATTCTGCGCCCCGGCTTCACGACGCGCGATTACATTACGGATATCTCCGGACGCGGGGTGGGGATGGATGTCGTCAAGAACAGTCTCGACAAGGTCAAAGGGGATATTATTATCACCTCGACCCATGGGCGCGGTACGCAGATGCGCCTGCAATTACCCTTGACCATGGCGATGATCAGCGGTCTCCTCTTTGACTGCGCCGGCACCACCCTGGCGGTCCCCCTCCATTACATCAGCGAAATTCTCCGCATCGACACCGCCGACGTGATCAGCGAAGGGGGGCGGGAAATGGTGCGGGTACATGGCCGCAGCATCCCGATGATTTCACTGGCCGATGTTTTGGGCCTTGAGGGCGGCAAGCTCAATGCCGGGGAAAAGCAAACGGTCCTGGTCATGACCTGCCGCGAACGCCAGCTCGCCTGCCTGGTGAACCATTCGTACGGCGTCAAAGAGATGATCGTCAAAGGGATGGGAAAACAGCTCAAGCGGGTCGAATTCTTCTCCGGGGTGACGATCATGGGGGACGGCACACCGGTCCTGATCCTCGCTGCGCCTGATCTCTTTGCCTCTGGGCGCAGTCAAGGGAGCACGACCTTACGACAGACCCACGAAGAAAGCCGCCGCCGTTCTGCCAAGGGACGGGTTCTGGTCGTCGACGACTCGATCACGACGCGGACCATGGAGAAGAATATTCTCGAAGCGCACGGTTATCGCGTGACTGTCGCCTGCTCCGGGCCGGACGCCCTGCAACGTCTCAGCGAAGGGGAATACGATCTCATCGTCTCCGATGTCGAGATGCCGGGGATGACCGGCTTTGAGCTGACCGCGGCAGTGCGGCGCAACGAGCGGACCAAAGGGACGCCGGTGATTATCGTCTCCTCGTTAGCCACCGACGAAGACAAACGGATGGGGCTGAAGGCCGGAGCACAGGCTTATATTGTCAAAGGAAATTTCGATCAGGGTGCCCTGCTTGAAACCGTTGAAACCTTGATTGGATAATCTTTTTTATGATTCGTGTTCTCCTTGCTGATGATTCCTACCTGACCTTGAGCATCCTCAAGGATCTCCTTGCCCAGGACCCGCAAATTACCGTCGTCGGCGAAGCTTATGACGGCCGTCAGGCGATTGAAAAGGTTGCGCAACTCCGGCCTGACCTCCTGATCATGGATGTGATGATGCCGGTGATGGACGGATTGACGGCGGTGCAGGAGATCATGAAGATCCATGCCCTGCCGATCCTCATCCTCTCCTCGGACAGTACGGCCGGGGAGCAAAGCAATGCCTTCAACGCCATTCGCCTCGGCGCCCTCGATGTCATGCGCAAACCTGTAGGACTCTCCGGTGCTGCCTGGGAATCCTTTGCCAGCACCCTCCTCGCCCAGGTCCACACGCTCAGCCGGGTCCGGGTCATCCATCACTTCCGCTCACCCCGCAAAAAAACAACGACGCCCCCACCTCTGCCGGCCGTCACCAGCTGCCGCTCGATTGTCGCCATCGGCGCTTCGACCGGCGGCCCGAAAGTGGTGATGAAAATTCTCAAGGATCTTGCGGCGGATCGGGACGCGAGTGTCGTCATTGTCCAGCATATCGCCAGTGGTTTTGCCCGCGGTTTTGCTGAATGGCTGAATGCCGAGAGCGCATACACTGTCCGCATCGCCCAAGACGGGGATTGTCTCGAACGCGGCGTCGCCCTGGTCGCACCGTGCGATCAACATATGGAGGTGCGTAACGGCCGCATCGTCTTGATCCAGGCACCGATGGTCAATGGCTGCCGACCGTCGATCGACAACCTCTTCTTCTCTCTGGCGAAAGAGAATGCAACCTCAGTGGTTGCGGCACTTTTAACCGGTATGGGAAAAGATGGAGCGGAAGGGTTATTGGCCCTTAAAGAGGGGGGGGCGTATACGATTGCCCAGGATGAAGCCACCTGCGCCGTCTACGGCATGCCCAGGGTGGCAATGGAACTGGGGGGGGTACGGGAGATTCAGCCGGCGGAGAAGATCGTCGCTGCGATTACGCGGCAGCTTTGTTAAAAGCGTTTACGGCTGTCGAGGATAAAGGTCACCGGACCGTGATTGACCAGATGCACGTCCATATCGGCACGAAAGACGCCGGTGCTAACCGGGCAGTCGCGCTGGCGAAGCAGTTCACAGAGATACAGATAAAGGCGATCCGCCTCTTCCGGCGGGGCCGCCGCTGAAAACCCCGGCCGCCGCCCCTGCCGGCAATCACCGAGCAGTGTAAACTGACTGACGACCAAGACCCCGCCGCCCTTTTCCTGTACCGAGAGATTCATCTTCCCCTCTTCATCAGCAAAGATCCGGAGCCCGGCAATCTTTCCAGCCAGAAAACGGGCATCCTCCTCCGTATCTTCCTTCTCGACCCCGAGCAGCACCATCAATCCTTCCGAGATCGCGCCGACCGTACTTTCGCCCACCACCACCCGCGCTGAGCTGACCCGCTGCACCACCGCCCGCATCGCCTTTAAACCTTTCCGGCGAGACGGCGGAGAATCGCAAGATTCGCCACATCGCCGCTGATTTCGTCCACCCCCTTGGGCGTTTCGAGAATCTTCGGCACCATCGCAAAGCGCGGATCGGTCATCACCGCCCGAAAGGCTTCGAGACCGAGGGCGCCGCTGCCGATCCCTTCGTGCCGGTCAACGTGGCTGGCGAGCCCTTTGCGGCTGTCGTTGAGGTGGAAGAGCTGCAGCTTGTCCAGGCCGAGGATGCGCTCAAAATCGCTCATGACCGCGGCATACCCGCTGGCCTCGGCAATATCGTAGCCGGCGGCAAAGGCGTGGCAGGTGTCAAAACAGATGCCAAAACGCCCGCTCGGCGTCCGGGCGATAATCTCCGCCAGCTCTTCAAAGCGACTGCCGAGATAGGTCCCCTGCCCGGCGGTATTTTCGAGCAGCACCGTCACCCCCGGCGGTGCCGTCTGAAAGATCTCGGTAAAGGCGGCACTGATCCGTTCAAGACCGACTTCGACGCCGGCGCCGAGATGAGCGCCGGGGTGCATGACCAGGTAAGGGACGCCGAGAGTGGCGCAGCGCTCCATTTCATCGACGAAAGCGGTTATCGACTTGTCGCGATTCTCCCCCGGCGGGGCGGCAAGGTTGATCAGGTAACTATCGTGGGCAATAACGGTTTCGATCGGGCTGTGGGCCAGAACCGTCTTGAAGGCCTCAGCTTCTGCCTCCGTAATCGCCTTGCTCCGCCACTGGCTGGCGTTCTTGGTAAAGATCTGAATGGCGCTGCAGCCGAGGGCAGTACCGCGTTCGACGGCTTTGTCAAAGCCGCCGGCAATGGAGACATGGACGCCAAGTAGCATGATTTACTCCTGAAGGCGCTGCAGGGCCGCCGTGATGTGATGGATGGTCTCGATGCGCAGATCGACAAAGGAGGGGAGATCGTCGCTGCCGCCGACCAGAATCGTCGCCATGCCCAGAGCCTTGGCGGGGGCCAGATTCTTGGCGACATCCTCGATCATCACACAGGACGCCGGCGCTGTCCCGAGCCGGGCGACAACCTCCTCGTAGGGGGCGGAAAAGGGTTTGGGCAGATAGTTGGCAACCCGGATATCAAAGATCTCTTCAAACTCCTGACGAATCCCCAGGGCGGCGAGCACCCGTTCAGCGTGGGCGGAAGAGCCGTTGGTAAAGACCACTTTGCGCTGTGGCAGGACAGCCAGAATGGCAGCGAGAGCAGGATCCGCCCCGAGCCGGGTGGTCACATCGACATCGTGGACATAATGGAGATAAGCTTCCGGATCAACCTCGAAATGACGGATCAGCCCCTGCAGGGTGACGCCGTATTCCTGCCAGTAGTAACGACGCAGCGGATCGACATCGCCGGCAGCGATACCGACGACCTCTTCCATAAAACGATTGATGCGGCAATCGATCAGGGAGAAGAGATCGTGCTCGGGCGCGTACAGGGTGTTGTCGAGATCGAAGAGGATGAACTCCGGCGCGGCCATCACTTCACGACACCGAGGGCGGAGCCGATCAAGTCAATCCGGGCGGCATACTCTTCCGGCAGCAACAACTTTTCCGCGTGCCCTTCACTCCAGATCGGCCGCGGCCACAGGGGATCGTCACTGAAGCGCGGGACCAGATGCCAGTGCATATGCGGCACCATGTTACCGAGGAGCTCGTAATTGATCTTGGTTGGGGAGAAGACACGAAAAAGGGCAGCGGCAACGCGGTTGACCTCTTCGATGATCCCTTGCCGGGTCTCGACGTCAAGGTGAAAGAGTTCGGTGACATGCGCCTTGCTCAAAACGAAACAGTAACCGGCAAAGAACTGGTCGCGGTTGAGAACGACGTAACAATAATCGAGTTCAACGATGCGGAGCTCAACATCCTCCTGCCATTTCCGGCACATCGGGCAACCGTCCACGGGCCGGTAGTAATAAGCCGGCGCTTCACTGCGGATGAGATCATTAGCGCCACTCATTGCGGATGGTACTCCCCGCTAAAGACTTCCACCGCCGAGCCGGTCATATAGACCTCGCCGCTTTCGCTCCACTCCAGTTCCAGTTCACCACCGGCGAGAAGATTGCGAATCCGCCGCTCGGTGCGACCAGTGAGGACGCCAGCAACGAGGACCGCCGAAGCGCCGGTGCCGCAGGCCAAGGTCTCTCCCGCGCCCCGCTCCCAGGTGCGCTGGCGGACTTCGTGGCGTGAGTGCACCGCGACAAACTCAACGTTGGTGCGCTTCGGGAAGAGCGGGTGCTGTTCGATCAACGCCCCGTACTTTTCGACCGGAAAATTTGCGACATCGTCGACAAAGATCACGCAGTGGGGATTTCCCATCGAGACACAGGTGATGGCAAAGGTGCGATCGAGAATGGTCA
>JACUTW010000046.1 GCA_014859605.1 Desulfuromonadales bacterium
AATGATTCTATGTTGTTATTTGGAGCGGGAAACGAGATTCGAACTCGCGACCTCAACCTTGGGAAGGTTGCACTCTACCACTGAGTTATTCCCGCAATGTTTGCGCGGATAATAAAGAAGATGGACGATGTTGTCAATCCTCTTTTAATCCGGTTTATCCTTTCGCTGCCAACTCCCGAGCGGCTTTGGCGATGATGTCAAAGAGCTCGGGAATATCTTGCGATGCAATGCAGGAGAAAGCGATGCGCAGATCGGTCTTATTGGTAGAGATCGTCCCGACTCCGTAATTATCAAGAAGGTAAAGGCGCAGCGGTTCTGCTTCGACCCCTTTGAGCTTGAGACACATGAAGTAACCGGAGTTGAAGGGGTAGTAGGTCCAGACATCGTTAAATTTCCCGCTGTTCAGGACTTCTTTGACCGCCATCGAGCGGCCTTTCATAATTTCGAACTTTTCCTGCTTCTGGGCAATGAAGTTTGGCGAACGGAGAGCTTCAATGACAAAGGTTTGGGAAGGATGCGGACAGTTGGAGATCTTGGCGCGAATAATCCCCATCGCCTTCTTCTCCAAGGCATTCAAAACCAGCGGCTTTTCCTCGCTGTGTCCTTCGGCGAAGGTGATAAAGCCGGTACGGAAACCCCAGACAAACTCTTCCTTGGTCGCGCCGTCGAGTTTAATCGCGAGAATGCGCGGGTGCAGGTTGGCGAGTTTACCAAAGAGGGATTCCTGCATGGAGTCTTCGTAAAAGAGACCAAAGTAGGCATCGTCAGTGACAACAACAACATTGCAGCCGCTGTTGGCGACATCGAGAATGGCGGCGACAATCGCATCCCCTTCGACGGCAGTGGGAGTGTAGCCACTCGGGTTATTGGGGAAATTCAGAATAACGACAGCCTTCCCCTTTTCAGCCGCGGTGGCTTGTAGAGCTACACGGAAAGCGTCAATATCGTAACCACCGGCCGGGGTAAAGGTGTTGTGTTTTTTGATAATGGCGCCGTTACAGGTGCCAAAAGTGAGATTGTAGTTTCCCCAGAACATGTCCGGGAGGACAACATGATCGCCAACGCCGACAAACATGTCGCCGACAATCGACAGACCGTGTGTCAAGGCATTGGTAACGATCGGCGTGCTGAAGTGTTTCCCCTGCTGGCTGGGATTTTCCCGCAACATCTTTTCGCGCCACAGCGCCCGCAGTTCCGGTTTGCCGGCCGGGGGCGCATAGGGATAGATATCCTTTGGGTCGAAGTTTCCTAGCTTGTCCTGAATGCACTGCAGATACATCGGACCGCCATTCTCTGTAGCAATGCCGATTGTCGCATTAAATTTATGCGCCTTCTCTTTGGCTTCGGCCGATTGCGTCAGAATCCCTTTGGGGAAAAAAAGGTTCTTGCCCAAATCCGAAAGCATCGCCAAAACATGGGGGTTCTGTTCAAGGATGTGATCATTCAGTTCTTTTGCGAGGGGATTCATGGAATAGGGTCCTTTACGAGAGGAAAGTGATGGTAAACCGCTGAGGGCGCAGTTATTTAAGCAACAGTCGAAAGAATTGTCAACGACTCACTTGATCACCCGGGTTGCTAGGGACAAGGCCTGAAAAGGGACCGTGATTCCAAGCTCTTCGGCAACCTTCATGTTAACGACCAGAGCGACCTTTTTAGGGGTGCGGACCGGCAGGGTAAAGACCTTCTGCCCACCGAGAACCTGCAGTGCATGCACCGCCAAAAGCTGACCCTGCTCGACCGGATCAGCTTCCAGGGTAAGAAAAGCCCCTTTTTCTCCGGACTCCGGTATTTGTGTCAGGACAGGGAGACGCTTTTCATGAGCAAGGGCGATGAGTTCTTGTACTATTTGGGTGAGCTGAATACTTTCCGTAATATAAACCGCATCGGCTTTCCCGGCGGCATCAGAAATCGCTTTTTTAGCCGCATCCCGATTTTTGATATCTGCTTTAATGACGGTAAAGCCATATTTTTTCCCTTGTTCCGCCATCCGCTTTTCCTGCAGCAGCGAGCCTTGCTCGGAAGAAGAAAAAAGTGCCAATATGACCTTCGGGGGATGAATTTCGCTGAGAGTCCGGGCCAGAGTTTCAACCGGGGTGGTACTGGCAATGCCGCTGATCGCCCCGCCGGTAGCAGCCAGATTCTTAACAATCCCAAGGGCAACAGGATCATAGACATCGGCAAAGAGGACTGGAATCCCTTTGGCTTCTTTCTGGGCGACGAGGGTCACCGGAGCACCATAGGTAATTATCAGATCGGCTCCGCCGCCGACAGCTTTACGAATACTGTTCGCCCACGACATGGCGTCCGGGTTCGGGGTCTGGACATAAATCTTGACTTTATCTTCCCCCATCCCGCCCGCCCGCAATATTTTGATAAAAGCATCGTGCGCGTTGTGATAGCGCTGCAGGTCGCCGGTAATGATGGAGGCAACAAATTGCTGCTCAGCGTAGAGGAGCGGAGCGTCAACCATCACAATTGCAAACACTAACATAAACCCGGCAGCAAGGCGTCTTATCTTCATACTGGTTTCTTTCGATAGTAACTCAACAGACAACCGTCTCATCCGCTTACCAACTCTTGGTGACAGTGAATTTGTACGACTGAACCGTTGCGTCCAGACGCTCATTCTTCACGTCATGATAATCATCGTAGGTGTAACGCAGTCCCAGACTCAAACGCTCTTGCAGTTGCCAGTTCAAGGAGGCGGACAAACCGTTCTGGCGCAGCTCCATACTGTCGATATCTTTCAACCCTTCGGCAGTTAATGTCGGCGGAGAGGCTACATCCTGATCCGGAAAATCCGGCGAAAAATGATAGCTGCCGCGGACATGATAAAGGTCGGTACTGCAACTGAGTTTTTTGCTGAGGAGCAGGTTTAAATTGAGCGCCGCTGTGCGGACAATCTGGCGCATTTCAGCATCCGGGGCGACAACATCGATAGTTCCGGCATAACGCCCGAAACGGAGATCTTGCTCGACCAAAAGGTGGCTGAAGCCGAGAGTCGTTCCGACTGTGACTCTTTGGTTCGGTGACAGCCAGGCATTGACCGTGGCATCCCCTTTGCGACTGGTGCGATCAAAGAGGAACTGCCCGGTGGAGAGGGGGGCGGTAACGCCTCCATTCTCTCCCTCTTCTCCGCGTAAATTGGCGGTAACCCCCCAATTGTGGGCCGGGGAGATCCGGGCACCGGCCTTGACAACGTGGGTATTCTGATTCGACATGGCATAAGCCGGATCCGAGGAGCGGGTAAAAAGGTAACCCAAATCGAATCGGGTCGTACTCTTGATAAAGGGACGATACTGGAGGTCGAGAGCCAGACGATCTATCTCCTCTTCGTCTGGAACGACCCAGAAGCTATCATCACGGGTATGGTCACGGCGGATCTGTTCATGCTGGAAATCCGCTTTGGCGGTCAGTTTCCGTGTCGGCCGCAGCACCACCGCCGCGCCAAAGGTGTTTTTGGTCACATCGATCCCCGCCGGCAACACAAGTGTGAGTGAGCTGACCTGATTATCGATCTGAGTGATCCGATAACGAAACGAAAAAGTCGATAGCGGTGATGGTGTCCAGGTAAGATCCCCGGCCGCTTTAAAAATATCGGTCTCGGCCTGTACCTGGCTCATCCCGGCCTGTTCCGATTCGTTTGTGCGCTTGCCGGCGCTGAGGGACGCAGCCGCAACCAAACCTCCTGCCTGAGAATTGTGTATTTTGAAGGTCGTTAGACCGTAACGATTATCAGGGAGGACACTGTGCTGTTGGGCAGGACCGCTGCCGAAGTCATTTGTGGGGATGGCTGCCTGGTTGTCATGCCGGCGCTGCAGGTGATCAAGGCTCATCTCCAGTGGCCCGAGGTGAGCATCCGCCATAACGAAGAATTCCTGAGTTTCCTGATCGACCGGCCGAACGCGACTGACGATATGGCACTGCGTTGTGCAGTTTTCGTCGAGATAGCGTAGTTGATGCGCCCCATCTTTGGTTGTGCGGTGATAACGCAGAGTCAGATGCGACGCCAAAAACTGCGGCGAATACTTCAGGGCGACATCCTGCTGACGAAACCGCACCTCATAGTCGACATCGGAATCAAACTGGTCAGTCACAATCAGTGGTGGGGAGTCGAAGGGGAGTGGCAGGTTATCGAAACGATGGACCAGGCTTTCATCGAGTAGGCTCAAACGGAGGCGACCGGTATAATCAAAATTCAACTCCGCAATATAATCGTTTTTACTATTCACCACACTATCGAGGCGCAGGCGGGAGGACTCACGCGCCCAGAATGATTCCAGATCGAGAACAGGGAAAGATTTCTGTTCGCTGTAGGGCAGGACCGCCTGAGAATGACTGTCATCTGAAGAAGCGGTGGCATAACCGACCGTAATCTCGCCGGAAGAGAGTTGTTTATGCCCGAGAACAAAAAGGGTATCGTCGATATTTGCCGAGGCCGGGGTGCCAAGAGCAACACAGCCGGCAACAAGGGCAAACTGCACAAGATAAATCCATTTATTCACAGGTATTCTCCCGAAAAAGTGCATTTCAGAATCGATCAGCGGGCAATAAATGTTCCACGACCCCGAGCGGACGGTGAGTCACTGCCGTGAATCGAAGAATGACAATCGGTACAGCGCCCGAAGTAAATCCGCTTATCTTCGGAACTTTTTAACCCGGCATGGGCACCGGTCGGATGACATTGCATGCACAAAAAAGGTTGAGCCGCGGTCAGCAATTTTGCTTGCAGTGAACCGTGCGGCCGATGACAATTCGCACAATTCTCTGTAACATCGCCATGTTCAAAGACAAAGGGTCCGGTATATTCGGCGTGACAACGGCTGCAGGTATCGCGCACCGTCGGGCCACGCAGATCAAATTCCGTCGTCGAACCGTGCGGGTCGTGGCAATCGGTACAGACCATGCGATTCTCCGGGACCGGATGGTGCGACGGCTGGACAAATTGCATGCGAACATCGCCATGGCATTTATAGCAAAGTTCCGCCATATCCTTGCGGCTAACCTTTTGCTGCGGACCTTCATGTAATTTGTGACAGTCCGAACAACTGACACCACTCAGGGCATGACGGCTGGCATTCCAGTGATTCAGACTCATCGTCGAAGCGGTTGCATGACACTTCAGACAGATAAGGGATTGGGCCGGAGCGGGGAGTTCCTCGAGTTGAAGAAGTTTTTTCGTGTCACAACGATTGCCCGGGCCGATATCGGCAACAGCAAGACTGCCGGGGCCGTGGCATGATTCACAATTGACTTTTGGCAGACCCGACGCCGCGTCAATCTGCTCACCGTGGATGGAAGTACTGAAATCATCATAAATATTGTCGTGTTTATGGCACTTGGCCAGACACTGCTCGTTGCCGATGTAATCGGCGTCAAAGCGACCGACAATGAGTTTTTCATATTCGGAGACAGGAAGAAGTGGATAGTCCGAACGAAAATCGACACAGGCACTCAAGAGAAAGAGCAGACAGAGAAGCAGAGAGAGTTGGCGCAATGGAGCCTCCTGTTTTGCAATACAAAGTCAAGTCGTGACAGAACGCACAAAAAACAAGCAGAAATTAATCGATTATAACCAGTTCGGCTCTTTATACAACAAGGTTAAACGGACAGCAACAAAAACTAGAAAAATGTCCCGATCACTGTTCCGAGAGCCGACATCGGTCCGGTATCACTTAACCCACTGACAGCACGGTCAACTTTGTTGAGCGTGGCTTCAGTTTTGCGGTAAAGGCCATCCTCATTCACCAAACGGCCCAATGTCCCCTGCCCTTCATCCACCTTGGTCAAGATGTTGTTGGCACGCTGTGCCGTACCGGCGGCCTGATCATACAGAGCGGGATCATTGACGAATTTGCCGAGGCTTCCTTCTCCCTGATTGACTTTCGCAACGATCTGGCGAATGTCCGCAAGGGCATCAGAAAGTTCAGTGTAAACCTTGTCGTTATTGACCAGTTTGCCAATCGTCCCTTCGCCGGCATTAATTTTTTCCGCAATCTTTTTCAACTGATCAGCAGTAGCATTGGCATTGTCATAAAGGCCGGGATCGACCACCAGCTTACCGAGAGTGCCATTCCCTTCTTTGACACTGGTGACGATCTCGCGAACCTGGCGCATGGTCTGGTTAAGCTCGACATAGATTTCGTCTTCATTGACGAGGCGGCCGATGGTTCCCTGACCACGATCCACCTTGCTAACGACCGATTCAAGGTGTTGCAGCAGGTTGACAAAGGGCTCGCGGCTGTCCCGGAGAATATCCTGAACCATGGCAAAGGTTTCATTTTGATTACGATTGAAGCTGTCGAGCAGATCAGCGATCGAGACTGCGTCGCGACTGGGCAGAACCCCTCCGGGCTCGATGACTTTAGCGTTTTTCGTTCCAAAATCGATGCCGAGATAGGTCCCGCCAAGAAGGCTGGTCTGGCCAATGGCTACGAGCGAATCTTCCTTGATTACCGTATTGAACAGCACTTCAAAATCGGTACGGACCTGCCCGTCATCAATACGGATAGCAGTAACCTTACCGACATTGACACCGGCGACCAGAACCGGATCACCGACCTTGAGACCGACAACCGCTTTAAAATATGTCGTATAACCAACCTTACGCTCAAAGGGGTTCCAGTCCTGCACCAGCTCAATCATCACTCCCAGAGTGATGAGGGCAAGGAGGAAGAAAATGCCGACCTTCTTTTCTAGCGTCATCGTCATATTTATTGTTCTCCCTTAAGTCCCTTGGTGGTGGTGTAAATGAAACTGCGCACCAACGGATTCTGGCTGGATTTGATCTGTTCGGGGGTGCCGACTTCAACGATCCCTTCGGGATTTATCATTGCGACCCGATCGGACAGGTAAAGAGCAAAATTCAAATCGTGGGTCACGATCACCGTCGTCAACTTGACCTTGGACTTGAGGTCAGTAATCACCCGTGCCAGTTCGTCGGATGTCACTGGATCAAGTTCCGCCGTCGGTTCGTCGTACAGGATCAAGTCGGGATTCATCGCCAGCGAGCGGGCAATCGCGACGCGTTTCTTCATCCCGCCGGAGAGTTCAGAGGTCAACTTTTCCTCTTTGCCGTCGAGATTGACGAGAGCCAGCTTCTCCTTGATGATCTGACGGATTCGCGCTTCCGGACAGATCCGATTCTCGCGCAACCACAGACCGACATTTTCACCGACGGTCAGAGAATTAAAGAGGGCCGATGATTGAAAGACCATGCTGTAGCGATAGTCACGCCTCTCGCCATTAACCAAGGGGGCATTAATATCCTGCCCATCGACGAAAATCTGCCCGGAATCAGGCTGCAGGAGGCGGACAATATGCTTGAGCAGAACGCTCTTGCCGGTCCCGGACGGACCGATAATCGAAAAGGTTTCCCCCGGCAGAATTTCGAGATTGATGTTATGCAGCACCGACTGACCGGCAAAGGACTTACACAGATCAACGATCTTGATCCCCACGCCGCGGGATTCGTTATAGTTTACGGCCGTATGGGAATTTCCTTCCTGAAAGATCGGCGCACTCAAGCCGTGGGCGAGGCGGCTGAAGAAACCTGCCGGGATCGACTCATCCTTCTTTTCATTGGCCATGCAGGGGCTCACTCTTCTCGGTGAAATGGGGCACGCTCATCCTACATCATCATCCGGGTTAAAAAGTAGTTAGCAACAAAGATCAGCAAAAAGCAGAGAACGACTGAACGCGTTGTCGAACGACCGATGCCGCGAGCACCGCCGGTCGTCTTGAAACCGACATAACAGCTGACCAGACCGATGATGCCACCGAATACCAGCGCCTTGGTCAACCCCTTGACAATATCCATCGCCTCCATCGAAGTGACGATCCCGTCGTAATAGGTGTTGATCGGCACCGCTATCTGAGGATTGATCGCACAGATGACACCTCCCCCTAAAATGCCGATAAAGACGACAAAGACGACTAACGCCGGGACCGCGGCCAGACAGGCGATCATCCGCGGCATAGCCAGATAGCGAACCGGATTGATCTCCAGGGTCTTAAGCGCGTCGATCTCTTCGTAAATCTCCATAGCGCCGATTTCGGCCGCCATCGCTGAACCGACCCGCCCGGCAACAAGGAGACTGGTCATCACCGGACCGAGTTCTTTCACCATGGAGAGACCGACAATCGAACCGATGACACTTTGGGAACCATAAAGGACGAGGGCAGAACCGGTCTGCAGAGCCAGAACCATGCCGATAAAGAGGGCGGCGAGGGAGACGATCGGCAAGGTATTCACCCCGATCTCCGCAAGCTGGCGAAAGATCGATGGAAGATTACGCGGGGCTTCCTTGAAAAAATAGAGCGTGGCGAAGAAGAGTTTGAGCATCTCTCCGGTCGTCTGGCTCATATCCAAAAGTATGCGGCCAAGATGGTGATACATTAGTGCGACTCCTTCATCGGCGCCGGCTCCATTATCGGACGGCACCAACCCCACGGCAGATAAAAGAGGTAGGAACAGGACTGATCCGCATCTCTCTTATAGCGATAAAGACCTTTAAGCAGCTTCAGCTCAAAGAGTTGCAACTGTTCTTCGTCACGATAAGAGATCAAGGGAAAGAGTTCAAAGCGCAGATCATCGCCGCGCCGCTCCTTCCAGTACAAGTTCCAGAGGAAGGTCGAAGCTTCATTGCCGGCGTGATCCCAGCGCCGCTGATAAAGCCGCCACAGGGGTGACCAGTTCCGTTCAATCTGCTCGTTATTGGGGAAAAACGGTTCCAGCAGTGCCAAAGTACTGAAGCGGGCAAGACCGTCTTTCTCTTCATAGCTGAAGAGGGGCCAGAGATCGATGCGGCGCTTGTAAACGCGGTCATCCCCGACAAACTCCTCTTTGCTATGAGAATAAAGCCAGTACAAAACCCGCTGCCGCTGCGCCGCGTAGGTCGGAGTGACATTCTCCTCTTCCTTGTAGATCGGCCACAAATACCAGCGGGAGTGCGTCTTCTCGGTCCGGTCATCACTGTAAAAGGGGAGCAAACGAAGCATCTGCCGATCTTTGCCGTCGATGATGCGAAAAATCGGCCAGGGAAAGTTCCACTCCTCAAAATCTTTGCGGCTGTCTTCGATGTGACTGAAGAAGGGCCAGAGATAGGTGTGATCGGTCCGGGTCGGTGAATCGGCAAAGTAAAAGAACGGGAAGAAGGCCCGCGTCCGCAAGGGATCCGAAGTATCGAGACGCTCATCGGCGCGAAAAAAGAAAGGCCAAAGAAAAAATTTACGTTGATAAACGCCGGTCTTCGCCGCAGTGCCGTACAACGGCCAGAAGGCCCAGCCTCGTTCATCCTCCCCCCGGGTCAGCGAAAAGAAGGGCCAAAGGAGATTGGTCGTTTTGGTCCCTTTGCGCTCGGTTTTGCCATAAAGGGGGAAGAGGGCAAATTCGATGCGGTCCCGGCCGAACCGGTTCAAGATCTTGCCGCCGAGGGGGAAGAAAGCAAAATAGCCTTCGCCCTGCGGCGGATTGCGATAGAAGAGGAAGGGGAAGAGCATGAAATTACTCCCCTCCTCGCTGCTGACATCCGAAGTTAAGAGATGAAAAAATTGAAAAGAGCGCTCGTCCTGATTCGAACGATAAGTCATCAGAGGATAAAGGAGATCGCTCTCAATCCCCCCTTTTTCGTCAGTTTCGCGATAATACAAAGGGCGGAGCCCGAAACGCTTCCTCTTTTCATGGGTTTCATAGCGCAGCAGCGGGCCGGCAAGACCAAGGCTGCTAAAGTCATCCTGCGGCGCCGAGCGATAATCGACAAGGGGCCAGAGGGTGAAGATCGATCCATCCTTCGCAGCGCAGCTGGTCACCGGCCAAAGAACAGTCACGGCCAGCAGCAAGGCAGCAGCCCACAGCATCGGCCCGACCGCAGAAGTCTTCACCCTTTTTTGCCCCGATTGGCAAGATAGACGATCAAGGATGTGCCGATGGTTACCACGGCAATAAAGATGAAATCACCCAAGGTGAAGTTGTCAAACATCAGGGCGCTCCCTGGCTGAGGCGGTCGAAACCGGTTTGGGCGGGTACGAATTCCGGATTAAGCTCAAGAGCCTGGACGTAAGCCACCAGCGCCGACCCCGGATCGTTGCACTTTTCACGACAATGACCTAACAGATAATAAAACTCCGGAGTCGGTAATTCTGCCATAACCCGCCCCTGTTCCTGCAAGCGTTCAAGAATCTCTAAAGCCGCAGCAAACTCACCCTCCCCGATCAGCAGCAGCGTCGCACCGAGAGCTTCAAGCTCATCGATCAGGGGACTCTCGGAAGAGGCAGCGTCTGTCTCTGTCGCCCGCTGCAGCAAAGCCGAACGCGTCGGCTCGTCAACCAGCGTGGCCGCCTGCTGCCAGAGACGGCATGCTTCTGTATTCCTCCCGAACCAGGCTTCGATCTGGGCCAAAAGATTGAGGGCCGCCGGGTTTCCGGCTTCAAGATGCAATGCCCGCTGCAGATATTCCCGCGCCGCCAGCAGATGATTGCGACACTCCGGCAACTCCGTAAACATCGTGGCAAATTCGAAGTAACTGCGGCCGAGCTGATAATAAAGCTGCGCCCGCGATTCCAGCAGGGCGAGAATCTTCAAACCGGTAATTTTCCGACGCAGAAAAGGGGCATCAACCTCCTTCTCTTCGATCATAATCACCTGCGCCGCAATATCCATCAAATAATGGGGATACGCATTTCGCAACAGATCAGCAAGGTCATACCCCCCCTCGCTGTCCGGATAACGGCGCAGATATTCGTAGATACCGGCACCAAGGGCATCATCATCCGGACGGTTGCCATCCTCAATCGCATGGGCATGGACAGGGATTGGTCGCTGTGGCAAAGGGACAGCGCGCTGCTCCGGGCCGACCAGCACCACGTCGTCAGCGTCGGGAGTCCAAAAGAAAAAGTCGCCATCATTACCGCTAAAAATTTTTGCCTGCACTGCTTTGACCCCGATCATTGCTGGAATCAGGAAACAAATAATGCCGCCGCGGCAGTCATTACTCATAGTTTCCGAGATTGAGAGTTTTACACCGGCGCGGGAAAAAAGGTCAACTATTTAGCTTGACTGTTTCCTTGCCCAACAAGCCAAACGGCCCGCCGGATTGAACCGACGGGCCGTTTTTACGCAAGGGATGGCAACGCTTATTATGACTGACTGGCTTGTAGTGCCTGTTCAAAATCAGCGACGATATCGAGAATATCCTCAATGCCGACCGAGACCCGAATATAATCGGCCGAGACGCCGGCTGCCAGCTGCTCTGCGGCCGAGAGCTGTTGATGGGTCGTTGTCGCCGGATGGATGACCAGGGTCTTGGCGTCTCCGACATTGGCAAGGTGACTGGCAAGCTTGACGCTGTCGATGAAGCGGGCACCGGCCCGCGCTCCCCCCTTGATGCCGAAACCGAGGATCGCGCCCTGACCGGCGGGGAGATAGCGCTGCGCCCGCGCAAAGTCTGGGTGCGACGGGAGGCCGGGATAGTTCACCCAGGCAACCAAAGGATGGCTTTCCAGATACTGCGCCAGCTTCAGAGCGTTTTCACAGTGGCGGGGCATGCGCACGTGCAGTGTCTCCAGCCCCTGTAAAATCTGAAAACTGTTAAAAGGAGAGAGGCAGGGACCGAGGTCACGGAGCAGGGTAATGCGCATCTTCAGGATATAAGCGAGATTGCCCAGGGCGGCATGATAAACCAGACCATGGTAACTCGGATCCGGGGTGGTGAATTCCGGGAAGCGCCCGCTCGACCAGTCAAAACGCCCGGCATCGACGACGGCACCGCCGATGCTGGTGCCATGGCCGCCGATGAATTTGGTCAGGGAGTAGCAAACAATATCCGCCCCGTGTTCGATCGGACGGAACAGCGCCGGGGTGGCGACGGTATTATCGACAATCAACGGCAGCCCGGCCGCATGCGCAATCTTTGCCAATGCCTCGAAATCATCGACATTATTCTTGGGGTTGCCGATGGTCTCGGTAAAGATCGCCTTGGTACTTTCATCGATTGCCGCCGCGACCGCGTCGAGATCCGAGGTGGCGACAAACTTGACCTTGATCCCCATCCGCCCGAGAGTATGGTGGAAAAGGTTATAAGTACCGCCATACAGGGCTTGCGAAGCCACGATGTTGTCGCCACAGCGGCAGATATTGAGGATCGCCAGAAAGATCGCCGATGAGCCGGAGGCAAGGGCCAGAGCAGCGACACCGCCATCGAGAGCGGCAAGGCGCTGCTCCAGGACATCGGTGGTCGGATTCATCAACCGCGTATAGATATTCCCCATCTCCTTCAGAGCAAAGAGATTGGCGGCATGTTCCGAGGATTGAAATGCGTAAGAGGTCGTCTGATAGATCGGCACCGCCCGCGAGCCGGTGGTTGGATCAGGTTTCTGTCCGGCATGCAAAGCCAACGTGCCGAGTTGCGGCTTGTGTGAGTCAGTCATATTTCAGGTCCTTTCAATTTACGACTAAAGAATTAAAGTGCGGAAACGATAAATTGGCAAAGTAAATTTGTCAAGAATTGTGTACACCAACCATCGTCATCGATTTCCTGCAAATCTTAGCACAAAAAAGAGCTGACAACAGCGGAGTGTTCAATATCCTTTTTTTCTCCTTGCATCAGTGCAAGCTATTTGCTATAAACCCACCACTTCATGCCGAAGTGGTGGAATTGGTAGACACGCTAGGTTCAGGGTCTAGTGGCTGTAGGGTCGTGCGAGTTCGAGTCTCGCCTTCGGCACCAGTAAAAAAGACGTGATCAGGGCTCCGTCGCCAAGTGGTAAGGCAGAGGTCTGCAAAACCTCCATCATCAGTTCGAATCTGATCGGAGCCTCCAGCGCATAAAAGTCAAAAGGCCAGGGTCTTCCCCTGGCCTTTTCCTTTAAGTCGAGCACACATCATCTCACCCCCTTATCCGGTGAAGTGTCATGTTTACAGTTCAGGCCCTCATCCTCTTTCTGATCCTCGGCGCCCTGGCCGGCATTTTAGCCGGTCTCTTCGGCATCGGCGGCGGCATCATCCTCATCCCCTGCTTTTTGTGGGCCTTCCCCATCGCCCATTTCTCTCCGGAGATTATCGTCCATACCGCCTTCGGTACCAGCCTGGCCATCATCATCCCGACCGCCATCAGCAGCGCCTGGGGACATCGCAAGCGCGGCAATGTCGATTTTCATGCCGCCAGCCGCCTCGCCATCGGCAGCATCATCGGAGTGGTGCTCGGCTCAACCCTGGCGGCAGGACTGTCCGGTGACCTCCTCAAAGGCTTGATGGGGATGATGCAGATCGGCATCGGACTGCGCATGTTCTTGCAATCACCGCCACCCGAAGGCCGGCAGCGCTGCGACGCCCTCCTCCCGGCCCTGCTCATCGGCCTGGTTGTCGGCACCTTCTCCGCCTTCTTCGGCGTCGGCGGCGGCATTATCGCTGTCCCGCTCATGGTCTACTTCCTCGGACAATCGATGCATCAGGCCGTCGGCACCTCCAGCGCGCTGATGGTGATCTCGGCCCTCTTCGGCACGGCTTCCTATATCTGGCACGGTTGGGGGCATCCCGGCCTCCCCCTTTACTCCCTCGGCTATGTCAACTTCCTGGTTGCCCTGATCGTTGCCCCGTTGACTGTCCTTTTTGCCCGTGTCGGCGTGCGAATTGCTACAAAATCGACCCATAAAGGCTTATTTAAAGCCTTCGCCCTCTTTATCATCTTTATCGGTCTCAATATGGTGGTTAAAAACCTGCTATTCTAAACTTCAGCCTTGGAGGTTTCTGCTTATGTCACAACTTCGTGTTCGTTTTGCCCCCAGCCCCACCGGCTATCTCCACATTGGCGGCGCCCGCACCGCCCTCTTTAATTTCCTCCTCGCCCGCAAGGAGCAGGGAAAGTTCATTCTCCGCATTGAAGACACCGATGTCGCGCGCAGCACCCAGACCTCGGTCGATGCGATTCTGCAGGCGATGGATTGGCTGGGACTCAACTACGACGAAGGGCCGATTTACCAGTCCGACCGTTTTGACCTGTACCGGAGCAAAGTGCAGGAACTGGTCGCCGCCGGCAAGGCCTATCGTTGTTACTGCACGCCGGAAGAGTTGGAGCAGCGCCGCGAAGCAGCGATGAAGAGCGGCGGCAAGCCGAAATACGATCGCACCTGCCTGCATCGCCCGGATCAACCCGACGATCGCCCTTACGCCATCCGCTTTCTCGTCCCGGACGGCGAGACCACCTTTGTCGACCGCATCAAGGGGACGATCTCCTTCCAGAATGAAGAGCTCGACGATCTCATCATCCAGCGCTCCGACAACACCCCCACCTATAACTTTGTCGTCGTGGTTGACGATGCCGAGATGGGGATGACCCTGGTCCTGCGCGGCGACGATCATGTCAACAATACCCCGCGCCAGATCCTCCTTTATCAGGCCCTCGGCTATGCCGTCCCGGAATTTGCTCATGTGCCGATGATCCTCGGCGCTGACAAGACCCGCCTCTCAAAACGGCACGGCGCCACTTCGGTGATGGAATACCGGGTCATGGGCTTTCTGCCGGAAGCGCTGGTCAATTATCTGGCGCGTCTTGGCTGGTCCTGCGGCGACGAAGAGATCTTTTCGATGGAAGAGCTGATCGCCAAGTTCGACCTTGACCATGTCGGTCGCTCTGCCGGCGTCTTCAATCCCGAGAAACTCCTCTGGCTGAACGCCCACTACATCAAGACCGGCGACCGCCAGCGTTTGGCGGGATTACTCAAGGAATATCTCACCGAAAAAGGGATCGACACCACCGGCGGACCGGATCTGGTCGCGGTTGTCAAGTCGCTGCAAGAGCGCTCCCATACCATGGTCGAGATGGCAGAAGGAGCAGCCTTTTACTTTGCTGACCAGGTCGATTATCTCCCCGAAGCGGTGAGCAAATGCTGTACGCCCGAAGCTCAGGCCGGCTATCAAGTTGTCCTCAAACACCTCAGCGCTCTCGACGACTTCAGTCATGACGCCATCGCCGCTGCCTTCAATCAGGCGATGACCGAGACCGGGCTCAAACTCGGCAAACTCGCGCCGCCGGTACGGGTCGCCTTGAATGGCACCACCACCAGCCCGTCGGTCTATGAAGTTCTCGAAGTGCTCGGCAAAGAGCGGAGTCTGGCCCGATTGCGACTGGGAGAAGCGCTCTTCGCGTCTTGAAGGGTCGGTTGTATCTCCCCCTCCTTTTTTCAAGGAGGGGGTCGGGGGGTGGTTGCCGTTACAACCAACCTAACCACCCCCAGCCCTTTAGGCCCGAAGTTGGGTCCTCCTTAAGTAAGGAGGGGAGCTAAAGAATAATCCCGATCAAAGTAATGTAGTTTAATATCTTCTACTTATTTTGTTGTTGACAAAAGAAGTTTGCACTCTGTATTTTAAATTTACATACGGTATTTACTGCCGACTAAACAACGTCTTTATTCAGAGTGGTTGAGGGACAGGCCCTGCGACACCACAGCAACCGATCCGTTTTGTGCGGATGTCAGGTGCTAATTCCTGCTCCGATTTTTCCGGGGAAAAATGAGGACGGTGTTTCGCAAGACCGTGCTTTCTTGTCTGCGCTGTTTTACGAAGCCCCTTCTCATTGGTTATTGAGAAGGGGCTTTTTTGATCCTGGGATCAGCAATTTGCATCAGTGTCATATTCCTCCCCTTTCAAGGGGGAGGGAGAAAATCTGAATGGTAGATCAACTAATTCGATTTTTAAAGCTACCTAAGAGGAGAAAATCTATGCCTGGAGCACAAAGTCTGGAAAGCCGCATTGTCCACCTCGGTGTCGGCCGCGATGAAACAACCGGCGCCATCAGCTTCCCGATCTATCCCAGCGCCACCTACCGCCACCCCGGCGTCGGTGAAAGTACCGGCTTTGATTACACCCGCTCCGGCAATCCGACCCGGCAGATCCTCGAAGAAGGCCTCGCCACCCTCGAAGGTGGCAGTCGCGGCCTCGCCTTTGCTTCCGGCATGGCGGCGCTGACCACCCTCTTTCTCCACTTCTCCAGCGGCGATCACGTTATCGTCTCCGAGGATCTTTACGGCGGTACCTACCGCCTTCTGGAACAGATCTTCGCCAAACTCGGCATCACCGCCAGCTACGTCGACACCGGCGATCTGAACGCCGTTGCTGCTGCAATCACCCCGCAGAGTCGTGCCCTCCTTCTCGAAACGCCGGGGAATCCGCTCCTCGGTGTCAGTGATATTGCCGCCCTTGCCACCCTCTGCCGCCAACACAACCTCCTTTTTTGTGTCGACAATACTTTTCTCACTCCCGTCCTGCAGCGCCCCCTCGACCTTGGCGCCGACGTAGTGATACACTCCGGCACCAAATATCTCGGCGGCCATAATGACCTCTGTTCCGGTGTCCTCGTCGCCAAAGATGTTGCTCTCGGCGAGCGTCTCTACTTTTTGCAGAATGCCACCGGCGGCGTACTGCCACCGCAGGATTGCTGGCTGCTGATCCGCAGCTTGAAGACCTTGACCCTGCGCATGGAGCGCCACTGCCAGAATGCTTTGCAGATTGCCCGCTGGCTGCAACACCAACCGCAAGTGACGGCCGTCTATTATCCGGGACTGGAAGATCACCCCGGCCACGAACTCAGCAAACAGCAATGCAGCGGCTTCGGCGGCATGCTCTCCTTCCGTGTTAGCAGCCCCGAACTCGCCCGTCAGGTGCTGAAGAAGATCGAGCTGATCTCCTTTGCCGAAAGCCTCGGCGGCGTTGAATCGCTCCTCACTCTGCCGGCGATCCAGACGCATGGCGATATCCCCGAAGCGGAACGGGAACGGCGCGGAATTTGTGCTTCGCTGCTGCGTTTTTCGGTGGGAATCGAGAATGTTGACGATCTGCTTGCTGATCTCGAACAGGCGCTGAATTAAAATCTCTTGTAGGGGCGCTGCTTGCCGCGCCCTGGGTGGTGCACACGATCTGGGCGCTGCTTGCCGCGCCCTGGGTGGTGCACACGATCTGGGCGCAGCAAGAAGCGCCCCTACCAAAAAGGACGATCCCATGACTGATCATACTTACCGTACCGCCACCCTTCTCGTCCATCAGGGGCGCGACCGTGATCCGGCGACCGGCGCCAGCACCATCCCGGTCTACCTCGCTTCCACCTACCACCACACGGGCGGCAAATCCGGTGAATATGATTACGCCCGCAGCGGCAACCCCAGCCGCGATCAGGTCGAAGAAGCCATCGCTCTGCTTGAAGGCGGAGTGCGCGGTTTTGCTTATCCAAGCGGCATGGCGGCGATCGGCAGCGCCCTGGCCCTGCTCAGCAGCGGCGATCACCTTATCGCCCCGGATGACCTGTACGGCGGTTCCTGGCGCTATCTATCCCAAGTTCTCCCTACACAGGGGATCAGCGTTACCTTCGTCGATCAGACCGATCTCGATGCCGTCTCGGCCGCCATCCGCCCCGAGAGCAAGGCGATCTTCCTCGAAACCCCATCGAATCCCCTCTTCAAGATTGTCGACCTGCGTGCTATCGCCGCCATCGCCAAAGAACGGGGACTTTTGACCCTCCTTGATAACACCTTCATGACCCCGCTGCTGCAACGGCCTCTCGATCTTGGTATCGATATAACCATCCACAGCGCCACCAAATTCCTCGGCGGACATTCCGATCTCCTCGCCGGCCTCGTCACCACCGCTGACCCGGCCCTGGCCAAGCGACTCAAGTTCTTCCAGAACGCTTTCGGCGCTGTCCTTCCTCCCTTCGACTCCTTCCTCCTCAGTCGCGGCATCAAGACCCTCAAGTTGCGCCTGGAAGCCGCGCAAAGTAACGCCACGATCCTCGCCGAACGCCTCGTCGCTCATCCTGCTGTTGAGCGCGTCTACTACCCCGGCCTCCCCGACTTTGCTGCCCGCAACCTCCATTTTTCCCAGGCGAGCGGTGCCGGCGCCATCCTTTCCTTCGAGCTTAAAGATCAGACGCAGGTTGCGCCGCTGCTGCAGCGCGTCAAGTTACCGATCATCGCCCCGAGTCTCGGCGGCGTCGAAACCATCCTCACCCACTGCTGGAGCATGTCGCACGCCGCCATTCCGGTCGCCACCAAACAACAGCTCGGCATTCGCGAAACGCTGCTGCGTATCTCGGCCGGGATCGAGGATGTTGATGATCTTTGGGAGGATTTGGAACGGGGCTTGAAATAGGAAGGATAATATTAAAAACTTTTCCCACCCTTTCTGGGGTGGGAAAAGTTGATTACTTTCTGTTAAACCACAACCGCTTGCAGTTGAATTCTGTCAGCCGTTGCTCGTACAAATTTCTGCCGGCCATGACCCGGGAGAGGGACTTCCTCGATATTCAGCAGACCAGCGGCAACGAGAATATCAACATCCTTCTTGACCGTGCTTCTATCACGCTGCAGATGATGGGCAATGGCCGTAATTGAGGAAGGATTAGCTTTAGCGGCGCGGAAAAGTTCGAGTCTTGCAGGGGTCATGACTGCAAACATATCCCCGGGGTCTTCAAAGGTCAAAGTGAACTCCGACTTCAGGAGATCACCGCGATCAACCTGCCTGGCAATCTCCCGGCCACGAGCAAAATATTCTTCAACAGTTCCAGTACTAACGATTACGCTGCGCATTGTATTCCTCCAGCACCTTGGTCCACTCCTGTTCGAAATGTCCTTCAATTTCCTCAAAACTTATCGTATCGATCGGCTCGACAGTCCCTTTAAAATGACGATGGTGGCCGTGCCTGTTGTCATAACCGATCACCCGGCCATTGTCACCGTTGTAAATCAGATGGTTGATGTATGCCAGATTATAGCGAGTGACAACGCCTTTTTCCTGCCACACTTCATACCTGAGCGTGCCATTCCCGCGCTTGCGCGACACCATGAATGATCGATCGATAATTTTTACTTCAGCCATGTGATACAATACCATGCCTGCAAGGGTAAGACAAGCCATTGGCCGCTGCCGTTGCGGCCGACAGCCGTTTCCAGGTTTACATCTTGAATATCATCTTTCCCGACAACCACGCGATCACCTGATCACATTCCGTGGTCACAAGATTCGTTAGATAAGGCCAGAAGGATTTATTTTCGATGGTTTCGGCGACAAGATTTGCTGGCAAAAAACGCTTCATCTCTTGGCCAAAGGCCATGTGCGTGGTCATATCGTTATGAAGCAGTTCGCGACGGCGATCAAGCAGCGGCACAAAACTCTCGGCGCTGTGGTGATAATCAGTGATCTTCTTGGCTAACAAATCAGTGGGGAGATTGATCCCTTGCTGCTTCAGCCAGACAATATCCCAGAGATCGCGATTTTTAATACGCCCCGGACGTAACGCTAAAGCAATCAGTTTATCGGCCAGAATTTCTTCACGGCTCTCTACCTGAAGAATCAGCCCGGATGTCCCCATATCAACGCCATAATGGTTCCGCAACATCATTGGCCGCTGGTCATAACTTGTCACGGCACAAATATCGATATTAATCCTCTGGATCGGCAACCCCTTCTGCTCGGGGCGGATCACCATCTTTAATTTCCAGGTATCAACGTTACCGATCTCGCGCTTTGGTTCACTGACTTCAACCTCTAACCCGTATTTAACCAGCAGTTTTTCGCGCAGCAAAGCCGGCAGCGGCAGCAAAATCTCCCGGTTGAAATCGGTTCCACCGGTAAAATCGAGATCTTCGCTCAAGCGACTTGATCCATAGCAGGCCCGCAAGCAGGTCCCCCCCATGAACGTCAACTTTTCCAATAAGCCGGCACCACTCATCTCCCGCAAAATGTCGTGATGGAGAATTTCCTTTTCCACAACCATTGCCAGACGGTTCAACTCGGTTTCCATACTCATAGCCTCGGCAACTAACCGCTCAAAGAGACTCATTGACAACACTCCAATCGATCAAATCAAGAGGACGTTTGGCAGCTTTCATATCGCGCAGCGCCAATGCCACGGTCGCCCGCCAAAGGTGACAGCGCTGATCATACTGAAGTTGAAGTTGCAGATCCGCTGGTCTTTGTGTCGTATGAACAAACTCAATAGTCCCCCAATCCCCACAGCGAATCACGTTACTCCTGCCAGATGACATCAGGGTAATCCAATTGATAGGCACCTGCGATATCACTCCGCTATCACTCAACGCAGTCTCAAGGCTGATATAATTAAAAGTATCAGCCCGCAACCTGGCGGCCGCGTGAATGAGCAGTAATCCGCGGGGATAGTTAACTTTAGGGTAGAGGTAAAGACCGCGACAGACGCGTTGGAAAAGACCGGATTTTTCAGCCCGACTCAGCAGTACCTTAAACGCACCAGGGCTGATTGTCGGGAGGACAGCACGCAGATCGGAAAGGGTAAAGAGGTAGTGATCTTCTGTCGCCAGCGATTCGATCACCTTGCTCAATTGTTTGATGGGTTGGCTTATTGACATGACAGAAAGTTACACTTAGTGTAACTTTCTGTCAAGTAATCAGCTCCGCCGCTGCCACTCTTCCCCAACCAAAACTTTCTGCCGGGCAGTCAGCCGATTGGAGAGGCGCAGGTTCTAGGGGGAAGGAGGTAAGGAGTTGCCGGCAGGTGCTGCACCACAAAGAACATTTTATATAATCGCCACTTCGAGAGCAGGAATATCCATAAAGTCATCAGCATTGCGTGTCAACAAAGTAAATCCATGCTGTACCGCCTGACTTGCCAGCCAGAGATCTTGAACCCTGCGCCGATAACCCTTTCCAGACAGCTTCAAACCCGCGACAAGCTCCCCAAAGGTGATGCCGGTCGCCGCATCAATCGACAATAGAGGTTTACGTTGCAATCGGCGCAAAGCCACAAGTCGCTTCTGACGCACGGCAGGATCCGTTGCAACCTCAGCCCCGAATTTCAACTCGGCCAGCGTCACCGGAGAAAGATAAACAACATCATTACCCGTGACCATCGCGACATCCGCCGGGGAAAGCACCCCCTGCTCAACATCAATCCACACACAAGTATCGATCAAGAATCCCATGGATCGCGCATTTCCTGAGAGATATCATCCGCCAAGTCTGTGGCCCGACTATCTTGCAGCCAATCCTGACCGGCAGTCTTGGGCAAGGTTCGATACAGATCAGACATAGCCTCCAAAGCGGTCATACGCCCAACTCCAGGCAACAATCGGCCAATCGGCTGATGGTTCCTCTCAATAATAATCTCATCCGGTTCCGTCGCCAGACGATCCAAAACCTGACGAAGATTACGGGCCAGTTCTGTTGCTGTAATGATTTGCATTGCGCCTCCCTTAAAGTCTGATCGAATCATACTTTACATAATCATAATGCAAAGTGCGAGTCTTTACAACGTGACCATTTCAAGCAATCTAGCTCCGCCGCTGCAACTCTTCCCCAACCAAAACTTTCTGCCGGGCAGTCAGCCGACTAGAGAGGCGCAGGTTCTTGAGTTCCGGCAGGGGGCAGGAAGCAAGGAGCTGCCGGAAGATGGTCTCCGGCGTCTGCGGATTTTTCAGCAAAGTCGAGCGGATCGACGGCAGCTTTTGCCAACGGAGGTGACGGAAGATCGTGGTGATTGCATACGCCGTCGCCCGGCCGCCGCTGAGATATTGCACCAAGCTCCCCTCCTTGAGGCGGGGATTATCCAGCGCCGCGGTAATGACCTGCGCCTCCCCTCCCCCCAACAATTCCACCAGCAGCGTCGACGGCGCCCGCCGCGCCAGAGTGATGCGGTTGCCAAGCGGCACTCCTGGCAGGCGCTGCACGATCGTCCGCTCCGCCGCCAGCTTCTGGTCGGGAGTGGTCGCGGGATGAAGGCAGAGGCCGAGAAGATCAAAGAGATGGAGATGGGATAGGAGAGGTTGCAGCACCGCGGGCGGGCTTTTGGGATGAACGGCCAGGGCCAGCTTGAGCCGATAGGATGACAAGGTCAGTTCATGCAGATGCAGGGCTTTGAGAAGATCTTCGGCCAGGTCGCGGCGCCGCAACAGGGCGAGAAGATGATCTTCGGCAAGAGTACGATTTTTCAGCAGGGAGCGGAGAACCTCGGGGGCGCCATCCTGTACCAGGGAGAAAAGTTCATCCCCTTCGGCCAGTAAAGCGCGCTGCAGGCGGTGCACCAGTTCGGGGGTGAAGATTGTTGGTCGGGGATAAATTTCCGTCACGCTCTTCTTTCCACCTGCTACTATTTGAGTACCAAACAATCTATAACCTGATTAGCGCTAATCTTCCGCACCGAAATTTTCTCCCTCCCCTTCAAGGGGAGGGCCGGGGTGGGGATGGGAAGTTTTCGGCACCAACAAGACCCATCCCCCTCCTAACCTCCCCCTTGAAAGGGGAGGAACTGAATCTTGCGGCAGATTGACGTTAATCAGAATCAATAATGGTAACGACACTGAACGACCACAAGGCCTTCGTCTCTCACTTTGTAAACCAGACGATGTTGACGATCAATACGCCGCGACCAGTAGCCAGACCCGTTGTGCTTCAACGGTTCCGGATCGCCAATCCCCTCATAAGGTTGACGGGTAATCTCCTGCAGTAGAGTATTGATGCGCTTCAGAATCTTTTTGTCTATTTGCTGCCAATACAAATAATCTTCCCAGGCCTTTTCCGCCCACAAGATCATCATTCCGCAATTAACTCATGCGGGAAGGTTTTCCCCACCTCAACTTCAGCAATCGCCTGATTCAGTCGCTCGGCATTTTTCGGGCTGGCCATCAAATAGGCCGTCTCTTCGTAGGCTTGAAAATCTTCCAGACTGATAACCACGGCCGGCTTGCCGTTTTGCCGCGTAATCATGATCGGTTTGTGGTTATCGTTCACCCTGTCCAGGGTCGTTGCTAAGTTGCTGCGGAACGCTGAGTAACTGATGGTGTCCATAATAGTCTCCTTCCATCTAAATACCCATCATTGTACATGTACCTACTATAGTACTCAATATTTTTTTGAGTAAATTGTTATTTCGGCTTTTCCTTCGACGAAATCCTAACGTCCTGGCAGGGCCTAACCAGGGTCAGGCTAACCTTTCTGCTATTTATTCAGCTTTCAGC
>JACUTW010000047.1 GCA_014859605.1 Desulfuromonadales bacterium
CGCCGCTCCGGTCACAGCCGCCGCTCCGGTCACAGCCGCCGCTCCGGTCACAGCCGCCGCTCCGGTCACAGCCCCGCCGGTCACAGCCCCGCCGGTCACAGCCCCGCCGGTCACAGCCCCGCCGGTCACAGCCCCGCCGTTTGCAGCAATCACGGCTGGTGCTGCCGGCATCAGCCAGTCAAATTCTGTAGTTGCTTCTGTACCGGGCGATCTTACTGTTGCAGAAACAATGGCCGTCCGCTCTCCGGTCACCGGGACGTTGGCGGCTGTTCCGACTAAGTCGGTACAGGCTGTCGCTCATAAAAAATTCCGTCTTCCGTCGACTGTAATCTTCGCTTTTGATGATGCGACACTAACAGAAGAGGGAAAGGCTGCTATCACCGACGTTGTTGCGACGATCACAACAGAAAAAAATTGGTACATACTCAGAGTTGATGGTTTTACAGACAGTCTTGGCTCTGATGATTACAATATCAAGTTGGGTTTACGTCGCGCTATCGCAGTGGCGAGCTACATGGTGACCAATAACGGCATTGACCCTTCCATTGTCTTTGTAAAAAGTACCGGTGAATACGAGCCGATTGCAACTAATGAAACAGAAGAGGGGCGCTCGCTCAATCGGCGCGCCGAGATTGTCCTCTTTGTACAGAAGGAAGAATAATGACGAGATCTTTGTTCTTTTTAATCTTTTTTACATTTTTATTGTCTTTACCATCCCTTGCAATTGCATCTGAACCTGTGGATTTTCCCTGGGCCCTCAAAAGTCGCAAAGTGATCGGTGTAATTTATTTCAACAGTGGCAGCGGCAATCTAAGCAGAAATCAGCGAACAGAAATTGACCGGATTGCGGCTCAAGTTATGACTCAAATTTCTCCAGAAAAAATTGTGCGGGTAGAGGGTTTTACCTCACGTCGTGCTCCTCAGTCCGAACAGTTAGCGGCTTCATTGTCAAGAGCGAAGTCTGTCTGGCACTATCTGGAAAAAATGGAGCCATTTAACAGCAGTAATTTATATTTGACCGGGTTCTCCACACCGCAATCATTTTCCAGCCTGCAAGGTGAGCGAGTAGAGATTGCTATTTACGTGAATCCATTTAAGGAAAAAACTGAAATTTATAGTAGTAATTGAGGTAGTATAATCAGAATCGGATTCAAATTCCGCAAGTCACATTTAGTTCGATTGCTTAGGAGATCAAACGATGAAGTTATATTTACCGATTGTCTTCCTTGCTTTTTTCTTGTCCGGTTGCGGTGTCCAGGTCGTTCCGCGAACTTCTGCGCTAGTTTCACTCGCTGTTGACAAAGAGACCGTGACCGCAACAGAAAACGGTTTAACCCTTTCGGCCAAAGTGCAGGATCTCGACTTTGGTCCTTATACCGGTGAAAACAATATCACCGCTTTTTATGTGAAGGTTGTCAACAATAGCAAAAAAGAGCGTTTTATCCCTCTTGCGGCATTCATGCTTTATGATCAGGATCGCAAACTGCACAGACCTCTTGAAGCTGACCGGGTTACGGCCTTGACGCGACAGGAAGCGAATTATCTGATTCCCTACCCATATGTCGGATTTTATTACCTCCAGGATATCACTGATTTTGACTATGCGACGCAATCTGCAAGTTCCCTTGCCTATTCGCCGCAAAAGACGATGGCTTCTGCTGAGGCTTATGCTCTTCCGGTCGGTTCGCTCCCCGCCGGGGCCCATATTGCCGGGATGCTTTTTTTTAATATTGATCTGTACGAGAAAAAATTTGTCGATTTAACGTTGCAGTTGCCAGAGGACGCTGATCTTCCCGATACGAACTTTTCTTTCCTCTTTGATGTTGTGAAGTAACTCTTCAGTGCTCGATTTTTTTTCTGGTCTCTCGCAAGCCTCACTCTTTAATTTCGTCGGTGGTTTGATCCTTTTCTTCTTCGGTTTAATGCGAACGACAGAAGGGATGCAAAATATCGCCGGTGGCCGCTTACGTGTGGTCTTTGCCGGGCTGATAAAAAATCGTCTGAAAAGCTGCCTCTTTGGTCTTACAATTACTTCTCTGACTCAGTCATCGGCGGCGACCGCCGTTTTGACGATCGGTTTTGTCAGTAATGGGATTGTCTCTCTGGTCGATGGCATCGCTGTCGTTCTCGGTGCAAGTATCGGCGCCAGTTTAATTTTACAGTTTATCGCCTTCAATCCCGGCTGGTTACTCTTCCCCCTCCTGATTATTTCTTTTTCCCTGCTTTTTTTTGCACGTCAGAATTATCAGCGGGATGCCGGTGCCGTCCTCTTTGGGCTTTCCCTGTTGATGCTCGGATTGGCGATGTTGACGTCGTCTTTTGAGCCGCTACGTGATAATCCCGATTTTGTTCAGCTTATCAGCGTGTTGCAGGAGAATCTTTGGCTGAGCGTTTTATGTAGCGCTCTTTTAGCGGCTCTAGTGCAGAACTCTACGGCCGTCATTGCTTTAATTATTGCGTTAGGTGCCAGTGGTCATCTCCACTCTGCCTCCGGAGTCGCGCTAATCCTTGGTGCCAATATCGGTTCCTGTGCGCCCACAATCATTGCCGCTATGCACGGTTCTGTGGCTGCTCGTCGTGTTGCTGCTGCGCAGTTTCTGGTGGTCGTTTCAACTGCGGCCTGCCTGGCTCTGGTTTTCCCCTATTTCCTGCGGATAATCAGTCTGTTAACACCTGGTGATGCAGACTTTGTCGTCACCACCTTTGAGCAGGCGCAGTGGTATCAAGCGGCACCTGGACAAAAACCCTTTATCACCCGGCATCTTGCCAATGCGAATACTTTCTTCGCCATTTTTTCCGTCCTCTTCTTCCTTCCGTTTCTGCAACAAATTGCGCGTCTGACGACGTACTTGATTCGTGGACGTGAAACGGTCAATGAATTCGGGCTACAATTTATCGATTACCGGGTCCTGAACACTCCACCTATTGCTTTGTCACAGGCGCGTTCTGAATTGCGGCGGATGGCGCAGACAGCGCAGGCCGCGGTCCATGAAACCAAACTGTTCCTTGCCGATCAAAAGGCCGAGCGGCTGCACAAGTTGACCCGCTATGAAAATCTTCTCGACTTGTTGCAAAAGGAGTTAATCGGTTTTCTTGTGGAGTTATCGCACCGTTCTTCCTCCTTTACTTCAGCTCGTGAAGTCGCCTTGATGATGCATATGGTTGCCGATTTTGAACGGATTGGCGACCATTGTCAGGCACTGGTTCGTTTGTCGCAGCGCAAACAGGAGTGGCAGGTGGTTTTTTCCCAAATTGCCCAGCGCGAACTCGATGCTCTTGCAGTCGATACAGTTGCATTTGTCGATTATATTGTCGAGGCCCTCGATACTGGTGCCGATGACATCCTGGAAGAGGCCCAGAGACGTGAGAATTTCATCGATCGCAGAGAAGAAAAGATGCGCAATGACCACCTGCAACGACTGACCACCGGTGAATGTGCTGTCCGTCCCGGCCTCATCTATATTGATATGGTTCAAGCCTTTGAAAAAATTTCCGATCATGCATTCAGTGTTGCCAAGTGCCTGAGTGGAGATAAAAAGTGAAGGCGGCTATCGACATCGGCAGTAATTCTGTGCGGATGCTGCTCGGCGAAGTTGTTGGCGATCAGGTCGTTCCTTTCCAGTATTTTCGGCAGATCACCCGTCTCGCCGGCGGATACGACCCGCAGACAGGGATCTCTGCAGCAGCGAGCGCGCGGACCCTGTCAGCTCTAGAAAACTTTGCGCGACGTCTTGACCAGATTCAAACCCGTGCGGTTGCGACCGAAGCCGTTCGGCGTGCTGTTAATGGTGAACAATTTCTTGCAGAGGTTCTGAATCGTACCGGGATATCCGTCGAAATCATCAACGGGGACGAGGAGGCAGCGTTGAGCTCGTCCGGGGTGCTTGCCGGCTTGCAGCCGTCACCGCTGACGGCGCTGATTTTTGATATTGGCGGTGGCAGCACGGAGTTCATCGTCATCAAAGACCGGGAACGCCTTTGGCAGAAGAGCTATCCTTTGGGTGTCGTCAGTCTCGCCGAAACGCTTAGCCCGGAAGTGGTGATTACAGAGATACTGACCGTTCTGGTTGATGATCTGCGCCTTGCCGGTTTTCAATCCCTTCTTGCCGGAACTGATTGTCAACTGGTGGGGACAGCAGGGACAGTGACAACCCTGGCCGCCTTTGATCTCGCTATGACCGAGTATGACTGGCAACGGGTTAATAACTATGTATTGTCCCGATCGGCTCTGCTTTCCTTGTATCAGCGGCTTTGCCCTTTATCTGCAACTGAACGTGAACTCCTCCCCGGCATAGAGAAGGGGCGGGGTGACTTGATTGTCTATGGCGCAGATATCGTCCTTGCTCTTATGAAATTACTGGATAAGGACGCGTTGCGAGTCAGTGATTTCGGCTTACTGGAAGGGACTCTCCTTTCCATGCACTGAAATCATTTTTTTCTATAACTAAACATGTAGGGCATGATTCTTCGGGCCGGTTCTCTTGATTGACAACCTGGCCCGTTCTTGATTAATATGCCGTTTCATTTTCAACTACTCTCACCGTTTTTTTAATCACTCAACCTATTTAGAAGGATTAGCATGGACCGCGCCATTCTTTCCGGCAACGAAGCTATTGCCCGTGGAGCCTACGAAGCAGGTGTCAAAGTTGCCTCGGCCTACCCCGGCACCCCGAGCACAGAAATTCTCGAAAACGTCATTAATTACAGTGAGATTGACGCATCCTGGGCGCCGAACGAAAAGGTTGCTCTCGAAGTTGCTATCGGTGCTTCTTTCGGTGGTGCTCGCGCTCTGGCATGTATGAAGCACGTCGGCGTTAATGTTGCCGCTGATCCCCTCTTTACCCTGTCCTACACAGGAGTTCGCGGCGGTCTGGTGCTGGTCGTGGCTGATGATCCGGAGATGCACTCTTCGCAGAATGAACAGGACAGCCGTAACTACGCTAAATTTGCCAAAATTCCGATGCTGGAACCGGCCGATTCCGAGGAATGCAAGGAATTTACCCGCCTTGCCTTTGAACTCTCCGAAGAATTTGATACCCCGGTGATGCTGCGCAGTGTTACTCGTATTTCCCATGGCAAGTCGATCGTGACTTTGGGCGAACGGGTCGATAATTTACCGGCGCCGGCCCTGGTCAAAGATGCCGCAAAGCTGGTGATGCTCCCCGGTAATGCCCGGGTACGTCACCCCAAGGTCGAGGAGCGTATTGTCAACCTTTCCCGCTGGGGAACTACGGCGACGATTAACCGCAGCGAGATGCGTTCTGCGGAGCTCGGAGTGATTTGTTCCGGCGTCGTTTATCAGTATGTGCGGGAAGTCCTCCCGCAAGCCTCAATCCTCAAGCTCGGCATGGTCTATCCTCTACCACATGACCTGATTCGTGACTTTGCCTCCAAGGTCAAGACCTTGCTGGTGATCGAAGAGCTCGATCCTTTCATTGAAGAGCAGGTCAAGGCGATGGGGCTTCAGGTCACCGGTAAAGCGCTCTTCTCCCTTTGCGGCGAACTCTCTCCCGGCCGTATCCGCAACGCCCTGGAGCAGGGCGGTTTGCTGGCGAAAGTGGTTTCTGCACCTGTTACGGTCGAGAAGTTGCCGCCGCGGCCCCCGAACATGTGCCCGGGATGTCCGCACCGCGGTGTCTTCTATCTCCTGAATCGTCTCAATGCTTATGTCACCGGTGATATCGGCTGTTATACTCTCGGCTTCCTGCCACCGCTCAATGCCATGGATACTTGCGTCTGTATGGGCGCCTCGATCAGCAATGCCTCTGGTATCGTCCGTTCTTTGCCGCGGGAAGAGCAGCAGCGAGTCGTGGCGGTCATCGGCGATTCGACTTTCCTGCATACCGGGGTGAATTCCTTGATGGAGATGGCCTGGAATCAGGCACCGGCAACCGTCCTGATCCTTGATAACCGTATCACCGCCATGACCGGTCGCCAGGAGAACCCCGCTTCCGGCTTCACTCTGAGCGGCGAGACTGCCCCCGAGGTCAATATTGCCGACCTCTGTCGCGCCATCGGCATCAAACATGTCGTGACCGTCGATCCTTATGACCTCGTCGCCACCCGGGCGGTGCTTGAGGCAGAAATGCAGCGTCCGGAGCCGTCGGTGATTATCACTGATCGGCCCTGCTGTCTGATGAAGGGGGAATGCCGTTTCGAGAAGGGCAAGATCCTTGCTGTCGATCAGAATCAATGCACCGGCTGCAAGGCTTGTCTGCGCATCGGCTGTCCGGCGATCGAATGGCAGCCAGCCAGTGACGGCAAGAAAGGCAAAGCTTATATCGATCCGCTCCTTTGTACCGGCTGCACGGTTTGTCAACAACTCTGTAAATTCGACGCGATCAACTGACTTTAACGAGGACCTCATAGTAATGAACGATAAAGTGACCAATATTCTGCTGGTAGGTGTCGGTGGGCAGGGAACTCTGCTTGCCTCGGAGATCCTCTCCGAAACTTTCATGCTCGCCGGTTTTGACGTCAAGAAGAGTGAGATTCACGGCATGTCGCAACGCGGCGGCAGTGTTGTTTCCCATGTCCGCTTCGGCCGCGCGGTCGCTTCGCCGACCGTACCGGAAGGGGAGGGGGATGTCCTCTTCGGTTTTGAACTTTTGGAAGCCTACCGTTATCTCCCCCTGCTTCATGCCGGGGCCAAAGTGGTGGTCAATGATTATCGCATTCCGCCCCCCTCGGTCCTGCTCGGTCAGGAGGTCTATCCTGACGATCTCGCCGACCGGATTCGCAGTCGCTTCCCTGATTTTCTTCTCGTCGATGGTCTCCATCTGGCAAGTGAGGCCGGTAACCCCAAAGCCGCTAACACTGTCCTCCTTGGCGCGGTTTCGAAGCGTCTGGAGATTGCTGAAGAGCACTGGCTGGCCGCGCTGCACAAGATGGTTCCGGCCAAGGCGCTGGAGGTCAACATCCGCGCCTTTCAGATGGGCCGCGCCCTGTAATTGCAAGGAGAGTGAGTATGGCCAGCTACTTTAACGAAGAGTTTGAGACTCTGCCGCGCCCGGCACTGGAGGCCCTGCAGCTCAAGCGTCTGCAACAGGTCCTGCAACGGGTCTATCGCAATGTTCCGTTTTACGAAGAAAGTTTCGATAACGCCGGAATTTCCCCGGACGCTATCAAGAGCCTTGCCGATCTGCAGCGTTTGCCCTTTACCACCAAACAGGACATGCGCGATTCCTATCCCTACGGCCTCTTTGCCGCGCCGATGGAAGAGATTGTCCGTATTCACGCCTCTTCCGGAACGACCGGCAAGCCGACCGTGGTCGGCTATACCAGTCGGGATATCAGCAACTGGAGCGACCTGATGGCTCGCTCTTTTGTTGCTGCCGGCGCGCATCGCGGCGACATTATCCACAATGCCTACGGTTATGGTCTCTTTACCGGCGGACTCGGAGCGCATTACGGGGCCGAGCGCCTCGGAGCTTCGGTCATCCCCATCTCCGGCGGCAATACCAAACGCCAGATCATGATTATGCAGGATTTCGGCTCCACGGTTCTGACCTGCACTCCGTCTTACTCTCTTTTTATGGCGGAAGAAGCCAGAACGGAGGGGATCGACTTCAAGAACCTCAAGTTGCGGGTCGGCATCTTCGGTGCCGAGCCCTGGTCGGAAGCGATGCGGCGCGAGATCGAGACCAAGCTCAATCTCGATGCCATCGATATCTATGGTCTTTCCGAGATCATGGGGCCTGGTGTTGCTATCGAATGTATTGAAGCCAAGAGCGGGTTGCACATCTGGGAAGATCACTTCATTCCCGAGATCATCGATCCCGAAAGCGGCGAAGTCCTCCCCGAAGGCACTCAAGGCGAACTGGTGATCACGACGATTACCAAAGAAGGAATTCCCCTGATCCGTTACCGCACCCGCGATATTACCAGCCTGACTTATGCCCCGTGCATCTGCGGGCGTACCCATGCCCGTCTGACACGAATGAGCGGTCGCAGCGACGATATGCTGATCATCCGCGGTGTCAATGTCTTCCCCTCGCAGATCGAATCGATTCTGGTGCGTGTCGAAGGGGTGGAGCCGCATTATCTCCTGATCGTCGATCGTGAAGAGAATCTTGACACCCTCGAAGTGCAGGTTGAGGTCGGCGAAGAGCTCTTTTCCGATGAAATCAAGGTGCTGCAGTCTTTGGCCAAGCGGATCGAAAAAGAGATTAAAGAGAATCTCGGCGTCACCAGCCGGGTTAAACTGGTGGAGCCGAAGACGATTCAACGCAGCGAAGGAAAAGCCAAACGGGTCATTGATAACCGTAAATGGTAATGCAGGTTTCTCGGGAGGTTAGGCCATGAAAGTTGAACAGATTTCTATCTTTATTGAAAACAAATCAGGACGTCTCGCCGAAGTGACGCGGACGATCGGTGAAGCGGGGGTCAATATCCGCGCCCTCTCTTTGGCGGACACTTCCGATTTCGGCATCCTGCGGCTGATTGTCGATCAACCGGGCGTTGCCAAGAGTATGCTGCGTGAACATGGTTTTACCGTCAGTATGACCGATGTCGTCGCTGTAGAAGTGCCGGATCAGCCTCTGGGTCTCTTTAATCTGCTGAACATTCTCGACAACTGCGGTGTCAATGTTGAGTATATGTATGCTTTTGTCGAGCGTTGCAGCGGTAGTGCGGTCATGATCTTCCGTTTTGACAATACCGATGAAGCCATTCGCTGTTTACATGATCAAGGGGTGACAATTTTGACGGGCGAACGCATTTACAGCGTTTAATTGCTTTGGCAACCACCAATAACCGGCAGCAGGACAGGAGAAAAATTATGGGTAAATTCAAGGTGTTTTTAGTATGTATCGGACTCCTTTTGACCGCTGCCGTTGCGCAGGCAGCGGCACCGATCAAAATCGGTGCCCTCTTTGCCGTCTCCGGTCCAGCGGCTTTTCTTGGTGAACCGGAAAAGAACACTCTGGAGATGCTGGTGAAGGAGATCAACGCCAAGGGTGGGATCAAGGGCTCCCTGATCGAAGTGGTGATCTACGATACCACCGGTGATGCGACCAAAGCTGTGCAGCTTGCCAATCGCCTGATCAAGGATGACAAGGTGGTGGCAATTGTCGGCCCGAGTACGACCGGTGAGACCATGGCGGTGAAACCGGTGACGGAGAAAGAGAAGATCCCGCTGATTTCCTGTGCCGCCGGAATCAAGATTACCGAACCGGTCAATCCCTGGACCTTTAAAACCCCGGCCAACGATCAGATTGCTGGCGAAAAGATTCTCAATCATGCTGAGAAACTCGGCCAGAAGAAGTTGGCACTGCTCACCGTCTCGGACGGCTTCGGTTCCTCCGGTCGGGAGCAGCTCAAGGTTCTGGCCGCGAAGAAGGGCTTCACCATTGTCGCCGATGAGACCTACGGCCCTAAAGATACCGACATGACCGCGCAGTTGACCAAGATTCGCGGCGTCGGCGCCGATGCCATCATCTGCTGGGGGACCAATCCCGGCCCGGCGGTCGTCACCCGTAATGTCAAGCAGCTCGGCATCACCACCCCCCTGTACATGAGCCACGGTGTTGCTTCCAAGAAGTACATTGAACTGGCTGGTATTGAAGCCGCCGAAGGGGTGATGCTCCCGGCCGGTAAGTTGGCAGTCTTTGATAAACTCAAGGCAGCCGACCCCCAGGCCAAGCTCCTGGCTGAATATGATGCCGCTTATCGCAAAACTTTTGGCGTCGAGTCTTCGACCTTTGGCGGTTATGCGTATGACGGCCTGTTGCTGATTACCGAAGCGATCAAGAAGAATGGCGCCACTCCCGAGCAGATTCGCAACGGCATTGAGCAGAGCACTAATCTTGTCGGCATCTCCGGGGTTTTCAATATGTCTGCAACCGACCACAACGGCCTCGACCTTTCGGCCTTCGAGATGGTAAAGATTGTTAAAGGCGACTGGGCACTGGCCCAATAATCAGCAAGGAGCGAGATGATGAAACGGACCGTGCAATTATTGACCTTTTTTGCTGTAATGCTCCTGTCTGCAGCGGCCTTTGCCGCTGAGCCGCTGAAGATCGGCGCGCTCTTTTCGGTGACCGGCCCCCCTTCTTTTCTTGGCGAACCGGAACGCAACACAGCGCAGATGGTGGTCGATGAGATTAACAAAAGTGGCGGAATCAAGGGGCGCAAGCTCGAACTCGTGACTTATGATACAGCCGGCGACGCGACCAAGGCGGTGCAGTTGGCCAATAAGCTCATCAAGGATGATAACGTCCTTGCGATCATCGGACCGAGTACCACCGGTGAAACAATGGCGGTCATTCCGGTCGTTGAAAAGGAGAAGGTTCCCTTGATCTCCTGTGCTGCCGGCAGCAAGATCACCGATCCGGTCAAGGCCTGGGTCTTCAAGACTGCCCAGAATGACGGCCTCGCCGTCATTAAAATCTTTGAGAACCTGCAAAAGAATAAGATCAATAAAGTGGCAATCCTCACCGTCTCCGATGGTTTTGGGGCTTCCGGCCGCGAGCAGTTAAAAATCCATGCTGCCAGCTACGGAATTTCTCTGGTGGTCGATGATACCTATGGCCCCAAAGATACCGATATGACTGCCCAGCTCACCAAGATTCGCGGCAGTGAAGCTCAGGCGATCATCTGCTGGGGGACGAATCCCGGACCGGCGGTTGTCGCCAAGAATGTCAAGCAGCTGGGGATCAAATTGCCGCTCTATATGAGTCATGGCGTCTCTTCCAAAAAGTTCATTGAACTTGCCGGTGATGCCGCCGAGGGGATTATCCTCCCTTCCGGCAAGGTTATCGTTGCTGACCAATTGCCGGCCAGCGACCCGCAAAAGGCCTCTCTGGTCGGATATGTGCAGAGCTACCAGAAACTCTATGGTGTCGAAGGGGATCATTTCGGCGGCCATGCCTGGGATGCCATCAATCTGGTCAGGCGCGCCATCGAAGCCGGGGCAACCACCCGGGAAATGATTCGTGAGCAACTGGAGAAGAGCAGTAACTTTGCCGGTATCGGCGGCGTCTTCAACTTTTCGGCGCAGGATCATGCCGGACTGACCAAGGATGCTTTTGTCCTGGTGCGGATCAAGGGCGGCGACTGGCAGGCCCTTGACTAATTACTGCCCCACCGTTTCACCCTCATAATTGTAACTCACAGGTTATTTAGCAAGCAGCAACCGGCAGCGCAGGCGCATCCTTTGCCTCCGCTGCCGGTTTTTACAGGAATGGCATGAATTTATCTGATCAATTGTTGCAATATATCCTTTCCGGGCTCTCCACCGGCGCCATCTATGCCCTGATTGGCCTCGGCTTTGCCATTATTTACAACTCCACCGGCATTATCAATTTTGCCCAGGGGGAGTTTGTCATGTTCGGCGGCATGCTGGGAGTTTACTTCTTCCATAAGCAGGGGCTGGCATTGCCGATCGCTTTTTTACTGGCGGTCGTGGTTACGGCTTTGTGCGGTGTCCTCTTTGAGCGTTTTGCGATTCGCCCGTTGCGCCGACCGACGCCGATGAATATGGTCATCATCACCATCGGCGGCAGTATCTTTCTGCGCGGTGTGGCGATGATCGCCTGGGGGAAGGATACTCACGTTTTGCCGACCTTCTCCGGTGACGAGCCGATCTCCTTTGCCGGCGCCACCCTCCTGCCGCAGCACCTTTGGATCTTTGCCATCACCATCCTGCTGATTATCGGCACCAAGCTCTTCTTTTCCCACACTATCAGCGGTAAGGCGATGTCGGCCTGTGCGGTCAACCGTCGTGCCGCCGGCCTGGTCGGCATCGATGTGCGGCGCATGATCATGTTCTCCTTTATCCTCTCTTCCGCGATCGGCGCCATGGCCGGGATTATCATCGCCCCTTTGACCATGACCTCATACGATGTCGGGGTCATGCTCGGCCTTAAGGGGTTCTGTGCGGCAATTATCGGCGGAATGAGCAGTGGTCTGCCGACCGTCATTGGCGGTCTTTTGCTCGGCGTCCTCGAATCACTCGGTGCCGGTTTTTCTTCCGGCTACAAAGATGCGGTTGCCTTTGTCATCCTCCTCCTGATCCTCTTCTTCCGACCCCAGGGCCTTTTCAGCCGCGGTTCAAGTGAAAGGGTCTAGCGGTATTATGCAACGTGAACTGTTGAAATTTGCCCTTTTCGCTGCTTTGGTCCTGGTCGCGGCCCCCCTCTACTTTCAGGGCGGTTACATCCTCAATGTCTTGGTCTTTGTCGGGATCAATACCATGCTCGCCATCGGTTTGAATCTGCTGCTCGGTTTTGCCGGCCAGATTTCCCTCGGACAGGCAGCCTTTTACGGCCTCGGTGCCTATATCTCGGCGATTCTGACTACGACGCACGGTTTTAACCCCTGGCTGGCGATGATCTTTGCCGCCCTGGCGGTCGGTGCCCTCGCTTTTGTTATCGGCTTTCCGATCCTCAAGCTCAAGGGGCACTACCTGGCGATGGCGACTCTCGGTTTTGGCATCATTGTCTATATTGTCATCAACGAATATGTCGATCTCACCGGCGGCCCCTCCGGCTTTCCCGGTATCCCCAATCTCAGCATCGGCAGCATTAGCTTTGACAGCGACATGAAGAACTATTATCTGATCTGGGTCGCGACCCTTGGTGTCATGCTTTTGGCGATCAATCTCACCCGTTCGCGCATCGGTCGCGCTTTGCGGGCAATTCACGATTCGGAAGTCGCAGCCCAGGTCCTGGGGATCAATGCCCGTCTCCTCAAGGTGCAGATCTTTGCCTGTTCGGCGATGATCTCCTCCCTCGCCGGCAGCCTTTACGCCCACTACATCACCTTTGTCTCCCCCAGTACCTTTGGCTTTCATTTCTCGGTCGAACTTTTGACCATGGTCGTGATCGGCGGCTTGGGGAGCATCTATGGCTCCTTCCTCGGCGCCGCCCTGATTACGCTTTTGCCGGAATTCCTCCGCGCTTTCCATGATTATGACATCATTTTCTACGGCGCTCTGTTGATGATCATGACCATCTTCCTCCCCGGCGGTTTGATTCAGGGTGGAACTCTGGTCTGGAATTATCTCCGCAATACCTTGGGCGGGAAGGGGGGCGCCGATGCTTGAGGTCAAGGAGATCACCTGTGTCTTCGGCGGCTTGATCGCGCTGGATAAAGTCAGTTTTGCCATCCGGCAGGGGGAGATCACCGGCGTTATCGGTCCGAACGGCGCCGGCAAGACCACCCTCTTCAATATCGTCAGCGGCATCTACAGCCGCACCTCCGGCCAGATCCTGTTTAACGGTCGCGACATCAGCGGCCTGCCCCCTGATCAACTCGCCCGCCTCGGCCTGGTCCGCACCTTCCAGAATATCGAACTCTTCGGCCAGATGACCGTTCTTGAGAACGTCATGGTCGGCCTCCACACCAAGAGCCATTGCGGCATCCTTGCCTGTGCTCTCAAGCTCCCCTGGCATCTGGCGGAAGAGAAACGGATTCGGAGCCGCGCTCTAGAACTCCTCGATTATGTCGGTATTGCCGAGCTCGCCGAGCAGTCCGCCGCCAGCCTCCCTTTCGGTAAAGGACGCCTGCTCGAAATCGCCCGCGCCCTGGCCCTCGAACCGCAGATAATGTTGATGGATGAGCCGGCGGCCGGACTCAACAGCCGTGAAACCTGGGAGCTTGGCGAGTTGATCCGCAAGATTCGAGACCTTGGAGTGACCGTCGTTCTGGTTGAGCATGACATGGAACTGGTCATGGATGTCTGTGATGCCATTGTCGTCCTCAATCTCGGTCAGAAGCTTGCCGAGGGGACACCGCGACAGATTCAGGACAACAGTGCGGTGATTGCCGCTTATCTTGGCGAAGGGTAGGGGAGATGGAACTTCTCAAGCTCAAGAATATCAATACCTATTACAACGCCGTCCACGCCCTGAAGAATGTCTCTCTGCATTTGGGGCGCGGCGAGATTGTCACCCTCATCGGCGCCAATGGTGCCGGCAAGACGACCCTCCTTAATACCCTCTCCGCGGTGACTCCGGCCCGTACTGGTGAGATCCTTTATGACCAGCAGCGGATCGAAGGGTGCGAGCCGGAACGAATCGTCGAACTCGGCATCTCTCAGGTCCCGGAAGGACGTCAGGTCTTCAAGCCGCTCACCGTCGAGGATAATCTCGAACTCGGCGCTTATCTCCGTTTTCGGCGGCGCGAGTCACGTAAAGTCATTCGCGCCGATCTGGAGGAGATGTACCTCCTCTTTCCGCGCCTGCGTGAACGCCGCAAACAACTCGCCGGTACTTTGTCCGGCGGCGAACAGCAGATGCTTGCCATCGGCCGGGCATTGATGGCCAAGCCGAAAGTCCTTCTCCTTGACGAGCCATCCATGGGGCTCGCCCCTTTGGTTGTGCAGGAGATCTTCGGTGTCATTGCCGCCCTGTGCCGTGACAAAGGGACGAGCATCCTTCTGGTTGAGCAGAACGCCAAAGCTGCCTTGAAACTGGCCGACCGGGGGTATGTTTTGGAGACCGGCAAGGTCATCCTTTCCGGAGTTGCGTCTGAACTTCTCGATAATCCGGAAGTGCAGCGTGCTTACCTGGGTAAAGAGAAGAAAGAGATCTGGGAGAATTGAGGACTGCTATGAATATCTGGGATCGTCAACACGAATGTATGCCGCGGGAAGAACTTGAGCAGTTGCAGTTGGAGCGTCTTCAGGCGACCCTCAATCGCGTCTACAAGAATGTTTCCTGTTACCGTAATAAGTTCAATGCCGCTGGCATTATTCCCGAGGATATCCAATCCCTCGCCGATCTGAGCCGTCTCCCCTTTACCGAGAAGGAGGATCTGCGTCTCAACTATCCTTATGGCATGTTTGCGGTGCCGCTGCGGGAAGTGGTGCGGATTCATTCTTCGAGCGGCACCACCGGCAAGCCGACGGTGGTCGGCTATACCCGTCACGATCTCGACACCTGGTCGAATCTGGTCTCCCGCTTTATGACCGCCGCCGGAGTGACGCACGATGATGTCGTGCAGATCGCTTTCGGTTACGGACTCTTTACCGGTGCCTTCGGCCTCCATTACGGTACTGAAATGATCGGCGCTTCGGTCATCCCCATGTCCGGCGGCAATACTGACAAGCAGATCATGATCATGCAGGATTACAAGACCAGCGTCCTGGTCTGCACCCCGTCCTATGCCCTGACTATTGCCGATCGCATGGAGAAACTCGGCGTCAAGCCGCAGGATCTTTCCCTGCGAGTCGGCCTCTTTGGCGGCGAGCCGTGGAGCGAAGAGATGCGACGGCAGATCGAGGAGCGCCTGCATATTGTTGCCACTGACAACTACGGCCTTTCCGAAGTCATGGGGCCGGGGATCGCCGGCGATTGTCTGCAAAAATGCGGTATGCACATCTTCGAAGATCACTTTATCCCCGAGATCATCGATCCCCAGACCTGCGAAGTCCTGCCGCCCGGCAGCGTCGGTGAGCTGGTGTTGACCTCCTTGACCAAAGAGGCCTTCCCGATGATCCGTTATCGCACCCGCGATATCACCCGTCTCGATTATGCCCCCTGTGCCTGCGGCCGGACTTTGGTGCGGATGCAAAAGACCATGGGGCGCAGCGACGACATGCTGATCATCAAAGGGGTGAACGTCTTCCCCACCCAGATCGAAGAGATCCTCTTCCAGGTCGAGGGGTGTGAACCACATTATCAGCTGGTGATTGAGCGGATCGATAATGTCGATCGACTCGAAGTCCAGGTCGAAGTCAATGAATCGATCTTCTTTGACGAAATGAAGCGGCAGCGGGAATTTGTTCTGGCCGTAGAAAAACGTCTTGCCAATGCCCTCGGCATCGGTGTCAAAGTCAAGCTGGTGGAACCGAGCAGTATTCTTCGCAGCGAAGGCAAGGCACAGCGTGTTGTTGACCGGCGAATAATGTAAATTAATGCCTTGACAACGGTGACTGATTTGACCATAATCCGCATCGTTATTCGTCGGGGCGTAGCGCAGCCTGGTAGCGCACCAGCATGGGGTGCTGGGGGTCGAGTGTTCGAATCACTTCGCCCCGACCAATTAAAACAAGTAATTAGGCCATCTCGCAAGAGGTGGCCTATTTGCGTTTTGGGACTCTGTTTCAGTTATTGGTTGGCATAAATCATTGGTTGAAGAGTGAATCGGCCCATGCTACTGTGCTGCCTCTTATTGAATTGCATAGATCCACGGGGGGGGGCGTTTTGCCACTCACCAGCAAATATCGACTGCCAGCATATTAGCGAACCGTACCGACGGGATTGTCTCCGCACGGGCGGTATTTTATTTTCGCGCCAATCATTCCAAGAAGGATCAACTGTGTTCGAGCAAACATTTAAAAATATCGACGATGCCCTGCATAAAGAAGCCGGCTGTGCCAGTGAGCTCGATTACGCCGAGCAGAGCTCGTGGTTGCTCTTTCTGAAGTATCTGGACAGCCTGGAGCAGGATAAGGCGATGGAGGCCGAGCTGGAGGGGAAGAGTTACATCTTTCTACTCGATGAGCCGTACCGCTGGGCAAGTTGGGCGGCGCCGAAGGGGGCAGATGGTAAGCTCGATCACAATAAAGCGTTAGCCGGTGATGATCTGCGCGATTTTGTCGATCGTAAGCTATTTCCTTATCTGCATGGATTCAAGCAGAAGGCGAGCGGGCCGAATACCATCGAATACAAGATCGGCGAGATCTTCGGCGAGATCAAGAACAAGATCCACAGCGGCTATATCCTGCGTGATGTCATCGACCATGTGGATGAACTGAGTTTCGGCTCGCAGGTCGAGAAGCACGAACTCTCGCACCTCTACGAAGCGAAGATCAAGAACATGGGGAATGCCGGGCGCAATAGCGGCGGTGGTTTTGGCGAAGATTCGGGGGTTGTTGTGATTGATAATTTTGGGAATGGGAATCATAGGAATTCTGAGAATCATGGGAAGGCAACAACGCCCTCACATGACTCCCATGATTCTCAGAATTCCCAGTCTTCGATTTTAATTCCTCGAGGTGACTACCAGCCCCTGCTCTCATACCAGAAATCCGAGGTCGTTTACCAGATCACCTACCGCTTTTGCCAGAGTTTTCTCAAAAAAAGCGACCGTACCGTCGATCAGATGGTGCAGGCGGCCCGTTCCGGTAAACAGAATATCGTCGAGGGGAGCAAGGCGGCGCCGACCTCGAAAGAGATGGAGATCAAGCTGACCAATGTGGCGCGGGCCAGTCTCGAAGAGCTGCTGGAGGATTACCGGGATTTTCTCAAGGTCCGCGACTTTCCGATTTGGGATAAAGATTCCAAAGAGGCTTTGTATGTGCGCAAGCTTGGTCATGGGAATGATGTGAGTTATGAGACTTATAGGACTTTTGTCGAGACCCGCCCCGCCGAAGTGGTGGCGAATATTGCGATCTGCCTGGTTCACCAGGCCAACTATCTGCTTGATCAACAGCTCAAACGTCTCGAAAAGGATTTTCTTAAAGATGGCGGCCTGCGTGAGCGGATGACGAAAGCGCGGTTGCAGGCTCGGGATCAGCAGCGGTTGGATGAGCGGAGGAAGGGATGAAGGCGGGGTGGGAGTATAAGAAATTAGGGGAATTATGAGAATCATGGGAGTTATGAAGGGCAGATAGCTTGCTACCCGAGCCCGGAGGAACTCTGGTCTTTGACTTTTGCTGTTCAGAATGCCTGGCGTGACCGCTTCGCCGCTGTCCCTTTTGAGGACCGGGCGGCAAAGGCCAAGGTGATTATTTCGACGCACTTCAACACCAAGTTGCAGGTCTTCTTGAACTTTGTTCTCTCGCACTATGTGACGCAGGGGGTAGAGGAGCTGGACCAGGCCAAGCTGACGCCGATGCTCAAGCTCAAGTATCGTGATTCGATCCCCGATGCCGTGGCTGATTTGGGGCAGACACCCGGTGAGATCGGGCAGGCGTTTGCAGGGTTCCAGAAGTATCTGTATCAGCAACAGGCGGTCTCATAAACTCCGATCACCTCAACCTCTTCACCCTGGCACAGCTTTGTGCTATAAACCCCAACCTATGCTGCAATTACGAAAAATGACAAAAAATTTCGCCGGTCGATTGATCTTCAATGCCATCGACTGGCACATCCGTCCTGGTGACCGGATTGGTCTCTGCGGTGAAAACGGTGCCGGCAAGACGACCCTCCTTAAGATCCTCGCTGGTCTTGTTTCAGTCGATAGCGGTGACGTACAGCTTGCCAAGGGGCTGACCTTCGGTTATCTCCCCCAAGATGGTCTCGAACACCATGGGCAGGGACTCTTTAGCGAAGTCCAGTCGGCCCTTTCAGAGCTCCTAGCGATGGAAACCGAGATTAAGTTACTTGAAGAGCGGATCAGTACAACGCATCAAGAAGCGGATCTTGATCGCTACGCCCACCTGCAGGAAGAGTTTCGGCATCGCGGTGGCTATGCGATGGAGACCGAGATTGCCAAGGTCCTGCGCGGTCTCGGTTTTGCCGAGAGCGACTGGGAAAAGCCCTGTGAACAGTTCTCCGGCGGCTGGCAGATGCGAATTGCCCTCGCCAAACTTCTTCTCCAGCGCCCGAATCTCCTCCTCCTTGACGAACCGACCAACCATCTTGATCTCCCCGCCCGCGACTGGCTGGAAGAATATCTGAAGAACTACCCCTTCAGTGTCGTCCTTGTTTCGCATGACCGCTTCTTCCTTGATCAGGTTGTCTCCAAGATTGTCGAGGTCTGGAACGGCAAGCTGACCGAATATCCCGGCAACTACAGTCGTTATATCGATGAGCGCGAGCGGCGGATCACCGCCCTTTTGGAAGAGAAACGCCGTCAGGACGAAGAGATCGAGAAGACTGAAGCCTTTATCAGTCGTTTCCGTTATCAGGCCAATAAAGCCTCGACCGTACAGAGTCGCATCAAGCAGCTGGAGAAGGTCGAACGGATTGTCGTGCCGCCGCAGCGCAAACGGATTGCTTTCCGTTTCCCCGAGCCTCCTAAAGGCGGCCGCGTGGTTCTCGAACTGCACGGCGTGGCGCAGGTCTACGGAGAGCGGACGATCTTTGCCGAAGTCGAGCTGATCGTCGAAAAGGGGGAGCGGATTGCTCTGGTCGGCGCCAACGGCGCCGGGAAATCGACGCTGATGCGCCTTTTAGCCGGCGATGAAGCGCCCCGCTGCGGCGAACGGATTGAGGGACACAACCTTTCTCTTGCCTACTTTGCCCAGGATCAGGCCAAGGTGCTCAATCCGGAGCGGACGGTGATCGAGGAAATTCTTGATGCCGCTCCTTTTGAGATGGCGCCGCGGGTCCGCGATATCCTCGGTACCTTCCTTTTCTCCGGCGATGATGTCCACAAGAAGGTTGCTGTCCTTTCCGGCGGCGAGCGCAACCGCCTCGCCCTCGCTATCCTCCTGCTGCGACCGGCGAACCTTCTCCTCCTTGACGAACCGACCAACCATCTTGACCTTGCCTCGAAAGAAGTCCTCCTCGACGCTCTGCGCCACTATAGCGGCACCCTGGTCTTTGTTTCCCATGACCGCTACTTTGTCGATGCTTTGGCAACGCGAGTGATTGAGGTCAATGCGGGGCGCACGACCTCATGGCTCGGCAATTATGAAGATTTTCTTCGGGCCAAAGGGTTGCAAGGAGAGAGCGAACATTCCCAACTGCGGGTTGAACAGTTAGGATCCCCCTCTACGGGACAAGTTGTTGGTGATGACCGGGAAAGCCGCTTACGGGCGCATGCGACGCGCAAAGAGACGCAGCGCAGCGAGCAGAAGCGGTTGAAAGAAGTGGCGGAAGTGGAGGCGAAACTTGCCGAGCGGGAAGGGGAGGTCGCGGCGCTCGAAGCGCTGATGGCCGATCCGGAACTCTACCACGATGCCGTCCGCTGGAAGGAGATCTCTTCCCGGCATGAAATTTTGCAGAATGAGGTAAACAACCTCTTTGAACGCTGGGAAAGTTTGCAGGCGGACGATTCATTGTAGCCGGGAGGCAGTATGGAGCAGCGCAGGCCCTTTGTTGTGACGATCGCCAGCGAAAAAGGGGGAGTCGGCAAGACGACTCTGGCGACAAATCTCGCTGTCTACCTCAAAGCGCTGAATGAAGATCTGCCGGTCACGATCGTCTCCTTTGACAACCATTTCAGCGTCGACAATATGTTTGCCATCGGGCCGCGCCGCGGCGCCTCGGTGGCCGGACTGCTGCGCAACGAAGATCCGGCGGAGCTTGTCCATCTTGGCGAATACGGGGTGCAGTATCTTGCCTCGGAGCGCCATCTCTCCCCGCCGGATGATGATCCCCTCCGTTTAAAAAATCTCCTGGAGCAATCGACCCTCGGCGGCATTCTGATCATCGATACCCGGCCGGTGATCGACTACTTCACCAGCAATGCTTTAGCGGCCGCGGATCTGGTGATTGTCCCGATCAAGGATCGCCCTTCGCTGGTGAATGCCCCGGCGATCCTTGATGTCTTTGTCGCCGCCGGCGGTAACCCTGGGCATGCCTGGTTGCTGCCGAGCCTGATCGATGCCCGTCTTAAACTGCGTCACGACATCGGCATGCAGGCCTTTCTTACCTTCTCGGGGCGGGAACGGGGGCATCAGGTTCTCGATCTTTGTATCACCAAGAGCCCCAAGGTCGAAAGCTTGACGACCGGCCTGTCGAGCCGCATCTATCCGGTGCTGACGCATGCCCGCGGCACCATTGTTCATCAGCAGTTTCGCCAGTTGGCCGATTTTGTCCTGGCCGAAGAAGCGCGGCGGCCGGCAGCGTCGCCACTTAAGGCGTTGCAAGCTTTGCCGTCGGGACGTCTCCGGCGTTTGAAAAAGGAGTGTCCGCACTGCCGTCTATCGGTCGAGACCAAGGAAGTTTTCTTTTGGCATGATCAGCGCTCGCGCCGTCGCGGCGCCCTGCATGATCATTGTCTCGATGAGATCTTTGGTGACGATGCCCTGGCTGGCTGGCATGATCAAGGCGCATATCTCCTTTGCTGTGATCTTGACAGTGTCGGTATGAGTGGTGATGCTGATGCTGCGATTCTCCGCCTCTTTGATCGCCACGGCGAAGAGATCCAGAGCCGCCCAGTTCAAGTCAGCGAGGGGAGTGGTTTTGAAAAGATCCTGATTGCCATGACCGGTCGTTCACTGGGAGATTTTTTCCGGGAAAAGCTCTTTATCGATCTTCAGGCCGTCCCTTTAAGCGAAGCTTTGTCCGAGCCGCGTTACCGGCCATTTCATGCCCTGCGGCGAAGGGTTCTTCGTCACCAGACCCAGGAAGTTTAATGAATATAGGCCTCGGTCACGTAACGCCGCATCATCGAATGGGTGTTAAAGTAGTAAGCATTTTTACCGATGGCATTCTTCATTAATCGAATCCAGCCGGGTCGATCATTGTAATACAAGGGAATAATCAGCTTTTCAAGTTTGTGATAAAGGTCGAGGGCGTCTTCGGCGTCATGATTACGATCCGGTGCGGTGCTGCTTGATGCTGAGCCGATCGACCATCCTGTCACCCCTTCAATATGTCCCTCCAGCCACCAGCCATCGAGAATACTAAAGTTCGGTACCCCATTGAGCGCTGCCTTCATGCCACTAGTGCCGGACGCTTCCAAGGGCCGCATCGGCGTGTTGAGCCATAGATCGACGCCGGGGATCATCTTGCTGGCAATCTCCATATTGTAATTTTCCAGATAGACCGCCCGCACCATCCCCCCCAAGGCATGTGTCCCTTCGATAATCCGCCGGATCATCTCTTTCCCGGCCGCATCATGCGGGTGGGCTTTGCCGCTGAAGATGAGTTGCAAGCGGCCGGCGCCGATTTTAAGGAGGCGATTGATGTCGCTGAAGATCAAGTCGCCGCGTTTGTAGGCTGTGGCACGGCGGGCAAAACCGATCGTCAGGATTTCGGGATCGAGAGTGATGCCGGTCTCTTCTGCGACATACTGAAAAAGAAAGGATTTGGCTCCGTCATGGGCATCCCAGAGCTCTTCGTCAGGGACGGAGTCGATGCGGACTAAAACTTCCGGTTCATTGGCCCAACCGGGGAGATAGTCGTTGTAGAGATTGATAAAGAAAGGTGAGGCCCAGGTGAAGGGGTGGATGCCATTGGTAATGGCATGAATCTTAAAACCGGGGAAGATGGCGGTGGAGACTTCGCGGTGTTTTTTGGCGACTCCATTGACAAAGCCGCTGAGTTTCAAGGCGAGAACGGTCATATTGAGCTCTTCATTGCCACCAAATTGCTTGAGAACGTCGACAGGGACAAGGGGGCCGAGTACCTGCTCGACAAGGGGGTAAGGAAAGCGGTCATGACCGGAAGCGACCGGAGTATGGGTGGTAAAGATACATTTTTCGGCAACTTTATGCTGATTCCAGGGGGTTTCATCATTGAGTTTGTTGTGACGGTAGGTTTCGTTGAGAAGTTCGAGAGTTAAAAGAGCGGCGTGCCCTTCGTTCATGTGGTATTTGCGCACCAGAAAACCGAGGGCAGCAAGGA
>JACUTW010000126.1 GCA_014859605.1 Desulfuromonadales bacterium
ACTATGCCCTGGCATTTTTACGGATTTCTCATATCAATTATTCGGATTATGCCTTTAAATAACTCGGATTATGTTATACAATTTTCTTTCTTGAAAGGAGAGAGGCATGCTTTATCGGCGGCACATAAAAGAACGAATTATCGAACTGTTGCGCGACTTTCGTATTGTCTACCTTACCGGTCCCAGGCAGGCAGGGAAAAGCACCCTGGTCCGAGAAATAGCCACCGAACTAGAGTTGGGATACTACACCTTTGACGACACCGCCCTGCTGGCATCTGCCCAAAGCGACCCTCGCGGACTCCTTGCTTCTTTACGGAGGCCGCTGGTTCTGGATGAATTTCAGATGGCGCCCGGCCTGATTAGCGCCATCAAGATGATCTCGGACAGCGCCGCTGGTGAAAAAGGGCTCTTTCTCCTCACCGGATCCTCCGACATCTTCCGCTCGGCACAGACCCAGGAAGCGCTGCCTGGTCATATGGCGCGGATTGAACTCTATCCGCTCTCGCACACGGAACGCCATGGCCAGCGCTGCAACCAGATTGACCGACTCCTTGCCGGCTCGTTCGACAATGCAACGCTTCAGCCCCTTGACCGGGTCACCATGGCGGAGATACTCATGGAAGGTGGCTATCCGGAAGCGATCGCCAAATCGTCCCGCTCGCGCAGTGCCTGGTTTGCCTCCTATGCCGAGGGGCGTTTGCTCAAAGACTTTGAAACCATGCATCAGGTCAAAGGGGACTATCATGGCAAACTCTCCGCTCTCATCCGCAACCTGGCAGGAATGACCGGCAATCTGATCAAGTACGCCAACATTGCCAACGACTTGGCGCAGGATGACAAAACCGTGAAACGTTACATGGAGATTCTGGAGCTGATGTTCATCATTCATCGCCTGGATCCCTATGTCCGCAACAGCGCCAAACGTGCGGTGGTCGGAATGCCCAAACTCCATTTCGTCGATACCGGCCTGGCCTGCTGGCTCCTTGGCTTGAAACAGGCCGAAACGCTGCACACATCGCAATTTTTCGGCGGGCTGGTGGAAAACTTCGTCTATGCCGAACTGCTGAAGCACGCCGCCTGGGCAGAAGAGGAAGTCAACTTTTACCATTTCCGCGACACTGCCAAACATGAACTTGACCTGGTCATTGAACGCAGTGACGGCAAAGTTGTCGGTGTTGAAGTCAAAGCATCCATGACCGTCAAGACGGAAGACTTTTCCGGTCTGACCAGTTTTGCCGATTACGCCGGTGAGAAGTTTCTGCACGGCATCCTCTTTTATTCGGGCGACAAGGTGCTGCCCTTCCGTATCCAGAACGTCACCTATCGTGCTGTGCCAATCTCGACGCTTTTTGGAGCATCCTGAGAACGTTTGCAGGGCTTGCAAGAAAGCACCAGGTCTATCGGACATTTCAGACGAAAGCGCCCCCAGGCTACGGCCGGGGGGCGCTTTGTTGTTACATTTCTCACACTTTGCCGCGCAGCTAGCGCGTGGTGAAACTCCAAACCGGGCTCTCACTTTCGCCACCGTGAATATCCCTGGTCTGCACCTTCCAATAATAAGTGGTAGCAGGAGCAAGATTACTGACGACGATGCTGTCAGTCGCCACGACCGTTGTGCTCCCACCTCCTCCACCTCCGCTACCACCACCGCAGGCGACCATCAGCCAGAGTACGGCCAGACCACCGGCAATCAATAATTGAAGCCGCCACCGCCTTCTCCCTGACCACGGCCAGACAAAGCCCAAAGTGGCGATCAATACTCCGGAGGTTCCGAAGGCAGAAACAAGGATCGTTCGGGCGGGCGGATCAAAATGCGGAACGGTATCGATCAACAGGGTCATATTCAGCGCGTCACCGTCGGGATCTTCTCCCTGAAACCAGGAAAAAGTCAGCGGCGAAGGTAGCCCCACGGCATTATTCTGTGGGGTTAGCAACTGGGACGGCGGCGGCAGGCTGTTACCAATGCCGGTAAGTCGGGCATAAGCGGCCGACAGATCGACCAACCCACGGCCGTAGCTATTATCGGCGCCAATCGGCCCCAAATCGGCGGTGGTGGTGAGTAATCCCTTTTCCAGACGCAGCCGATAACCTTCAGCAGACTCACCAGGAAGTGGCGGAATCGCACTTCGTAATAAAGCCAGCGCCCCGGACACCTGCGCCGCAGTGAAAGATGTCCCTGTAACGGCGGCATAGCCAAAGGGAAACAAGTTAAAGGGATATGCCACAGTCACTGACTCCCCCGGTGCCACCAGCTCCGGATAGACATCGACCGCCAGATCGTTGTAGATGCTGCCGCTGCAGGCGCTCGGACCACGGGCACTAAAGGAACTGACAACGTAATCCGGGCCGATACTTCCGACCGCCAACCCTTCTGGATAGTTAGCCGGACTGACGCTGGTCGCCGCCGCCGGACCGCCGTTGCCGGCAGAAAAGACCACATGGATGCCGGCCGCCTGCAACACCTGGATATCACCACGGAAAGAATCAAAGGTGATGCACCGGTTTGTGGCGGTCTCGAACCCCCAGGAGTTATTGACAACATCCGGAGCGTCGTCGGTGTTCGGATCGCCATCCGGATCAATCGCCCACTGAAAGGCGAGGTGAATTTTTGAGGTATCGGCATCACCACTATCAGGGAATATTTTGGCCGAGATCCACTGCGCATCCGGGGCAACGCCAATCGTCCGCCCGCTGGCAGCGCCGCCGACCATCAGCGAAGTCACGGCGGTGCCATGGCCATCAACATCCGTTGGAGTAAGGGATCCGGCGTAGGGATCGAACCAGTCGTTCGGGCCACCCCGCCAACCGGCTAAATCGGGATGAGTGCGATCAACGCCACCATCGAAACTTGCCACCACCACACCGCTGCCGGTAAACCCGGCAGCCCAGAGCGACTGGGCGCCAATGGCAGCAATATTGTCGCTCGGTTCCGCCGGGACAGCCATTGTCACCGGCGCCGGCGGTGATATCTGAGCGTCGAGTTCGACGGCGGCGACACCGGGCCATGCGGCCAAAGTCTCGACCAAAGGTGGCGGCACCTGCACCGCCAGAGCATTGATCAGCCAGAGTTCGGTCGGTTCGACTCCCTGCTGCCGCAGAAAAGCCTGCAACGGCCCCTGGCTGCGACGGGCTTGATCGCGCAATCCCCGCACCATCCCGGCACGGGCAGCCGCGCGATCGCTGCGCTGCGCGAAAGCTTTCACGTCTAAGCGGTCAGTAAAGTGGATGATGACCGGCACCTTACTGCCCGGTCCCGCAGTCTCCAGGCGTTGACGCAGCTCCGGGGCAAGAGCTGCCGCCCGGGCAACGTTGTTGCTCAGCAGCAAGACGCCGAGGGTGCTAGCAATGAGGAGGACAAAGGCTTTATGCATGCGATTTATTCAACCTCCAAATGCTCAAAGCGATAGGGACCATGAATAATCATAACATAATCTCCTCGCCTGATATGACCGGTTAACACGCAAAAACAAGGATAATCCCCCCCCAACCCCCCTTTGACAAAGGGGGGAGTGAGCGCAGCGAGCGGGGGGTTTTCAGCCAAACTCCTCTGGCCCAAAACCCTCCCCGAACAAGTCCAGGCCGTCCGCGCCACCCTCGCCAGCGCCGCCGCCCCCCTCACCGCCGAAACCATCGCCCGCACCTTCCAGCGCGCCCGCGCCGACAAGGTTGGCGAGCTGCTGGTGACATTAGCGGCGCTGGGACAGGTGAGGGAAGTGGAGCCGGGGAGTTT
>JACUTW010000127.1 GCA_014859605.1 Desulfuromonadales bacterium
CTAGGCTGTACTCAACAACAGCACGAAAGGAGCGAAATTATGAACCTGCCCCAGCACATCGGCGAAGCCGCCATCAATAAAACAATTCAGGAACACCCCGCCATCGGCGAAATTTTTCAGAAGCACGATATCGGCTGCGTCACCTGCGGTGTCGGCATCTGCCTGGTCAAGGACGTGGTGGCGATCCACGCCCTCGGCCCTGAAGCCGAAGCGCAGATTGAAGCCGAAATTAACGCCTACCTCGCCACCCTCAACCAACTATAAACCATCATAAAGGAGAAACGACCATGACCAACTTAGCCTGCGGCTGCCCCGGTTCCCAAGTCCGTACCATCGAAAAGAACGACACCGTCACCACCAGCGAAAGCGGCAACCGCCCCTCCGAGCTGCGCCAGTGGCCGACTCAGCTCCAGTTGGTGCCGCCGACCGCGCCCTATTTGCAGAACGCCCATCTGCTCATCGCCGCCGACTGCGTCCCCTTTGCCTACCCCGAGTTCCACCGCGACTTTATCAAGGGGCGCGTCTTGGTCAACGCCTGCCCCAAGCTCGACGACACCGGCCCCTATGTCGACAAGCTGGCAGCGATGATCGCCAACAACAACGTCCAGTCGGTGACGGTGACGATCATGGAAGTCCCCTGCTGCCGAGGTCTGGCGATGCTCGCCAATGAGGCAGTGAAGAAGTCAGGCAAGGACGTTCCGGTCGAGGTGGTGGTGATCGGCATCAACGGCGAAAGGAGAAACTAAAGATGAAGACCGACGTAACCCAGGTGATGGTCGACGAGCACCAGCTGATCCTGCGCATGATCACGCTGGTCGAAAAGAACACCGCCCTCCTCGAACAAGGGAAGTTCCGCAACTGGCAGTTCTATCTCGACGCCGTCGATTTCATCCGCAACTATGCTGACCGTTTTCACCACGCCAAAGAAGAGGATGTCCTCTTTGTCGAGCTAATCGCCAACGGCATGCCCGCGAAGCAGTCGCCGATCGAGGCGATGCACATGGAGCACGACCAGGGCCGGGCGCACGTGCGTGCTATGGAAGCAGCGGCGCAGAAGGCCCTGACCGGCGAGTCAGGACAGGGGGCGATCATCGCCGAACACGCTAAAGGATATGCGGCGCTGCTGCGCGGCCATATCGATAAGGAGGACAATATCCTCTATCCCCTCGCCGAGCGGGTCTTGCCGGAAGGGCTGCGCGAACGGATGCTGGCGGCCTACGCCGCCGCCAAGGCCAAGACGCCGCAGTTGGAGCAACGCTATCGGGAATTGGTCGAGGAGTACGAGCGGCAGGCAGCAGCGTGAGGATGTTCCAAACGAGTGAGCGGTTTTGAATCGACCAGGGCTGCGTTCAGTCGTACTCGCGACAGTACATCATCGTCAAACGGCCGCGGTTAGCGAGGCACTGCGGGCAGAGTTCGCCACGATCGTGATAGATCTCGCCGGCCATAAAATCCCCCATCTCCGCTGCCGGGTCGTTCAAGGGGGCGCTCGGATCGAACTCGCTGGCGCAGATCCGGCAGTTCATGGTTGCGCCTCCATCTCGCGCCGGACCAGCGCCGCCATGGCCGCGATAAAATCCGGGTGATCATTGAGGGAGGCGGTACGGCCGAACTCGGTGATGCCGTGCTCGTGGGCGTGGCGGGCAAACTCGTCATCGATCTCGACCAGGGTTTCGATATGGTCGGAGACAAAGGAGACCGGGACGAGGAGGACGGCGCGATGCCCTTCGGCGGCGAGCTTGTCGAGAGTTTCTAGCGTCCCCGGTTCCATCCACTGCACCGGGCCGCTGCGGCTCTGGAAAGCGAGCTGCCAGGGGCGGTCGCCGACCCGTTCCATGACGCCGCGCACCGTGGCGAGGACATGGTCGAGGTAGGGGTCGCCGCGGTCGATGAACTTTTGCGGCAGAGCATGGGCAGAAAAGAGGATCTGGACTTCGTCGCGCATCAGCTCGTGATAGGTCTCCAGACTCTCCTTCACTCGGTTGGCGAGGGCATCGAGATAGCCGGGCCAGTCGAACCACTCCTTGATGATCGTCAACTTCAATGTCGGATGGTATTTGGCAACAGCGCGCTGGAAGTCGGCAATGCTGCTGCCGCTGGTAGCGCCGGTATAGTGGGGATACAGGGAAAGGACGACAGCGTGCTCGATGCCGTCTCTGGCCATCTGCTGCACCGTGGCGTCGGCGCGGGGGTGCCAGTAACGCATCGCCACATATGGGCGCACCTGCGGACCGAGGGCCGTGGCAATCCCGGCGGCCTGCAAGGTCGTCCAGCGCAGCTGCGGCGACTTGCCGCCGAGCATCCGGTAGTTCTCCCGCACCTTGGGAGTCCGCAGCCGCGAGATCAGCCAGGCAAAGGGTTTTTGCAGCAGCGCTCCGGCCGGCAACTGGATGAGCTCACGGTCGGAGAAGAGGTTGTAAAGGAAAGGCTGGATGGCAGCGAGGGAGTCAGGGCCACCCATGTTGAGGACGACGAGGCCGAGAGGGGGAGATTCTGTTTTCATGGGGATAGGGTCTGCAGGGGCGAATAATGATTCGCCCCTGCGGAAAGACGCTTACTTCTTGCCGCTCAGACGGTGGACGCATTCGACCATATGAATGGCGTTCTCCGGCGGTACGGTCGGCAGGATGCCGTGGCCGAGATTGAAGATGAAACCGGGGCGACCGGCGTTCTCGTCGAGGATGCGCTGCACTTCCTTTTCGATATACGGCTTCGGCGCATAAAGAACGGTCGGATCGAGATTCCCCTGCACCGCAACTTCAGGGCCGAGGATGTCGCGGGCCTTGCCGAGATTGACGTGCCAGTCGAGACCGACGACATCAGCGCCGGCTTCCTTGACGAGTTCGAGCATGGTGCCGCCGTTCTTGACAAAGTAGATAACCGGGATGCCGTCGCGCTTGAGGCCATTAATCAGCTGCTTGACATAGGGGAGGATGTACCGCTCAAAGTCGTGTGGAGCCAGTAGTCCACCCCAGGTGTCGAAGATCTGGATCGCCTCGGCGCCGGCATCGATCTGCATGTTGAGGTAGCGCCGATCCATCTCGGTGATCTTCTGCATCAGCGCGTCGAAGAGGGCGGGGTCGGTGTACATCATCTGCTTGAGGGCGGCAAAATCCTTGCTCCCGTGTCCTTCAACCATGTAGCAAGCGAGGGTAAAGGGGGCACCACCAAAGCCGAGGAGAGGGACGCGCCCGGCAAAGGCCGTCCGCAGGCGCTGGATGATCGCCGGCACGTAAGGGACCGCTTTCGACATGTCCTCGGGAACGATCAACGCCTCGACATCGGCGGCGGTACGAATCGGTTTCTCGAAGATCGGGCCGGGGGTGAAATCGAGGGCCATCCCCATCGGTTCAATCGGGGTGAGGATGTCGGAGAAGAGGATCGCCGCGTCGACGTTGAGGATATCGATCGGCTGGATGGTCACTTCAGCGGCGCGCTCGGGATCTTTGCAGAGATCGAGAAAAGTGCCGCCGCCTTTGGCGCGCACATCCTTGTAGCACTGCAAATAACGGCCGGCCTGGCGCATCAGCCAGACAGGGACGTAGTCGGTCGGCTGGCCCCAGCAGGCCTTGATGAAGGTGTATTCTTTGGACATGTTATTCTGTCTCCTTTGTTGATTTGACTTCAGTGTTGTCTCGCTTGCTCCTGACGATCAACATGTGCCAGCTGCTTTTTTGCACTGCGCAGAATTTCGAGGGCGTAGCTCACGCCTTGTAATCCTGCTCGATC
>JACUTW010000048.1 GCA_014859605.1 Desulfuromonadales bacterium
TGATATTTGGTGGGCGCAGTAGGGATCGAACCTACGACCACTGCCGTGTGAAGGCAGTGCTCTCCCGCTGAGCTATGCGCCCTTGATGTCGGCTTGGTTTATAGCAAGCTGAGACGGCGACTGTCAATCACTTTCTGGCCGATCGACCCGCAGCAAATGGGCGCTGAGAATAGTCTCGACGGCGCTGTAAGGGTCGAGTTCACGGCGGCTGATGGCAGCAATCATCTCTGCCAGGGCGCCGCTGGCGCTGATGTGGGTATGGATGCGGCTGTAGAGCTGATCGCGCAGCAGCGTCTCAAAACGCAGGGTGCTTTTGTTGCGTTCGAAGCGTTCGATCTGCTCAGTACTTTGTAAAAAGGTGCGATGTTCGTCGATCTTTTCGATCAGCTCGGCGACCCCCTCCCCTTTTTGCGCGACACAGCGCAACACCGGCGGCCACCAGTCACCGTCGGGGGGATGGTTCATCTCCAGCATCATCTCCAGATCGCGCACCGCCCGGTCGGCATCGGGGCGGTCAGCCTTGTTGACGACAAAGAGATCGCCGATCTCCAAGATGCCGGCCTTGATCGCCTGGATATCATCCCCCAGCCCCGGCACCATGACAACGACCGAGGTGTGGGCGACGCGGACGATATCGACTTCATCCTGGCCGACGCCGACAGTCTCGACAATGATGATATCCCAGCCGGCCGCATCAAAGACGCTGACAATATCGTTGGTCGAACGGGACAGGCCGCCGAGATGGCCGCGGGTGCCGAGAGAACGGATAAAGACACCGTCGTCGGTGGCATGGCGATTCATGCGGATGCGGTCACCGAGGATGGCGCCGCCGGTAAAGGGGCTGGTCGGATCGATGGCGACGACCGCCACCTTGAGGCCGCGCGCACGGTAAGCGGCGATGACCTTGTCGGTGAGGGTCGATTTACCGGCGCCGGGGGGACCGGTGATGCCGAGGATAAAGGCGCGGCCGGTATGGGGATAAAGCTGCTTAAGTTCGGTCACGGCACTGGACATGCCGTCGTCGATATCGCGGAGGAGAATGGCGGTAGCCCGGATCTCCCCTTGCAGTATTCGTTCTGCCAATGCCATGGCATCTCCACATTCATTAATTCGATAAAAGCATTTTGCACACGGATAAAATCTGATTAGACGGATTATTACGGATATAACACAGCTGCCGGCCAAAGTGTGATCAACGTCAAACAGCTTCTCACCTTGATTTATCAGTCTTTTATCCGTTACATCCGTGTTTATCCGTGTGCGACTACCGTTTCAGAATTAAAGCTGATCCGCTCAATAAAAAAGAACCGGGGTCCTCAACAGTTGAGAACCCCGGCGCAATGGACAGGTACAGTCGCTCAGGCGCGCGGGTGGATGTTGGCGACGACCCACTCGTTGATCGCCTGGGTGCTGGTGCCGGGGGTGAAGATCTGCTTGACGCCGGCGGCGAGAAGGCCGGGGATATCCTCTTCCGGGATGATGCCGCCACCAAAGACCGGAATCTCGGGGGCGCCTTTTTCTTTGAGGAGTTCGATGACGCGGGGGAAGAGGGTGTTGTGCGCTCCGGAGAGGATCGACATGCTGACCGCGTCGACATCTTCCTGAATCGCGGCACTGACGATCTGCTCGGGGGTCTGACGCAGGCCAGTGTAGATAACTTCGAAACCGGCGTCGCGGAAGGAACGGGCAACGATCTTGGCACCGCGGTCATGTCCGTCGAGGCCGGGCTTGGCGACCAGCAGCCGCAGTTTTCTCTCTGCCATAATCTTCTCTCCTCTTTCTCTATGAAATTGACGACTTATGATTCAATACCGACCCGGGCGGGCTGCCCGGCGTTGTAGTAATGCTTGACCTCGCGCATCTCGGTGACGAGATCGGCAAGGGCGATAATCTCGGGGTGGGCGCCGCGGCCGGTGAGGACCAGTTCGGTCGTGAGTGGTTTGAGGGCGATCAACTCTTTGACGTCGGCCACGGGGATGAGACCGAGATCGACGGCGCAGTTGAGTTCGTCGAGGATGACAAGATCGTAATCACCACTGAGGACCAGCGCTTTACCGCGGGCAAAGGCCGCCTGCGCCATCTCGACATCGATCGGGTCAATTTTACCGGGAATAACAAAATCCTTGCGGCCGACCTGTTCGATGCTCAGCAGCGGAGCCAGGGCTTTGGCGGCTTCAAGCTCGCCGTAGACCGTCTGTCCTTTCATGAACTGCATGATATGGACATGCAGACCGTTGCCGACCGCACGAAAGGCGAGTCCCAGAGAGGCGGTCGTCTTCCCTTTGCCGTTGCCGGTATAGATCTGCACCAAACCTTTGGTCAGCTTTGCAGTACGCATCAATTTATCCTCACTGAAAATGACCGGCGGAATATAGCAACGGATGAACTTCAAGTCAAGAAAAGTACGGCGTTTACAAACACTGTCTTATTTTTGGTGTAACTATTCAGGATGTTCGAAACAACTAAAGCAAATGCTATTTAACAGGGATACAAGGGATAAAGAGGATAAAACATAAAAGGCATTTTTGGTTTAAAACAAAGAATTAGTTGCTTTTTATTTTAGCCGTTATCCCTTTCATCCTGTTCATCCCTGTTAAATAAAGGATTTATTCTTGGTGTGCTGAATAGCTACTTTTTTATTTGGTCAGTCGTCAAGGAGGGCATGGAGCTTGGCGATCTTTGCGGCCTTGGCTTGTGCAACCCGCTCGGGTCCGAACATATAGGTGAGCTGTCCGATCATCAAGGTGACATCGGCGAGTTCGGCGATGACTTCCTCCTCGTTATTGCGCTGCCGGCGCAGGTGCATCAGCGCTGTGATCAGTTCAGCGCACTCTTCGATCGCCTGATCATATTGCCCTTCAATGCCCCATTTGGCCAGGGATGCTTGGTAAATCGCGGTCAATTCTTCCATGAAATCTCCTTGGTCAGCTTCAGCTCGACTGCGGCCGGCGCCAGGCACACCAGAACCAGTAGGCACAAAGCAGCAGGAAGGAAAGCGGCAGGGCATCGCCGATGCTGCGATACAGGGTTGGCCGACTGCCGAGCCCGACCTTGGCGGTGGTGGAAAGGGTGACAAAGATCGGCGTTGCGCCGATGATCAGGCCGGTGGGGTCGATAAAGGCGCTGATCCCGGTATTGGCCGCCCGCGCCAGCCAGATGCGGTTTTCAATAGCCCGGAAGCGGGCCATCGAGAGGTGTTGATAAGGGGCGGAGGAGTGGCCGTACCAGGCATCATTGGTGACGTTGACGAGGAGATCACTCCCCTGATTCACATAAGCGCGGGCCAGCTCCGGGAAGATCCCTTCGTAGCAGACCAGAATACCGATGCGATGTTCGCCGAGACGCAGCGGCTGAATGATACCGGCCGAGAAGTCGCCGATCCCTTCGACGAGCTTGTTGACAAAGGGAAGGACCTTCTTGAGCGGAACATATTCGCCAAAGGGGACGAGATGGACCTTGTCGCCGCGGCCGAGAGTTTCCCCTTGCGGCCCAAGGAGGAAGGCGCTGTTAAGAAAGTGCCAGCGCCCGTCAGCGCGCTTTTCATAAGCCGGACTGCCGAAGAGGAGCGCCGCCTGGCTGCGGATCGCCACCTGTCGCACCTCTTCGCCCAGGGAATTCTGATCCTGATAATAAAAGGGGGTGGCGCTTTCCGGCCAGACGATCAGTTCCGACTTGTATTCGCCGGCCGCCGCCAGCGAAAGGTCGCGGTAACGATCGACGGTCGACTGAACAAAGGCCGGATTCCATTTGATCGACTGATCGATATTCCCCTGTACCAGCGTCGTCGTCAGAGTCTGCTCGCGCTCGGCCGGATTCTTCTGCAAGGACAGATAGCCGTACAGGAGATTGGCGCTAAAGAGGAGGATCGAGGCGGCAATCGCAAGGCGCGGCATGGGTCGGCGTTCGCGCAGGGCAATGATCACCAGGGCGACAGTAACGTTGACCAGGGCGAGCAGATAACTGAGACCGTAAACGCCGAAGAGATCCGCCGACTGAATCGCCTGCAGCCAGCTCTGCTGCGAATAACCGAGGAGCGCCCAGGGGAAACCGGTCAAAGCATGCGCCCGGAGATACTCAAACGCCACCCAAAGGACAGGAAAGGTCAAGGCAGCAGAGAGGTTGAGGCGGCGCTGCAGGTAAGCCGTCACCCAGGTCACACCGGCAAAGAAGAGGGCAAGATAAGCGACGAGAACGAGATAGCAGAAGAGCGAAAGGAGGGGATGGAGATGGCCAAAGGTGACCATGACGATGTTCAGCCAGTACAGGACCAGGCCGAAAAAACCGAGGCCGGCGGCAAAACCGGACCAGAATGGGCGGGCATGCAGACACAGGCAAAGGGGGACCAAAGCGACCCAGGCGATGGCGGCAAAGTCCGGGCGGGGATAGGCCAAGGCCAGCAGCAGGCCGGCGATGGTCGAACTGAAGAGGATCCGCCATGGGACGGCGGCCAGAAAACGCCACATTATTCGTAATTCTCCACATTCGGGCTTGTGGCGGTGCGACGGATGCGCACCTTGGAGACTTTGCGCTGGTCGGCGGCAATGACTTCGAGGATCAAGCCGCTGTCAGAAAAGCATTCACCGCAGGCCGGCACCTGGCCGTTGAGATTGACGAGATAACCGCCGACTGTATCGAATTTGTCGCGGGGAATTTCCAGATCGAAATGTTCTTCAAGATCGGCAATATTGAGCCGGCCATCGACTAAAACACCTCCATCCTCTTCGACGATCAGCCAATCCTCTTCCCGGTCGAATTCATCCTGAATATCGCCGACAATCTCTTCGAGCAGATCCTCGATCGTGACCAATCCCGAAGTGCCGCCGTATTCGTCAATGACGATCGCCATGTGCACCCGTTTGCTGCGAAAGTCCTGAAGGAGGTCCTCCACCGCCTTGGTCTCGGGGACAAAGAAGGGGGTGCGCATGACCGCGGCAATGGTCAGGGTGTCATCGTTGGCTCCCCAGTAGCGGAGGAGATCCTTGGCATAAACGATGCCGACGATGCCGTCCGTGGTCCCTTCGAAGATGGGGATGCGTGAATGGCCGCTGGAATTGATCAATTCGAGGAGACGGGAGAGGTTGGCGGTGATCGGGCAGATAACCATATCGGTACGGGTGACCATCACCTGACGGACGATCATGTCACCGAACTCGAGGATGGAGTGGAGCATCTCCCCTTCTTCTTCGTTGAGGATGCCGTTGGCTTCTGATTCTTCGATAAGTTCCTGCAACTCTTCGCCGGTGCGCGCCCGGCGTGGCTGACCGGAAAAGATACGACTGAACAGGATGCTGAGCGGGGATCTTTTTGAGGACGGACTGTCACTTTCCAACGTTGGCTTCTCCTTTGAAAGTTTGGGATATTAAAGCAATAGATGCAAAAAGAGAGCGAGACTACTCCCGAGCAGAGCGCCAAAGAGGACTTCACCCAGCGTATGAATCTTCATCAACAGCCGGCTCTGGCTGACCATGACTGCCAGCGTAAAGGCGCAAAGATCGATGACCAGGGTCGCCCCGGAAAAGACGATCGCGACAGCAATGGCAAAGGCGACAGCAGCGTGCCCACTCGGCATACCGCCATGGAGCGGGCTCCCCTTGCTAAAGCGGGCCTTGAGCAGAATCACCGCGATCGTTACGATCAGGATCGAGACCACCGCCACATCACCGGGGACATCGGCAATCATCCGCTCTTTCCCCGGCACAGCGGCGAAGATGCACGAGGAGAAGACCACATAACCGACGACCGCCGCCCCGCAAGTGGCGAGGAGAACCGCCCCAGCGGCGACATCCTTGGCCTGCTTGGCGAGAGGGTGATAATCAGGGCTGACGAGATCGACCACCACCTCCACCGCGGTGTTGATAATCTCGGCAAAGAGGACCACCGTGATCGCCAGAGTCAGAAGCAGAAAATCGACGGTCGGAACCTTAAAGAAGAGAGCAGCAAAGAGAACCACAGCAGCACTGATAAAGTGCCAGCGCATGTGCTTCTGGGTGCGGGCGGTCCAAAGAACCCCCTCGATGGCGCAATTAACGCTCTCAATCCAGCGCGATGGCTTCATGGGGCGACGCTGATCTCCGGGAATTCGGCGCGCAGAACAGAAAAAATCTCTTCCTCCCGCGCTTCCATCCGTGCCGCTTCTGCCGCGCCGCTGCGTTCATGATCGTAGCCAAGGAGGTGAAGAATGCCGTGCAACAACAGAAAATAGAGTTCACTGACAAAGGGCACTCCGGCCTCCGCGGCATCCCGGGCCGCCGTCGCTGCCGAGATCACCACATCACCCAAAAGAAGTACACCCCCGCCAATCACTTCCCCTTCCTGCTGGGCAAAGGAGATGACATTGGTCGCTTTGTCGCGTTGCAAATAGTCGCGATTGATCTGCCGAATGCGCCGGTCGCCAACGATGAGGATCGAGAGTTCGGCGTCAGGACATCCCGAGACGCTTAATATCTTCCGGGCGACTTTGCGGAGTTGCGGAATGCTGATTTTCTGCTGCTTTTGCCGGTTCTCGATCTGAATGTTCACTGCTCTTCCTTTTTTGTGATTCTTTAAAAGCCGGTTCCGGATAGTCGATCCGATGGTGATAGATGCCGGCCAAAACCAGATTGAAACTTTTGGCAATCAGATGCAGATCCTTCAAGGTCAATTCACATTCATCGAGCTGGCCGTCGGTGAAGATGTAATTGATGATCTTCTGCACCGTCCCCTGAATGCGTGCCGCGGTCGGATTTTTCAGCGTCCGGCTCGCGGCTTCGACAGCATCAGCGAGCATGATCAGAGCTGCCTCGCGGGTCTGGGGCTTGGGACCGGGATAGCGGAATTCGTGTTCATCGAGCGGCGGCAGATCGGGATCGCGTTGCTGCTTCGCCTTGTCGTAAAAGAAGCGCATCTGCGCTGTACCGTGATGCTGTTCGATCACCTCTTTGATCATCGCACCCAGCTTGTGTTCTTTGGCGAGATCAAGACCGTCGCGCACATGGGCGGCAATGATCAAGGCACTCATCGACGGTGCCAGCTTGTCGTGACGGTTCTCACCGTCGCGCATATTCTCGCTAAAATAAAGGGGTTTTTTCATCTTGCCGATATCGTGATAATACGCCGCCACTTTGGCCAAAAGCGGATTGGCATTGATCGATTCCGCCGCTGCTTCGACGAGATTACCGACAATCACCGAATGGTGATAGGTCCCCGGCGCCTGCACCATCAACTCGCGCAGCAGCGGATTATTCATATTGGCAAGCTCAAGGAGCTTGATATCGGTCGTATAACGAAACAGTGACTCGATCACCGGGATAATCGCGGTGGCGACCGCAGCACACAAAAGGCCGCCGAAAAAACCGAAGATCATCCCCCACAGGGTCTGCTCACTTAAAGGGCTGCCGGTAAGGAGGGCCAGAAAGAAGACGGCAGAGGCGTTGATGACGCCGACATCCAGCCCTGCCCGGTAGATGACTGAGCGTTCCTTACAGCGCCGGACACGATGCGCGGCCGTCACCCCGCCGATAAAAATAAAGAGGAGGATCGGTGCTGCCCCGAACTGAACGCCGAGCAGCAAAGTCGCGATAATATTGAAAATAAGGGCGACTTCCGAATTCAGGACGATGCGGACGACCATGGCGCCGACGGCAAAGGGGAAGAGATAGTAAAAGGTCTCGGGTTCGATACCGGGAAATGCAGCATCAAGGGTAGAGGAGACAACCAGTGCAATCTTTACCAGCAGAAAGAAGACCACAAAAAAGATCGAAAGGAAGAGCAGATCACGATTATTCGGGCGATACTTGCGAATATTATCCTTGCCAAAACGATGGACAGTCAAGAAGAGGAGGATGGTCAAGAGCACCAAACCGATCGTCGTACGCAGGGAAGCGGCATAATCACCGGCGTGCGCCGCAATCGCCTTGAGTTTGCGGAGTTGCTCTTCGGAGATACGCTCACCGACCCGCACGATCATCTCGCCGCGTTTGATCTGAAAGAGGGCGGGATTGACGGCATCGACCGCTGCCTTGCGGCGCAGTTCGGTCTCGCCGCGATTAAAGGTGAGATTAGGGCGGAGCATCTTCTCAACCATCGCACCCAGCAAGCGCCGCTGTTTTAGAGGAATCATCCGCAGTTCTGCCAGCCGCCCCTTGATCTCAGCCCGCAACTCCTGCAGATCGATCACCAGGCGATTGCCGAGTTTTGTTTCCGGGATATCGCTCTGAAGATTACGCAGCACCACCCCCTTGGCACGATCACTTTGGAAAGCCGAAAGATTTTCGACAACCAGGGCATTGTAAGGGACGACAACCGCCCGATGCACCGCCGCCCGCCAGACTTGATTGCCGGCAAACTGTTGCAGCAGTGCCATCTCTTCTTCACTCGCGACAAAACCGAGAATATTCTCGTGATCGACGACCGACGCCCGCTCTCCGTCTTTCTGTTCCAGACTGGAGCCGACTTGAAGGAGTCGTCCCACCAGCTCTTCACCGAAATGACTGTCAAAGTCGTAATAGAATTCGACCTGATCATAAGCTTCGCTGCGCTTTTGTTCCGTCAGGAAGCGATCTTCCAAAAGCAGGTCGCGAGTGACCTTGAAATTGTGGGTGGCAATATCGCCGGGAGAAAAATCCGAAGGGATACGGGCGGGATGCGGAAGGATGATCAGCGTTAAGAGGAGGGCTAAAAGGACGAGGATCCCGTAGCGGACAGCTCTTTCACGACTCAGGACGGGAATCGAGTTCGTCCAACTGGTCGCCGGACGGGGGGTTTCAGGTACTTCCGGTGGATTCTTCATGGTTCCGGCGTCATCGCAGCACGATCGTAAGCCTGGACGATCGCCTGCACAATCGGATGGCGGACGACATCGCGATCCGTAAAGGTGTTAAAACTGATCCCTTTTACCCCGGCAAGAACTTTTTGCGCCTGAATCAACCCCGACAGACGACTTGTCGGCAAATCGATCTGGGTGACGTCGCCGGTAATGACCGCACGGCTGCCAAAACCGAGGCGGGTGAGGAACATCTTCATCTGCTCGGCCGTGGTGTTCTGCGCTTCATCAAGGATAACAAAAGCGTCGTTCAAGGTTCGGCCGCGCATAAAGGCCAAAGGAGCGACTTCGATGGTGCCCCGCTCGATCAGAGCCTGGCCCTTTTCGAAATCGAGCATGTCGTACAGGGCATCATACAGCGGCCGCAGGTAGGGATTGACCTTTTCGGCGAGATCGCCGGGGAGGAAGCCGAGTTTTTCGCCCGCCTCCACCGCCGGACGGACGAGCACGATGCGACTCACCTCTTTCTTCAGCAGATAAGAGACCGCCATCGCCATGGCGAGATAAGTCTTGCCGGTCCCGGCCGGGCCGACGCCAAAGACGACAGGATGCTGCCGGATCGCGTCGATATATTCTTTTTGCGCCAGACTCTTCGGGGAGATAATCTTTTTACGGGAGGAGACAAAGACGGTATCGAGAAAGATGGTGCGCAGCGAGGCATTGAAATCGGCGCTGAGGATGCGGATGGCGTAATCGATATCGGCGGGATAGATCTGATATCCCCCCTCCATGACCGACTGCAGCTCAACAAGAGTGCGGCGCGTCAATGCGGCAGCCAGGGGCTCACCTTCAATCAAAACCTCACTGCCACGCGAGGTCAATCGCACAGCCAGCGCCTGCTCGATCTGTTTCAGATGGGCATTCTGCTGACCGAACAATCGATTCGCCAGGTATTGATCATGGGCGGCGAATCTTTCAAGTTCTTGAACTTCGCTCAATCGTATCTCTTTTATTGAAAAGGATATGTTACGGCCAGAAAATAACATCCCCCACCAACGAAATCAACGGTCTTCGCAGAAGAGGCTGGACGACCAACAAAAACTTACGTAAACTCCCGAAAAAATCTGAACTGCTATCGCCATTTCAAGGAGCTCGACATGCGTATTACTCCGGCCCCGGAACTCCGTTCCCGCTGTACCCGCTTACAGGATCTCATGCAAAAAGAGGGCTTCGACGCCATCATCATGATGCAGAATGCCGACCTCTTTTACTTTACCGGCACAATTCAACAAGGGATTCTTTATGTCCCGGCCACGGGGGATCCCCTCTACTTTGTCCGCAAAGATTTCGGCCGGGCGCGCATGGAATCAGGGCTGAAGGAGATTATCCCGCTCAAAAGTCCCAAGGATCTCCCGACCCTGATTCAGGATTTCGGCCTGGCGCTGCCGCAAAAAATCGGCATGGAGCTGGATGTCCTCCCGGTCGATCTCTTTCAACGCATCAGCAAAATCTTCCCGCAGGCATCGACCAGCAGTGCCACCGATCTGATCCGCCGTGTGCGCGCCATCAAATCCGATTACGAAATCAGCATTATCAAGGATTGCGCCCTGCAGATCGACCGCGTTCATCAACGCGCCAAAGAAGTCATCAAAGTCGGCATGACCGATCTCGAACTCGCGGCAGAACTGGAAAACTGTGCCCGCAAACAGGGGCACCCCGGTTTCGCGCGCATGCGCACCTTCAATGGGGAACTCCATTTCGGCCACACCTTCTCCGGAACAGACAGCGCTGTCCCTTCCTTTGGCGACACCCCCCTCGGCGGCCTCGGCATCTCGCCGGCCGTCGGGCAAGGGGCGAGTTACCGCCGCATCTGCGCCAACGAGCCGATCATCATCGACTTTTGTGGTGCCTTTGACGGCTATCTCGCCGACCAGACCCGGGTCTTCTGCATCGGCGGTCTCCCCGAAAAGCTGCATCGCGCTTATGACGACATGATCCGCATCGAAAACCGCCTGAAAGAGATCGCCAAGCCCGGCGTCAGTTGGGGGGCTATTTACGACAACTGCCATCAATACGCCTGCGAACTCGGCTACCAGGAGAGTTTCATGGGCAACCCCGGCGCCCAGGTCTCCTTTATCGGCCACGGCCTCGGCATCGAAATCGACGAATACCCCTTTATTGCCCGCGGCTTCCATGATCGCGTCCTCGAAGCCGGCATGGTCTTCGCCTTTGAACCGAAAGCGGTCTTTGCCGGCCTCGGCGCCGTCGGCATCGAAAACACCTTCCGCGTGGCTGATGACGGCATCAAACACCTGACCTTTTCCAGCGAAGAACTCGTCATCCTTTAAACCTGAAAAAAGCATTTGCTGCCCTCGAAAAAAGTTAGGATGCTGGCAACACCTCAACCGTTTGATCCTTCTTGCCCGCAAATATCCTGAATAAAGCTTCCGAGCAGATTACCGCTCGCCGAACGATTCCGTCAGAGTTTTACGGAGTGGTTTGAGGAGATATTCAAGAACTGTCCGGTCACCCGTGCGAATATCGACTTGCGCCGTCATGCCGGGGAGGATATCAAGCGTCTTTCCGGTCGAAGTCACAACCGGCTTGGCGGAGGTCGAGACATGCACCCGATAATAGGTCAACTCGCCGGTCTTCCCCTCTTCCTTGATCGTATCGGCGCTGACATAAGCGACCTTCCCGCTTGCAGCACCGTAGATCGTATAATCGAAAGCATCAAATCGGATCGTCGCCTTCAGCTCCGGCTTGAGCAGGGCGATATCGGCAGGTCTGATCTTGGTTTCGACAATCAAGACATCATCGAGCGGCACAATCTGCAGAAGTTCATCTCCGGCCCGCAAAACCCCCCCCTGCGTGGTCATCCGCACATTCTTGACGATACCGTCGACCGGCGCCTTTAAGACACTATCAGCCAACTGCTGAGCGCGCGGTGTTCTGATCTGCTCATTCTGGCCGATATCATCCTCGGTCTTAGCCAACTCCACCCTGGCATCCTGATAATATTTATTCTTACGGTTAATCAACTGAGCCTCGGCATCATTCAAGGCACGCTCGGACTTGATGACTTCCGACCGACTCACATCACCGCTCTTGGCCAGCTCCGCCACCAGTTGCGCATCTTCCCGTGCGAGTTTAACGGCGACGCCCAGGGTGCGCAGCTCCTCCTCCAATCCCTGTCGCTTTTGAGTAAAAAGGGCTTTTTGCACGGCGATCAATTCGGGAAATTTTTTGACGCTTTCCGGAAAGTTGATTTCAGCGGCACCGGTCACCTCGGCCCGCAATCGCGCCGCCTGGCCATAAAGGGCGGCAAGCCGGGAATCAAGCTCCATCACCTGAGCGGCAAAACGCGTCTGATCGAGGACCGCCAAAACTTCGCCCTGCTTGACGACATCACCTTCCCGGACTTTCAATAATTTGAGGACACCGCCATCGACCGCCTGAATCACCTGTACCCGGCTGCTGGCAATGACGGTACCACTCCCCCGCGTCACCTCATCGATACGGTAAACAGAGGCCCAGGCAATCGCGGCCACCAGCCCTAGTACCAAAATCCAGAGGACAACTGAATAGCCGGAGCTATAGATTTTATGACGCTCATACTCATAAGCCGAATGCATATCAGGTCCTTATCGCGGCGACGCTGCCGGCTGGCCGTAATTGATTGCGCTGCCGCCCCGGCAAAACATCGTCCGGCTTGCCATCAGCGACAACCTGACCGCGGCGCATCACAATCACCCGATTCGCCAAAGAGGTCAAACGCGGGCGGTGGGTGGCGATGATGACGATATCCGTCGAGCGCGCCCATTGATTGATCGCTTCAAGAACCTTGTTCTCCGACTCCATATCCAGCGATGCCGACGGCTCATCAAGGAGCCAGACCCGAGGCTGAGAAAGGAAGACCCGGGCCAGTCCAACCAACTGCCGCTGGCCACCGGACAAGCCCTGCCCGCCTTCGCTGATCTCCAGATCCATGCTGCGAGGGTTATCGGCGGCAACCCGGTCGATGCCGAGCAGTTGCGCCACTTCGAGAAGTTTCGAGTCACTCACCCCGCCGCCCAGGGCCATATTGCTACGCAGGCTCCCCTTGAAAAGGTGGACATCCTGAGGGAGATAACCGATCCGCTCGTTCACCACCTGCGGATCTAGTTGCCAGACGTCGGCACCACCGAGGCGCACTTGACCTTCGTTCGGCTTATACAATCCGGCCGCCACCTTGAGCAGCGTCGATTTGCCGCTGCCGTTGGGACCGAGGATGACCACCCGATCCCCGGCGGCAAACTTGAGATCGGGAAGATTCAGCCGCTGCAGCGGAGAATTGGGATAAGAAAAACGGATCCCTTCAAAATCAAGGGTATCGGCGAGGGTGTCGGGAACCAGCAAAGTCTGATCTTCGCGACGATCGGTCTCCAGGCTCAGCAAACGATTCACCATGGTCAGGGATTCACGGACATGTTGCCACTGGACCAGCAACTGGACACTCTGGGCGATGGGGTTAATCACCCTCCCGCCGAGAATGGTACAGGCAATCAGCCCACCGGTGGTCAAATCTCCAGCTTCGATCCGGGTCACCCCGACGACAATTGCGGCAACATAAGCGATCGTCCCCAGGCTGCCGGTGGTGGTTGCGGTGGTACTGGAGATGAGTTTGCTCTTGAGGGAATAGCCCGCCATGGTCGCGGTTATCGAGCGCCAGGCATCAGCGAAACGCCAACCACCGCCCGTCGCCTGAATCGTTTCAGCCCCCTGAATGGTGTCGACCAGCAATCCGTGACGTTCGTGCCCGCTTTGAATCTCCTGATGGGCCAGTTCCCGCAGCTTCCCCTGCGCCAGCCAGCCGAAAAAGAGGGCCACCGGCAGCAGAAAGATGTAAACCAGACTGACACTGCCGCCGATCACGGCAATCAAACCGATAAACATGAAACAGAAGGGGATATCGGTCATGGTAAAGACAATGGTCGAGGAGAAGAAAGCGCGGACCGTCTCCAGGCCATTCATCTGGGCGGCGAGGGAACCGAGGCTGCGGGGGCGAGTATCGAGACGCAGACGGAGGACATGCTCAAAGAGCCGTTGCGAAACCGCCATATCGACCTGTTTGGCCATACCGTCAAGAATTCGCGCCCGAATGAATTTCAGGGCCCAATCGAGAAGAACGATGATCGCCATGCCGACCGAAAGGGCCGTCAGGGTCGAATAAGCCAGAGTGGGGATAACGCGGTCATAGATCTGCATGGCATACAACGAGGTGGCTACCGCCAACAGGTTCACCACCAGCGTCGCGACCAGGACCTCGACAACCCACTTCTTGTCCCGTAGTACCTCGTCCAAAAGCAGGCGAGAGGCGCTGCTGCGCAGTAGTTCCCGCGCCTTGGCTTCAATCGGGATCCCCCGCAACCAAAGGACCGGCGCATCGCCTAAATCACCGGTTAGCACCAACTCTTCACGCCCATCGCTGCCGGTCAGAATGATATCCCCACCGTCACCATGTTCGGCACAACACCATTGCCCGCCATACAGGACCAGCACCGGCAGATGGCGCCGGTCGAGTCGATCCCAGCGCAGCTGCGCCACCTGAACGCTCTTCTTCTGCAAGGCCTGAAGAATACGGGAGATGCGATCGCCCGGCATCAACTCGACGTTGTCAGGTTGCGCACGTAGGCAGGTCTCCTCAAGTAATCCGGGCGGCTGGGGCATGCCCAACTTACCAAGGAGCCGACCGAGGACCAAAGGCGCGATAGGGATCGTTCTGAACGCGGTTGATTCGCTATTCACTGTGGTCTGGTGCTCCTTCATGGTTTCAGTCCCGCGTAACTATCAAGCCTGCCGGTGATCGCGGCAAGTCGCAGTGTTGTCTCGACATACTGGGTCAGGGTCTGCTCCAGAGACTGGCGGGCTTCGCCTAGCTCCCGCTGCGCATTAAGAACATCGACCCAACTCTTCTTCCCCGCATCATATTGCCGCAGAAATGACGCCAGGGTCTCTTCATTGGCTAAAACAAGCTCTTCGTTCCTCACTCTGACCCGATTCAAACTATGACGCTCGGCCATGAGTCCCTGAGTGCGGCGGCGCACCTCGTTGCGAGCCGATTCTACATCTTTCCTGGCAGCATTGACCATCGCCTTCGCCGATTTGACCCGACCAAAGCCGGCCAAACCTCCCCCTTCGAGATTGCCTGTCAATACCAGACCAACCCGGGTATCGCGGGATTCCTCCCCGGCCCGGCTGGCAACATACATATCCTGATCAATTTGAGCCGAGAGGACCGGCAACAAATCCGACCTCCGCAGATCCGACTGGATCCGCATGACTTCAACCTCATTGATCAGCTGTTGCACCAGGGGGGATTGTATATCAGCTTCGGAAAGGATAGTCGCGGGATCCGGCAGTTGGAGCAGACTCTCATCCACGGGCAGGAGGGCTGCGACCGGGAGCTGCGTTTGTGCCAGCAGGTCGGTTAAAGACTTTTCAACGAGACCGCGCAGCTGTTCCAGCTGGGCTGTCGCTTGAGCAACGCGGGAACGGGCGAGACGGACATCCGCTTCCGAAGCGATACTGCCCGCCTGACGGCGAGAGATCAGCCCCAGAAGATTTTCATGCTCTTCCAGATTACGCTCGGCTGCCTGTAAACGCTTGCGCGCCCCCTGGAGATTGGCATAAAGGGCAGCGGTCTCTTCCATCAACTGTCGGCGGACAGCCAAGAGTGCCGCATCACTGGAACGTAGCTTGCTCCGACTCAGATCGATCGCCCCGTCAATCCGGCCCCCCGCCCAAAGGGGCTGTTGCAGGCGGGCGACGATCTGAGAATTCTCATCACTGTAGGTCTGCCCTTGAAGAGACAGGGTTGGATAACGACCGGCCTTTGCCGCATCCACCTCAAACCCCAGCGATGTCAGTTCATCGAGCTTGCTCAGCACTTTCGGGTGCCGGGTGATGGACAACTGCAGCGCGAGCGGCAGACCGTCCGGCTCCGGCGTTGCCGCAAGACCGGCCGACGCAAAGAGGGGAAAGAACAAAAGGAATAAGGAAGTTATAAGGCTTTTCTTAAACAAAATTCTAAGTAACTCTAATCTTCTGTGAGAGAATTCCTCCCTCCCCTTCAAGGGGAGGGTCGGGGTGGGGATGGGAAGATTTGAAGCAAAAATGGCCCATCCCCCTCCTAACCTCCCCCTTGAAAGGGGAGGTATATGACACCGCGGAAGATTGACGCTTCTGAGTAACAAGATTGACATATCAGCCGACATCATCCATGTCAACATCCCCCGGCGGAAAACCTTGCTCCCCCAGTTTGCGGCGCTGAATAATCTTCTGCAACTTTTCGACCTCTGCGCTATTGCCAAGGGCCTGCTCAACCGCCAAAAGGTTCTCGAACCACGGCGTATGCACCCGCAGCAGTTCCAGAGAACGGCGCATCTCTTTGCAGGCTTCTTGCATTTTTTTTTGCTGATAAAGCGCGGCACCGAGAAAGTGATGCCCGGCGGCGTGCGCGGGCCGGGCCTGAATCAAAGAGCGAAAAGCGCTTTCCGCCTCTGTCGCCCTTCCCGCCTGCAGATGTGCCATCCCCTCCAGAAAGAGTCCGGGCGTTAGCCGTGGCAGCGGCAGCGGTTCGGGGAGCGGCGGAATCTCCGCCAACGCCGCTTCCAGCGGCTCCAGATATCCTTCGTAGCGCTTCCATTTGGCCTTGGAAGTCGTATAGACCGGCTGGCGCACCTGCCAGACACTGGCGGTCTTAACCGCCCGGTCGAGTTCCTGGAAAGCAAGGACCCCCTCCTCCCACGGCAGTTCGAGATAATCGATAATCTTGTGCGCCCAGCCCTCGACGTCCTCAACCAGCAAGTCGTAGTCGACTTCGAGAATCTGACCGGGGAAGACTTTGTGCCAGTGGTTCATCAAACGCTGGTGATCGACGAGCTGTTCACCGATCCAGGCCAGATCATAGGCAAAGCCCATCCCGCCGAACTTGGCGGCATAATCGACAAAATAGTTGGACATTGCTACGTCGCGGGGTTCGCGCTTCAGGTGCAGGATTTTGGCATTGGGAAAGAGGAGCTTGATCAGGCCGATATGCTCGAAGTTGTGAGGGAGTTTATCAACAATGCGCAAGGCATCCGGCGCATAAGCTTGCAGCTCTTCGAGATGTTTTTCAGCAAAGCGGCGGGATTCATCGCGACCGAGGTCATCGATGCATTCGGGATAACCACGCCGCGTCCCCAGCTTCAACTCCCAGGCGGTGAGTTTCTGAATAAACTCCGGCACGATGGAGAGTTCGCCGGCGCCGAAGACCTGACTATGACTGCCGAGGATCTGCTCGACCAGCGTCGTACCGGAACGGGGCATGCCGAGAACAAAGGTCGGGATGCGGCTCTCCAGTCCGTAGCCGGCGCGACTCCTGATAAACTCTGGAGAGAATCGCGCAATCTCCCGCTCGATGCGGGCGCGGTGCTGTTCGGGGCGGTACGGGAGATGTTCCCTGGCGGCTTGGTTGGCCGCGGTGGCACACTCCCAGGCTTTTTCGTACTCACCTTTCTTTTCCCAGGCCGAGGCCAAAGTAAAGAGGAGATGGGATTGCACCGGGCCTTCCAGACTCGGCCGCCGTGCGGCGCCGGACATCTGTTCGAGCACCTTGGGGTCTTCCGGCACCTTCCGGGCATGAATGAGCTGACTCAATCCCTGCAGCGGTGCAACTTTTTTCAACTCTTCAAAGAGGGCGGTCGCCTCGTCAACGCGGCCGAGTTGCATCAGCAGGTGGCCCAAACCGCTCAATGCCGGCACAAAGTACGGAGCCATGGACAGCGCTTCGCGGTAAGCAGCCTCGGCGCTGCGATATTCCTCTCCTTCGGCCAGGACATGGGCCTGAGCGGCCAAAGCATGAGCGCGGGGCGGACCAATCTTGTCGGCGGTCAGTTCCAGAGCCTTCCCGGCGGCTTCGCGAGCGTTCTTCTCACCGAGGCGGCTGCTGCTGAGCATCGCCAGCCGCGCCCACAGCCCGGAGTTCTCGGGTTGTTTATCGAGAGCCCGTTTCAACCACTGTGCCGCTTCACCGAAGCGGCCGCGTACCTGCGCCAGCTCCGCAGCCAACTCCATCAGGCCGGTGTCATCAGGGCTCTTCTCCAGCGCCTCTTTGAGCAGATGCCAAGCTTCGTCATGCCGGCCCCGTGCGCTCAGCATCTGCACCAGCGCCGGTGTCGCCCCTGTTTCGTTGCTCTCTATCGCCTGACGCATCAACCCTTCCGCCTCGCCATGCCGCTCCAGCCGTGACAAAGCTTCGACGCGCGACATCCGGTACAGTCCCGGATCCTTATCCGGCAGCGGGCCGGCTATGTCCAGCGCTGCCAGCGCCTGTTCCGCCTGCCCCACGGCCAGATGAGCCCGAGCCAAATTGAGCCAGGCACCGCCCGACTGGGAAAGGAGATCGGTCGCCTGCTGCAGCATCGGCAACGCTTCCTGCATTCGCCCCGCCGCCAGCAGGCAGGCACCTAATCGGGCTGCAATCAGCGGATGTTTTGCGTCGGCCTTGCGAGCGCGAATCAAAAAAGGAATCGCCATTCCAATCTCACCCAATTTGAACCAGGCGCTGCCGACAGCGAGAAGAGCTTCAGGATGGTTGAGGTCAGCAGGTGTTTTGAATTCGTCTAGCACAGTCAGCGCCAGGTGGCGCTCGTTCTCCATCGCCGCCGCCAAGGCATAAAAAGCGCGGGCGGTTGATTTCAGGGCCATGAAGACAGAGAGCCTTTCCGCTTGTTCCATTGCACTTCTGGCTTGGCCGGAATGTAAAAGATTCAATACCTGCACAAGGCGTAAATCAAGCCTGGTGGGTATTGAATCTTTTGCGACAAGAGGAACTGACATCTAATCCTGCTCCTGAAACTGAAATCTTCCTGTCAATCCCTTCAAAAGCGGGATGCTTCACAATTCCTTATCATTCGGGGGGATAAACAAAAACGACCATATCTTGTAGACGCATGTCCGTGGGAAGTCCAGAAGCAAGGGTGAAATTATTTATTGTTGAAGCAGAAGGACTATCACTGAAGAACAGTAGGGTACGTATTTCATTATCGTTGTCACCTAATCTCAATCCGAGATTTGAATTTAAGATTCCAGTAGGACCATTATAACTTATCGAGTTTGAATAGAAAGTACCCTCTCCGTCGCCAATGAGTATATGCACGTTTTTCACAATCGCCGAGGATGGGGTGGAATATTCTGTTCTGTAAAGGGGGCCCCTTTCGGCAGTTCTAAAGTTATCAAGCGTTTTGATGCCTGAAACTGCCAAAATATTCAGTGCATTGTGTTCCTTGTCAATAAACGCCTGAACATCAACCTCAATCCGGTCATCACTACCGAACCCTGTCAAATTGAGAGGGGATAAAGATATAGCGTTATTAAAATGGATGACAACTGGATTTAGTACCAAGTCGACATTGCCTGTATCCAAGGTAAAATCAGCAAAAATCGTATCCTCTGGATCCTTGAATCCGTTCCCATTCAAGTCGATATATGCAACACCTGATTCAACAACGACATTTTTGTAATTTGTTACGTATACAGTAATGTCCTGTACATCGGTCAAATAGCCATCGGAGACCGTGACTTGTATGTCGTATGTGTTGTCGCTAACCGTGGTGCTCTCAATAAATTCGGGCGCAACCTTGAAGGTCAGCACACCGGTCACAGAATCAATATCAAACAAAGCACCATCCATTGCATCCGTAATGAAGTAGCTTAGATTATCAGAATCCACATCACTCGCGATAACAGTGGTAACAGCTGTCCGGGTCGCGGCGACACTGACATTGGCGGTCGAACCGCCGCCATTGCTGGTTATTATTGGCGCGTCGTTGACCGGGGTAATATCCAGAGTGGCGCTACCATCAGAGATTAGAACGCCGTCAGTAATTTTGTAGCTGAAACTGACTGACGTGTCGTCGTTCAACACTGGAGTGTAGCTCCAGGTGTCGTTTCCGTTATAAACCAACGTGCCGCCGCCGGAGGTGATGGCCAGATTGGTGGCCGTCAAATCGTCTCCGTCATCATCAAATGCATTAATCAGAAGCTCGGCCTGGGTGATCAACCGGGCGCTGCTATCTTCTAGTATCGCCGCCAAGGTTACCGCAGTGGTTGTCGGCGCATCATTAATGTCATTGACGGTGATAATTACTGGTTGCTCAGCAATCGCACCGTTGTTATTAGCGACGACGGTGAAGTTGTATGTTGCCTTACTCTCGAAATTAGCCGAAGAGTTCAGAGTTACTTCACCAGTTGAAGAGTTAATGCTGACAAGATCAGTATCGCCTATTGCATCTTTGAGACTATAGATCGTTCCATCACCTGTAGCATTTGCGGAGTAGACAACGGTGCTGGCCAATGCATTTTCATCGATATTGCCCGTCCCTCCCGATGAAAAGATCGGGGGATTAACAAGAAGATCGATGATGGTCACTGAAAAATCCTGCTGATCACTCAGTTCATCTGTCCCGTTGTCTTTGGCAATCACCGTGAAGTTGTAGGTATTGTCTCCCTCCGCAATATAAACAGGTGCAGTGGTAAAGGTCACAGTACCGTCAATTGAATTAATCGTGAAAAGCGTTGAGTCAGCTCCACTTAGTGAATAAGTAATGGTTTGACCGGCATCAATGTCTGTGGCAACCACTGTGGCAACAGTAGCGATCCCCTCGTTAATGTCCAAAAATACTGGGTTTCCACTATTAGGAGAAATAATCACCGGGGCTTCGTTGACGTCATTAACGCTAACTATGACGGCCTTCTCGCTGCTGTTAGTCCCGTCGCTGGCGATCACCGTGAAGCTGTAGCTGCTCTTGATTTCAAAGTCGGCAGAGACTTTCAGAGTGACTTCACCGGTGCTGGCGTTGATATTGAGGGCGGCGACATCGCCGGTGGCGGGTTTCAGGCTGTAAGTGATCGTAGTTCCGGCATCGACATCCGTGGCATCGGCGTCATAAATGATGGTACCAATCGGGGCATTTTCATCCACGCTGCCGATAGCTCCGGAGGTGAATTCCGGCGCTGTATTCACAGGGCCATTAGCACTCCCCCCACCAGAGGAAGACAAGCCAACGCCTGTAGCGACCGCTGCTACGCCAAGCCCACCCATCCACCAATTACTCACACCACTAAAAATCCCTGCACTTTTTGGTGCGACAACAGCCTCGGCATTAACCTGCGCAGCTTCAACCGAATCGGTAATGTAAATCGTGTAGGGTCGAGGTGCGACATCTGCTTGTGCCAGCAGAATCGAATGCTCTGGCACAGCAGCTGTCGAACTATCTACCAAAACGTCTTGGGAAGAAACGAAATCGCCGGCACTTTCATCCGCTACTTCTTCCTCAACATCCCTAATCTTGCGACTTTCAGAACGCAACAAAGGGGAGAGATTACCCTGTGAAGCATCAACCACTTTAATGTTTTTTGCATTAGTAGCCACAACTTCGAAAGGCTGAGAAACATCCGTGACATTTTTTTTCACAAAAACAACCTCCGTCAAATACTTGACCATAACTTTGATGCACTCGCAAATTCTATCTGTCATCCCCGAATACTTCTATCGGGGATCCATGATTTCGGTAGGTTACAGCTGGATTCCCGCTCAGAATCACTGCGGGAATGACATTTTGCGAGTGCATCAACTTTGGATGAATTTATTTAGCAATTTTTATACCGAAAGAAAGTGGTCAATCGTTTCTTCCTGACTTGAACCGTTGTTAGATTCAAAAAAACAAAGCCCCGAACCATCTTTAAACCCTTTAGTGAAAGGTTTTGTGATAGTCGGGGCAAATTGCCTAGAATCTTAAATGATTCTATGTTGTTATTTGGAGCGGGAAACGAGATTCGAACTCGCGACCTCA
>JACUTW010000128.1 GCA_014859605.1 Desulfuromonadales bacterium
GTCATGGCGGCCGGACTGGCGCATGAGATCAAGAATCCCCTCGGCGGCATTCGCGGCGCCGCACAACTGCTCGATCGTGAACTCGACGATCGTGACGATCTGCGGGAATATACCCAGGTGATGATCCGCGAAGTCAGCCGCATCAGCGACCTTTTGGCCGAGCTCATGGATCTCGCCGCCCCCCGCCCCTTGCAGTTGGTGCCGGTGCATTTGAATGCCATCCTCAACGATATTGTCCTGTTGCAGCGGGAAGAACATCGCAGCCGCGGCGTCAAGTTCATCCTTGATGTCGATCCGAGCCTGCCGCTCCTCCTTGCCGATGAAGCCTTAATTTCCCGCCTCTTTCTTAATCTCATCAAGAATGGCGCCGAAGCCATCGACGGTGGTGGACGGGTGACGACAATCTGCCGGGTCGATACCAATATGCACATGCTCCGTCCCGGCAGTCGTTCAACGCCGATGGTACAGATTGAAATTCGCGACAGCGGACGGGGGATGAGCGCTGAAGAGCTCGAACACATCTTCACCCCCTTTCATACGACCAAAGAGCGGGGGACCGGTCTCGGCCTGGCGGTCTGCCAGAAGATTGTCGATGAACATCGCGGCCTGATCCGCATCGAAAGTGTCCCCGGCAGCGGCACCTCGATTATTATTTCGCTGCCGTTACTGCGTTAAGTCTGTTGAAAAACCAAAACCGTTTCACACGGATAACTTCGGATAGAATCTGATCGAACAGAAAAAAGGTATCATCCGCTTTTATCCGAAATTATCTGAGTTGATCCGTGTGAAATTGTCTTTGTTTTTCCGTTTGGTTCCGGCTTGTCCGGCTTAGTATAAGAGCGAGCTGCAGCTCGCAATAGTTTCTCTGCTGCCAGGGAAATCGCAGGCTGGAGCCTGCACCTTGTTTCTTGTTTATTTGCCCAAAAGGGGGTTCCACCATGCCAATCAATCGTATCCTCGTCGCTGACGATGAAGAGAGTATCCGCTGGGTCCTTTCCAAGTCCCTCGGCAAAAAAGGTTTCACCGTCGATCTCGCCAGCAACGGCTCGGAAGCCCTCGAACTTTCGCGCCGCTACCAGCATGATCTCGCCGTTCTCGACATCAAGATGCCAGGGATCAACGGCCTTGATCTCCTCACGACGTTGCAGAATGAGCGCCCCGGCATGCCGGTGGTGATCATGACCGCTGAATCGTCGATGAAGAATGCCATCGAAGCGATGAAGCGCGGCGCTTACGACTATCTCCCCAAGCCCTTTGACCTCGATCTCCTCGAAGCGATCGTGTTGCGGGCGCAGAAGGCGATCATCACCACCGACGAAGTGCAGCGCCTAAAGGGTGAGTTGCGCGAGCGCCAGCGCAGCGAGCGTCCCCTGATCGGCAACGGCAAGGCGATGCAGGATCTCTTCAAACTCATCGGCCGCATTGCCCCCTCCGACGCCACCATCCTTATCACCGGCGAATCCGGCACCGGCAAGGAGCTCGTCGCCCGCGCCATCCACGCCAACAGTAATCGCCTCGACAACCCTTTTATCGCCCTGAACTGCGCGGCTATCCCCCGCGACCTCCTCGAAAGTGAACTATTCGGCCACGAGAAAGGCTCCTTCACCGGCGCCCATGAACGCAAAGCCGGCAAGTTCGAGCAGGCTAATGGCGGCACGATCTTTCTCGATGAGATCGGCGATATGGCCCTCGATCTCCAGGCCAAGCTGCTGCGCGTCCTTCAGGAGAAGGAGGTCACCCGCACCGGCGGCTCTTCGACGATCCGCATCGATGTCCGTATCATCGCTGCCACCAATATGAATCTCGAAGAGAAGGTCGCGGCCAAAGAGTTCCGTGAAGATCTCTTCTACCGCCTCAATGTCGTGCCGATTCATCTGCCGCCACTGCGTGAACGCAAGGAGGATATCCCCCTCCTTGTCGATTTCTTTCTATGCCGGGCCCGCAGTGAATTCGGGGTTTCTACCAGCAGTTGTGACGAATTTGCCCTGAAACTTCTCAAGCGTCACGACTGGCCGGGGAATGTGCGGGAGTTGGAGAATACCATCCAACGCGCCGCGATCCTCTCCCCGGATCCGATCCTCACCGCTTCGGACTTTCCGCAACTGAACAAAGGCTCCGCCACTGCCACCAATCGCGGCGATTCCCTCGAAACTCTCATTGCCAACAAGCTGCGCATCTCTCTCGGGCAGATGGAGGTCAATGAAATCATTAACCTTTACGACATGGTGCTGCATCAGATGGAACGACCGCTGTTGACCCTGATTCTCGAAACGACGCGCTGGAACCAGGTGCGTGCCGCCGAAATCCTCGGCATCAATCGCAATACCCTGCGCAAGAAGATTCAGACCCTGGGCATTGTCCCAAAAAAGGGGGAGTCGTGAGCGCCACTCCCTGCCTGCCCATGCAGATCGTCCTGGTCGAGCCGGAGATCCCCCCCAATACCGGCAACATCGCCCGCCTTTGCGGTGCCACCGGCACCACCCTGCACCTGGTCAAGCCGCTGGGTTTCTCCATCGACGACCGCCAGCTCAAGCGTGCCGGCCTCGATTACTGGGACGCTGTCGATCTCCATCTCTGGGATTCCTTCGCCGACCTCCAGGCCGCTTTTCCCGACGGCCGCTGGTGGTACACCTCGAAGAAAGCTGCGCTCACCTATGTGACCGCCGACTTTCAACCCGGCGATCTGATCGTCTTTGGCAAAGAGACCAAAGGCCTGCCGGAAGATCTTCTCGCCGCCCATCCCGACCGCGCCATCCGCATCCCGATCTTCTCCGAGCGCGTCCGTTCCCTCAACCTCTCGACCAGCGCCGGAATTGTTTTGTATGAAGCGCTGCGGCAGTGCGGGCGGCTGGATTAGACATAGGAAGGTAGTTCCCCCCCATATCAGTCGTTTTCCTAGTAACGGTGCCGCACTTGTGGTACACTTTAGAATAAAAAAGGAGATTTTCATGCCTTCAACTAAGCCGCGAATCAATGTTGTCTGTGAAAAACCGCTGTATGCTGCCATTGCCAAAATCGCTAAGCGCGATGGTGCATCGCTGTCATCAGTTGCTCACGATCTACTTTTGGAGTCGCTGGAGCTGCGCGAGGACATCGCTCTGACGAAGATTGCCGACAAACGGGCCGCCGGATTTGATCGCTCTGCCGCCCTGACTGACGACCAGGTTTTCGGCTGATGGCTTTTGCCGTCATCTTTCACCCGGCGGTCAAGGATGATGCCGCCGCCATCGCCAAAGCGATCCGCGAACGGATTCGCAACGCCATTGCCACCCGTCTGACCACCGAACCGGCACTGTACGGTAAACCGTTGCGTGGTACGCTGGCCGGATACTGGAAATTGCGGGTTGGTGACTGGCGTGTGGTCTACGCCATTCGTGACAACGAAGTGATTGTCTTTGCCATCAAACACCGCAGTCGTGTTTACGATGAAGTGAACGACCGGTTGTAACAGGGGTCATGCTATGCCGCTTTCCTGGAATGAAACTCGCGATCGGGCCCTGACCTTCAGTCGTGAGTGGGCTGACGAACAGTCCGAGGATGCCGAGGCCAAGAGTTTTTGGGATGGCTTCTTTAACGTCTTCGGCGTCACCCGCCGTCGCGTCGCTTCCTTTGAGGCTCCGGTCAAAAAAGGCGACGGGCACGGCGGTTTTATCG
>JACUTW010000049.1 GCA_014859605.1 Desulfuromonadales bacterium
ACCAGCTTGAGGGCGATCCGTGCGACATGCGCCCCTTGGTAACGGGCCCCGGCGAGTTCGTTTTCACTCGGCATCCGCTCCCCTTGGCCGCCGGCGATGGTCGACGCTCCATAAGGCGAGCCGCCGGTGATCTCGGAGATCGTCATTTGTCCGGCAAAGGCATAAGGCAGGCCGACGACGACCATGCCGTGGTGCAGTAGGGTCGTGTGAAAGCTGAGGATGGTCGATTCCTGGCCGCCATGCTGGGTGGCTGTGCTGGTGAAGACGCTGCCGACTTTGCCGACCAGGGCCCCTTTCATCCAAAGTCCGCCGGTTGCATCAAGGAATTGGCGCATTTGACCGCACATATTGCCGAAGCGGGTAGGGGTGCCGAAAATGATCGCATCGGCATCCGCCAGATCCTCGACCGTTGCCACCGGAATATGGGCCATCCCTTTTTGTGCTTCCACCGCCCCCATCTTCGCCAGCACCTCGTCAGGCAAGGTCTCCGGCACCCGCTTGATGACAACCTCGCACCCTGGTACTTCCCGCACCCCTGCTGCCACCGCTTCCGCCATCTTGTTGATGTGTCCGTACATGCTGTACTGAACGATCAATACCTTGCACATGGTGTGTTCCTCCTTTTTTGCATGCCAGAAAAGCCGCATGCTTCGGCCTGAATCTTTTTAATTGTACCCGGATTTTCAGCCGACTTGCACGTCGATTCGTTTCGGTTTGGCGATTTTAGCCTTGGGGACCCGGAGCGTCAGGATGCCGTTGACATACTCGGCTTTGGCATTCTCGTGGTCGAGACTTTCCGGGATGGAGAACTGCCGGTAGTAGCTGGCCAATTCGAATTCCCGATAATTTGGGGTTCCCGGCGCGGTGTGCTGCGCCGGCGCGTGGATGGTGAGGATCCCCTTTTCTACGTTGATGTCGAGGTTTTCTTTTGTTGCCCCCGGAATATCCGCCGTCAGGATGAGTCCTTCTTCGGTCTCGATAATATTGACTGCCGGCCGTATATATTTATCATTGGCCCGCGTCTCTTCACGGGTCTGGAGATTTTGTTCGTTGTTTCTTGCGGTCAAGCTATTGGCTGCCATGGAAGTGACCTCCTTGTTCAGAGAGATGAGTGGCGCGGTTAAGAAATTTCTATGGCGATCTTTTTCGGTTTGGCGTGTTCGGCCTTGGCCAGCGTAATCTGCATGATGCCATCTTTGCACTGGGCATGGATTTTGTCCGGGTCGATGTCGACCGGCAGTTCAAGGGTCCGGGAAAACTTTCCCGAGCCGAGCTCGGAGCGGTGCACAATCTGCCCCTCCTGCTCAACGAACGGTTTGCGTTCCCCGCTGATCGTCAGGGTATTCCGGAGTACGGACAGATCGATGTCCCTGGGGTCGACGCCGGGAATCAGTGCCTCGATGAAGAGGTGCCCTTCATCTTCGCTGAAGTTGACCAGCGGGAAACGTCGGGGTGTTAACGGAGAGATGAAGCTTTGTCCAAGGGGCCGGATATGACCTTCACTACGAAGCGCTTCATTGATTTCTTTTCTCAAATTGTCCAGTTCCTTGAATACATCCCAGTTTGCCATGAGAATGACCTCCTTTGAAAAGGTAGACTTGAACGGAAATATAAGTGCACTTTTTGGGTTGTCAAGGTTTTGTCCGGCACGTTTTTTCTATTCTAATAGGCGACAGTTAAAGCTATCGCCCCAAATCCATTGCGTTGGCGCTGGCTCTTAAACTCCCTGCTTCGCAGGACATGGGTGTAGCTGAGTCGCACCTTTTGCCAGGTCAAAACCGTGCCAAATTGCAGATCGCCAACCAAAACCTCTTTATCAACGCTGCGGCTGTCACGAAAGGTGTTGCCGTCGAGAAAGATGTTGCGGGCGACGGCGCGCCCTTCCACTCCGGCAAAGAGATACCAGCTAAAATCTTGAGGTGCGGCGAAGGACATGGCCCCGGGGATTCCCGGTTGGATCCGCGGTGGGCCGTAGTCCGGCGGCAGGTTCCGGCCCGTCCGCAGCGTCAATCCGCTATTGGCATAAGTAAAGATATTGCCGAGCGCTGCGCCGGCATGGGGGGTCAGATCCATGAATCTACTGGTCAGGGCGCGCCAACTGCGCTGATAGGTTATGACGATGCCCGGCTCGTCTTCGATTTGTTTGTCCCACCCTCGAGGTTTATTTACGGCCCGGGCTTTGTGCAATGTTTTCTGACCAAGCTCTGCCAGTGATGCCGGGCCGACCACTCCCAGCGTTAAGACCAGTTGGTCCAGCTGTTGCTCTGTTCCGCTCTCCAGGTGGATGGAACCGTAGAGCCAGCCGGCATAGGGCCGATCATCGATCGGAGGATTGTTTCGAGTAATATCGCCAGGCGTAAAGGTGCTCTGACCAAAAGAGTAGCCATGGTGTATCGCGCCATCTTCCGGAAAGAGGGGTATGTGGCGGCTAAGCGCTAAAACCCATTCCTGCGAGGTGCTGTCAGCGGGGATCCATCCAAAATTGATCCCGTTGCTATAATGCCGATCAGTATTATTGAAGTGATCATTTTCAAAGATAAGACTGAAAGCGCCGGAGTCGGCTTTCTCCGTGGCAAGAGCCGGGCAAGATAGGAACAGCACCGTCAGCAGGGCGAGGAACGCTACCGTGATCCCGGAACAAAGGCTCTGTCGGACGTTTCGAGCTATACCGAATTTATCAAAAAACATTTATACACCGACTCTCCCGGGCTCTTGGCTCGCATGCCCCAATCGTTCCGGTCTGCCAGTTCCGGAGAGTCCACAATTGCTTGCGGTTACGGTTATTCAAACAGGTAACAGCGCAAAGTCAATCGCTAAGGAGTTATGTCCTGGCATTAGCGTCCTGCTTAAGGAAGGTGCGGGAGATTTTTTCGGGCCAGCTCTTGACAAGCTCGAAGGAAGGGGTAGGCTTTGAATCAGGACGATTGCTTGAGCCCCTGAGATATGGGGGACAGGATGGTACTTATCAGCCTGTTGAGACGTGAATGACGGACGTTCTCCTGAGCAACTCCTGAAGCCAAGAAGCTGCTTGAGCCCCTGAGATATGGGGGACTGGTATACTGATTCCCTGATAAACAAGGGGGGCCGGCTGCCAGTTGAGACGCCGCAGGCGAGCGTTCTCCAAAGCGGCTTCTTGCTATTTTTATTGACTGCGCTAATGCGGAAAAGGGGCGCTGGCCGGACTAGAGCAAGACACCATAGCATAGTCAGCGCTCTTGCAGGCATGCGCGGTCTTCAACAGTGCCTGATATGGTACGAGGTTGCGGCCGGAAGGGATATTCACCTCGCACTCGTTGATCCATGCCAGCAGGTTCTGCAACCGGAAGGGCATTTGCAGGGACATACATCCGAGCGCGCGAACTTCCTGTTGTTGACCAGGGGTGAGTCCAGTGGAAAAAACGGCCTTGTTTTGAGGCGGGGCATGACACCCCATCTCCTTCTGGCAACGAATCAACTCCAGGCCAGTCATCCCTTGCATTTCCATATCAGCAAGGATGAAATCAGCGCACATATGGTCACGGGGGCAGGTGCATTTCTTTTCGACGATAAGCGCACAACTGGCGGGATCAGGGAAATGCAGCACTTCATAGCCCTTGCTCCGCAGGAAAAAGCTGAACAGATTGCGGGTCTCGTCGTGATCGCCAAAAATCAGTATTCGTTTGGTCATCGTTACACCCCTTCTCCCTTGAATGCAAATAGCCTGTCTTCATAATGGGAAGACAGGCTAGAGTACACACAAGGTAAAATGTGTCTCACCCTCTCTTCGGTAGCCCGGCTACCCGCGTGGGGCCCGTGGCTTTGCGTCCCGGAATCGCTTCCGGTTTGCCGGTATCGGAGAGTCGCGTTGATTTACGATCGCTGTTATTCAACCATAAAAACAGTTAAAGTCAATAAATTTTTAACTGGCAATGTTTCAAGTTTTCGCACCTGTCTGCACCAAGCAGGAAAATAAAAAGGTAGAATAATCTTATGAAATAGGTCATATTTTAAGCGGTGGTTTTGCGATAAATAGTGAAAAAGGAGTGAGAAAGCCATGTACGGTGTTCTGGCCGATTGCTATCAGATAGAAATTATTTCAGAAAAAATTTATCGGCAACTGGCTGCCACTGAAACCTTTGCCCCGGAAATTCGCAAAGCCTTTCAGTCGCTTGCTGCTGACGAACAGAATCATGCCAGCCAGATAGATCTGCTGGTTCAATCCCCTGATCGCATGATTGATGCGGTTACCAGGATTTCCGGGGAAAAGGTTGAACAGGTAAAGGCATTGGCTGAAAGAATAATGGCAGAGGTCGAGACCCTGGCGATCTCGGAAGAAGAGGCCTTGAAATTCTCTGTGCAGATGGAACAGGAATTTATAAAAATCCATGCACATAATGCTTTGCATTTTTCGGATCAGCGGCTTGCGGATTTTTTTGACAGCTTGGGGCGCGCTGATCTTCTCCACCTGAACCGGCTAAAGGATTTATTGCGTTGGTGGGTTGCCGAGGGGAAACAGTCAAGTCGTCAGCGGAATGAAAGTTTTCGAGGTTAAAAAATGAAGCCAGTTGCAACGTCTCCTCTTGCCTGGGTAGAGTCGATCATCCATGATTTCTGGCAAGACTCTCCGCAAAACAGCCTTTATCCCGGCAGCGAGGAAAAGGCCTGGGGTGAACCTCATCTTGCTGTCGCCAGCGGGGATGATCCCCTTTTTGTCCGCATCAAGGCGATGATCGGTCCTTTTCACTGGACGCCGGCCGAGGCCTTTGCTCTTGCCTTTCCCTCCCTTGTTGTCCTGTCTTCTGAATTGCGGGTGATCAGCTATGTCTTGCCGCAAACCTCTGCCACCCGCATCGACCAGGGCAAGGAAAAGACTTTGCCGGCGGAACGGTGGGCACGCTCCCGTTTTTATGGCGAGGAGTTCAATTGTGCTTTGCGCCAGCATCTTGCCGCCAGCCTGAGCGCCGCCGGATTCCCTGCGGTCGCGCCGGAGCGTCTCCCTGGTTTCGACTATCGTCAGTCCGAAGCGTACGGGCTCGCATCCAACTGGTCGGAGCGTCACAACGCCTTTGTGGCCGGCTTGGGCACCTTTGGTCTTTCTGACGGACTGATCACGCGTTGGGGTAAAGCCGTGCGCTTCGGTTCGGTAGTCGCCCGCCTCGATTTGCCTGTCACTCCTCGTCCTTATGGTGAAGACCACCACGCCTGGTGCCTGTGGTATGCCAAGGGGAGTTGCGGTGCCTGCGCCCCGCGTTGCCCGGCCGGTGCCATCACTGCCGCGGCAGGGCATGATAAACGCGCTTGTCACCGCTACATTCGTGAGGTCACCTCTCCATACACTCAGGCAACATACGGCACCGGTGCCACCCCTTGTGGCTTGTGCCAGGTCCGGATCCCTTGTGAGGCGCAAATCCCCGGCGCATTGCTGGCCAGGTTTCAAGACTCCAGCGGTTGACGCTCTTTGTTTCGTTCCATCGCCGCAGTGGGTTTTGCTACAAGCTTCACTGCGTTACCAAAGAAAATCACATCATAACAGGAGTTTCATAATGAAAAGAGGATTGTTGCTCGGTTTGGTTCTTACCTTCGCATTCTCCGGGATCAGTCTGGGAGCAGCTCCGACTGAGGATGGCGCCAGTCTCCTTGAACAGCGTTGCTCTGTCTGCCATCCGTCAGCAAGACCCAAGGCCGCCAAGAAGACCCCGGCGGAGTGGGAATCGACCGTTTCCCGCATGATTGGTAAGGGGGCACAGCTGAACGCCGTCGAGAAGAAGTCTTTGATCGACTACCTGGGAAAAACCTACAAGCCCTGAATTTCGGTTCGTTGCGCAACAAAAAGGGACTCAGCGATTTTTTTGCTGAGTCCCTTTTTGTTCTCACCCCTTGACAGTTATGCTAAAATTGTATATATAGATAATCATATAAACAAATTGTCTTGGAGGTGTTGATGAATAAAAACGAGAAGGTGATAAAAATAGCCCCGCGCCGCAAGAAGCCGGAACTGTACCGATGGCCTCTGGCGCTGCTGATGATCACCACTTTGGCTTTGGGGTGGAAGTTCCCTTGGCTTGGATTCATCGTTCCGGTGGTGATGTTGACCGCCATTTTTTACAGCCTGCGTAAAGGGCGTTATGCCTGCGGCAATATCTGCCCGCGCGGCAGCTTTTTCGATACCTTTTTTCGTTTCGTCGGGGGGAATCGGGCGATTCCGCCCTGGCTGCGCACCTTGCCGGTGCGGTGGAGCGTCTTTGCCGGGCTGATGGGCTTCATGGGCTTTCAGCTGATGCGGAATCCCGGCAGTGCCGCGCATTGGGGGTCGGTCTTCTGGCTGGCTTGCGCTGTCACTACCGCAGTTGCCATCGTTTTAGGGTTGGTGTGGCAGCCGCGAACCTGGTGCGCTATCTGTCCGATCGGTACCTTGGCCGCCACGATCGGCGAGGAGAAGTATCCGCTGCAGATTGCGGCGAGTTGCAAGGCTTGCGGTCTGTGTGAGCAAAGCTGCCCGATGGAGCTTGCCATCGCCACGCAGCGCGAGGCTGGCAGTTTACAGCATGGCGATTGCCTCAAATGTTCAAGTTGCCATGCCGCCTGTCCGCAGCAGGCACTGACCTGGCCCAAAGCCGCCTGACCTTCGTGCACCCTGTAAAACAAATTTGTGCGGTACAAAGGCATCTATTGCGAAAAAATAAGCGTTACCAGGTACCAGAGGAATAGCGTGAAAAAAAAAGGACTTAGCCAGAGTGGCTGGGTCCTTTTTTTCCCCTGAGTAGTTTCAATCTTCCGCAAGTTTTAATTCCTCCCCTTTCAAGGGGGAGGTGAGGAGGGGGATGGGTCTTATTGGTACCGAAAACTTCCCATCCCCACCCCGACCCTCCCCTTGAAGGGGAGGAAGAAAATCCCAGTGCGGAAGATTAGCGCAATTAGTTTTTTATTTGTGCTGTCTTTTGTTTTTCCAGGTCTACAGCGGCCGCTGTCGTACGACTTCGAAGAGGGCGACAGCGGTGGCGACGGAGACATTGAGGGAAGGGACCTGGCCGCGCATCGGGATAGCGATGAGGTGATCGCAGTGGCGGCGCACATTGGGACGCAGCCCTTCCCCTTCGCTGCCGGCGACGAGAGCGACGTGGCCGCGGTAATCGCCGGCGTGTAACGCTTCAGAGCCGGCATCGCCGGCGAGGCCGTAGATCCACACCCCTTCCTTCTTCAACTCTTCGAGGGCGCGGGAGATATTGGTCACTTGTGCCAGGGGGAGATGGGCCAGCGCCCCGGAGGCGCTCTTCTCGACAACCCCCGAGACCGGACAGGCGCGGTCCTTGCCGACGATCACCCCATGACAGCCGGCGGCGTCGGCGCTGCGCAGGATGGCGCCAAAGTTGTGGGGATCGGTGACGCCGTCGAGGATCAGAAAGAAAGCCGATCCGCCGCTGTTGCGCCAGTAATCGATGAGATCTTCAAGATCGCAGTAAGCAAAGGGGGCGACACGGAGGATCGCCCCTTGGTGGTGTTTATGGCCGGCGAGGCGGTCGAGATCCTGGCGATCGCGCAGGCGCACCGCGATCCCTTTGGCATTGGCGAGCTGCACCGCTTCATTCAGACGCGGCGGCAGGACACCTTTGAGGACGATCAGTTCGAGAGGGACGCGCAGCGTGCCGCGCAGCCCTTCGACCACCGGGTTGATACCGTAGACGAGATCGGCTTCGCTCAAGAGCGCTGCTCCAGGGCGGCGCTGATTTCATCGAGAATCAGCTGGGCGGCACGCATCGGCTGGGCCGCCGCCGAGATCGGCCGGCCGATGACCAGAAAATCGGCGCCGGCGCGGATCGCTTCGCCGGGGGTCATAATCCGTTTCTGATCGTCAGCTGCAGCAAAGGCGGGGCGGACGCCGGGGGTAATGATCTTGAACTCCGGGCCGCAGGCGGCGCGAATCAGCCCGACTTCCAGAGGGGAGGCGACGACGCCGTCAAAGCCGGCTTCCTGGGTGAGCTTGGCGAGGCGCGGCACCATCTCGGCCACCGGTCGCTCGATGCCGATGTCGCGCAAGGTGGCGTCGGTGCTGGAGGTGAGGATGGTCACCGCAATGCGCAGTGGGACGGCGATGCCGGCCGCGGCGCAAAACTCTTGCGCCTTCCTGGCGGTCTCGCTCATCATCTCCCGGCCGCCGAGGGCGTGGACGTTGAAGATTTTGACCCCGAGACGACAAGCTTCGATGCTGGCCATGGCCACGGTATTGGGGATGTCGTGATACTTGAGGTCGAGAAAGACTTCGCCCCCTTCATCGCGAATCATCTTTACCACTTCCGGGCCGCAGCGGGTAAAGAGCTGTTTGCCGACCTTGAAGACGCCGACATGGTTGCGCAGTTCGCGGACCCAGCGTTGAGCCTCGGTCATTTCGTCGACATCGAGGGCAAAGATAAGGCGTTCGCTCGCCTGGTTCATGGATTTTTCCTTTCCTTAAGCTGATTGATGCGCAAGGCAATCTCCTGGGATTGCTGCACCAGACGGAGGGAGTTGGTGTCGCCAAGATCGCGGCGCGCCGCCATGCAAGCCATAAAGACCAGCTCGCTCAGGGTCTCGGCAAGGAGGGCGCGTTGCTCGTCGGCAGGGTAACTGGCAAGATTGGCGGCAATCTGCTTGCCGTCGATGGTTCCTTTGTCGCTGAGGGTGACATGGTGCAGGACCGTGGCAAAGGGTTGCGGGAGGTCGCGCAGGAAGAGCCGCATCTCCAGACCGAAGTTTTGGTTCTTTTCGTTGATCTTCTGATACAGGGCGGCAAGGACACCATTGGCAACCGCGAGAATTTCCGCCAGCTCTGTCGCCAGTTCCGGCCTTTCCGGGGTGGGGATGGTCAGGAGCCGGCGGCCGGCGAGGCGGTGCAGCAGGCTCAGGGTTTGGAATTCACCAAGGCCGCTGCGGGCAATGAGGTCTCGTACCGTCAGCTTGCCGCTGCTCGCCAGAGCCAGCAGGCGTTCTTCCTCAGCGGGGAGGTCGGCAACGCTGTGCCCCGTCGCCACTGGGCGCGCATCATGAGAGCGCAGGGTGCGCATGAAGAGCTGCCGTTCATCAGAGCGGCGCAGTCCTTCCATGATCAGATTTTGCGTGCGCAGGGCAAGGCTGATCGGCGGCGCGACGCTGCTGCGCCGTTGTACAAAGATGAAATCGCCCTGCTGGCAGGGGATGAGATGATAAACGATCGCCTCGATCTGGGCGCTGCTCGCATCGCGCAGATCCTGCTCGCTAAGTCGCCCGCTCTGGAGCAGTTGTGTCCGCATCGTCTGGGGATCGTTGCCAGCGGCCTGGCGGGCCTTGATCAAGGTGTCACGGTCGATTTTGCCGGCGATCAGGAGAAATTCGCCGAGCTCTTCTTCCGGGTAGGTCGAGGTGGCGGAGACGAGTTCGCCTTCGTCGAAGTGGAGATCTTTACTCCCCCCCTCCAAATTGAAGTGGAGGAGGCCGCTTTTGCGGAACATGTTGATAATTGACAGGACTTCCACCACCTGCAGGTCACCGATTGAGCCGGCGAGGGCGATCTGGCCCTCACCCCCCCCCTCGGTGGTGAGGAGGAGGTGGCGCTGCGAGCGCGAGGCGAGGGTCAACTCCCGGTGGTTCAGGCCATTGGCGATGGCGGCGGGGAGGGGTATGCGGTCGGCGCTGTCGAGTTGGATGCGGATCATGCCTTGGCCAGACGCACCTTCTCAGCTACGGCCGCGGCCATCGCAGCGATGGCAACCAGATCTTTTTCGCCGCTGCGCCGTTCCTGCAACTCCAGTATCCCGTCCTTGACGCCGCGCGCGCCGACGGTGACGCGCAGAGGGATGCCGATCAGGTCGGCGTCGGCAAATTTGCTGCCGGCGCGTTCGTCGCGGTCATCAAGGAGGACATCGACACCGAGGCCTTGCAGTTCGGTGTAAAGGGCTTCGGCGGTCGTCCGCACACTTTCGTCGTTGGGATTGAGCATGGTGACGATGACTTCAAAGGGGGCGATCGCCATCGGCCAGATGATGCCGCCCGCATCGTGATTCTGTTCGATCGCCGCGGCGGCGGTGCGGCCGATGCCGATGCCGTAGCAGCCCATGTAGACAAACTGCTCCTTGCCGTCGTTGTCAAGGAAGGACGCTTTCATCGCTTCAGAGTAGCGGGTGCCGAGTTTGAAGACATGGCCGACTTCGACGCCGCGCCACATCTCCAGCACGCCGCCCTGGCAGCGCGGGCAGAGATCGTCGTGGACAACGTTGCGCAGATCAGCGTAGAGGCTCGGGGTAAAGTCCCGACCGGGATTGGCATTCTTGAGGTGGAGATCAGCCGCATTACCGCCGACCACGACATTGCGCAGCCCTGCGACGGCGAGATCGGCGATGACGCGGATGGAGAGGCCGATCGGGCCGGCAAAGCCGACCGGGGCGTTCGTCACCTTGCTGACCAGCGCTTCGTCCGCTAACGCCAGTTCACTGGCGCCGAGGACCTTGCTCAGCTTGATTTCGTTGAGTTCGTGGTCGCCGCGCAGCAGCACCGCCACCGGCTCACCATCAGCGACAAAGATCAGGCACTTCACCGTCTCGCTGGCAGCGATCCCCAGGAAGGTCGAGACCTCCTCGATCGAGCGCTGGCCGGGGGTAACAACCTTCTCCAGAGGACGGGGATCGCAGTGCTCGGGAGCGCCGGGGGGACGTGCTTCCGCTTTCTCGATATTGGCGGCATACTGGCAGCTGTTACAGGAAACGATGGCGTCTTCGCCGGAGTCGGCGAGGACCATGAATTCGTGGGAGTAGTTGCCGCCGATAGCGCCGGAATCGGCTTCGACGGCACGGAAGTTGAGGCCGCAGCGCTCGAAGATGCGGCGGTAGGCCTGGTACATCTTGTCGTAGGCAGCGATGGCGCCGGCTTCGTTGACATCGAAGGAGTAAGCATCCTTCATGATGAATTCGCGGCCGCGCATCAACCCGAAGCGGGGGCGGATCTCGTCGCGAAACTTGGTCTGGATCTGATACAGGTTCAAAGGCATCTGCCGGTAAGAGCGCACTTCGCGGCGGACAATATCAGTCACCACCTCTTCATGGGTCGGCCCCATGCAGAATTCGGCCTCCTTGCGGTCCTTGAAGCGCAGCAGTTCCTTGCCGTACTTCTCCCAGCGTCCCGACTCCTGCCACAGCTCCGCCGGATTCGCCATCGGCATGAGGATCTCCAGTGCCCCGGCGCGGTCCATCTCTGCCCGCACAATCGCTTCCACCTTGCGGATCGTCCGCAGACCAAGGGGGAGATAGTTGTAGATTCCCGAGGCGACTTTGCGGATCAGTCCGGCCCGGAGCATGAGTTGATGGCTGATAATTTCGGCATCGGCCGGCGTCTCTTTGAGAGTCGGGATGAAATATTGGGAATAGCGCATGGGGAGACCTCAAAAGGGGGAAATTGTCGCGGCAGAGCCGGTAACGGAGAAGGAAAATTAGCTTATTCGGGGGATGAATGCAAGGAGAATGGCGTTATAGACGGCGCTGATCTGACTGGGCGACACTCTGCTGGCAGTGTAATTTTTTAAAGGAGGAGGAGGCGTCGTAGCGGTAATATTAAGTTGCAATTAATCCATGGCTCCATTATTCTTACCCGTCTTTTCATCCCCTGCGCTGGTGACTATGCTCTCTCCCTATCGAACCACAGAAAAATTTTCCGCTGAACTGCAGCAGTTGCTGGCAATCGAAGTCGAGGATCATCACCTTTTGGCCACAGTGGCGAGCTTGGCGGAGCAATATGGCAATTGCGTCTACAAAGAGATGCTTCAGCTCATGGTGGGGAAGCATTTCGGCGCAGATCTTTCCGAGAGTTACTGGCTGCAGGCCATCCGCCATTGTCAGGAGATCTACAAGCCGGAATTTGCCGTTCGGGGTTTCCGGCCGGCGCTCATGGATTACCTGCGGCACGTTGCCGGCGAGCTCAGCGATCCGCGTATCATCGAGGCAGACTATCTCCAAAATATCTCCCGTTCTTCGGTCACCGACGGTCTCACCGGCCTTTATAATCAGACCTACTTCAAAAATATTCTCGCCGATACCATCGTCAACCAACGCCGCAATGGCGACCAGAACTTCGCCCTGATCCTCCTTGATCTCGACCATTTCAAGCAGTACAACGACCGCTGTGGTCATCTCGCCGGCGATGAAGCGCTGCGTCTTTGTGCCGAACTGATCACCGCATCGCTGCGCGACGGCGACATGGCCGTCAGGTACGGGGGAGAGGAGTTTTCTCTGCTTCTCCCCCAGATCGACCGGCATACCGCCTTTGCTGTGGCCGAGCGGATTCGTCAGAGTGTCGAGAACTTTCCTTTTCCGCATCAGGAACGTCTCGACAGTGGCAATCTCACCATAAGCGGCGGGTTGGCGGTCTTTCCCGGCGAAGGCGAAACCGCTGAGGAGATCATCAATGCGGCGGACGCAGAACTTTACCGGGCCAAAGAACGGCGCAACACCATTTACACCAACGATGCCGACCGGCGCAGCAGATTCCGCCGGCCGGTCAAGTCCCTGGTCGAATACGCTTCCTTTGATGGCGCTCTCTACCGTCCGGCTCTCTCCCTGGATATCAGCGAAAACGGCATGGGACTGGGGTGCGAAAGCCTGCTCTGCGAGGGGATGACCCTCTCGGTTCGACTGACCCGCCCCTATTGGTCGCAAAATCTGCACCTCTCCGCCAAGGTCCGTCAGGTGCGCCGTCAGGATGAACTGGTCTACGTCGGCCTGGAATTCGACGAATCCCTCCACTCTCTGGAAGAACTTCTCGCCCGGCAAAAACCCTCCCACGCCGACTCGCACTGCTGAATCGATCCGCTATCTTCACACGAAAAAACGCCATGAAACCCTAAGGCTTCACGGCGTTTTGTGTTTTCTGAAATTCTTCTTCAATTATCCCGTGTGGTGCTGGCCCTTAAGTCTCCGTTCAGGAAGCTTGTTTGAGGCGCTCGGCGATCCAGACTTTGATGATCGACTGGCGCGATACTCCGAGGCGCTTGGCCTCCATGCCGCCAAGGAGGGATTCGGTGGCGATGATCCGCGCCGGCACCCGCATGCCGCTTTTGTAGGAGGTCGGCAGTTCCCAGATGGTGTCGGCGACTTTGCGCAGTTGCGGCGGCAGGGACATGGCGTTAATCCTGTCGTTGCGGTTGCAGTTTGTCCGGCAGCTCGGCAACCGCGGCGAACTGGGCGCCGGCTCCGGTCATCTTCGCCAGGGCGGCGGTGGTATCGCCGGGGAAGAGTTCGACGGCGGCGATGGCATCGGTCAGCACTGTCACGGCCAGGCCGCGTTGCCGGGCATCGAGGGCGGTGGTCAGGACGCAGTAGTCGGTCGCCAGTCCGCCGATATAGAGCCTTTGCACTCCCAGTTCGGTCAGGAGTTCCGACAGCTGCCGGCCATCGGTGCTGACCGCTTCAAAGGCCGAGTAACCGTCCAACGTCGGGTCGACGCCCTTCGAGAGGATCACCGTCCCTTCCGGCAATTGGAGATCGGCATGGAACTCTGCCCCCGCCGTCCCCGCTACGCAATGCACCGGCCAGTCGCCGCCGAACTCGCGAAAATGATGGGTCTGCGGCGGATGCCAATCGCGGCTGGCGATGACCGGCAGCGACGCCGCCCTGAAGAGTTGCGCGGCGCGATTAATCGGCGCAATCACCTTGTCGCCGTCGCGGATCTGCAGGGCGCCGCCGGGGCAAAAATCATTCTGGACATCGACGATTAACAGGGCGGCTTTTTCAGGCATGGCGCATGCTCCTTTGTAGCTGCGTAATCAAGGTGTTGCGCAGCTCATTCAGTTCGCCGCAAATCGAGACCTTGTAGCGGTGCGGGTTGATCAAGCGCCGGCAGCCCTGCGGCAACATCGCCAGCTCGCGGGCGCTGCGGTCTGCCATCGTTTCCAGCGACTCGGGAGCTTGCGTCCGCCGCCCATCCGCCATCACCACCCGCCGCAAATCCTGAAGGCTGCCGTCGGCGGGCAGGGTTGTCTGCTGCAGGGGATGAGCGGGATCGTAGACAACCGCGCCGGACCCCGGCGTCTTCCCCTCCAGGCAGATGACATCTTGAATAAAATCCCCCTCCGGCCCCAGCGCCCGCAGTAACTTCTTTTTCCCCGGCAGTGTCGCCTTGGCGATATCGCTGGTGACCTTCAATTTCGGCAGGCCATCGATCGCCACCAGTTTATAGACGCCGCCGAGGGCGCCGCCGCCGCTGCCGCCGCCGGTCGCCAGTATGGTGCCGACGCCGTAAATATCGACCTGTCCCCCTTCGTCGCGGATCGAATCGATGACAAATTCATCGAGTTCGTTGGAGGCGACGATCTTGACTTCGGGAAAGCCGGCGCTGTCGAACATCATGCGGCTCTCGCGGGAAAGGTAGGCGAGGTCGCCGGAGTCGAGACGGACGCCGCGTAGTTCATGTCCTTTTTTCCGCAGTTCACGCGCCACGGTGATGGCGTTGGGGATGCCGCTCTGCAAGGTGTCATAGGTGTCGACGAGGAGGATGGTGCTGTCGGGGAAGGCGTCGGCATAAGCGCGAAAGGCGCTGAGTTCGTCGGGAAAGGCCTGCACCCAGCTGTGGGCGTGGGTGCCGCGCACCGGCAGGTCGTAGACCATCCCCGCCAGGACGTTGCTGGTGCTGCGCACGCCGCCGACGCAGGCGGCCCGGGCGCAGGAGAGGCCGCCGTCCGGGCCGTGCGCCCGGCGCAGGCCGAATTCGATGACGGTTGCCCCGGCGGCGGCATGGACGATGCGGGCGGCCTTGCTGGCGATCAATGTCTGGAAGTTGATGATATTGAGGAGGGCGGTCTCGACGAACTGCGCCTCGGCGAGCGTCCCTTCCACGGTCAGCAGCGGTTCATTGGCAAAGACCACTGTCCCTTCCGGCGGCGCCGTGACGGTGCCGTGAAAGCGGAAGTCGCGGAGAAAGTCGAGAAAGGCTGGCTTGAAGAGCCCGAGGCTCCGCAGATACTCCAGCTCTTCCGGCAGAAAGCGCAGATCCTCCAGATAAGCGAGGGCTGGATCCAGCCCGGCAAAGACCGCGTAACCGCCCTCGAAGGGATTCTTGCGGAAGAAGAGGTCGAAGACCGCCGGTTTATCCGCCATCCCCTCCTCCAGGTAACCGGCGAGCATGGTCAGTTCGTAGAGGTCGGTGAGCAGTGGTGAGTAGCGCATGGTTCGTTCCTCTCGGGGCGTTTTTAAAAGCATAACAGGGGATCGGGCCAGGTCAAATCGGGGAACGGTCGGAAAAAATCAGCTTGCCCCCTGCATCCGCGCCGACCGTTGGTATACTGATAAAAATGCGTCCTGAAAGGGAGGAAAACATGCGCAAGGAAGAACAGATTGTCAACGCGGTAGCGGCGGCTCTGGAGCGGGAGAAGCAGGTCAATCTCCATAACTTCCCCTTGCAGTTGGAGTTCGATGACGGGGTGCTGACCATGCAGGGGGAAGTGGAGCATATCATGGCGAAAAAGCGGGCGCTGGAGGTGGCGGCGGCGATCCCCAGCGTGACCAGCATCGTTGACCGCGTCCACCTCGCCCCGCCGGAACGGATGGCGGACGGCGAAATCCGCGAGCGGGTCTGCAAGGTCCTCCTCGCCGAGGAGATGCTCGGTTCCTGTGCGGTCTGGGCGATTGTCAAGGGGAAGTCGGAGGTGGTGCGCGAAGCAGATCAGGGGGTGGACGGCAGTATCGATGTCGAGGTGCAGGACGGCGTCGTCATCCTCAACGGTGCCGTCTCCAGCCTGACCGCCAAACGTCTCGCCGGAGTCCTCGCCTGGTGGGTGCCAGGGAGTCGCGACGTCGTCAACGGCATCGAAGAGGTGCCGACCGAGGAGGATACCGCCGCTGAAATCATCGACGCGCTTCGGCTCGTTCTCGAAAAGGATCCCTTTGTCAACGCGTCCCAGATCAGGGTCAGTTGCGCCAATGACTGGGTGACCCTCGACGGGCTGGTCAAGAACGAGAGTGAACGGCGGATGGCGGAGGCCGATGCCTGGTACCTCTTCGGCGTCGATGGAGTGACGAACCGACTGCAGGTCGAGGCGTAGGAGCACGCACTGTGCGCCTCTTTATCGCCATTGAGCTTCCGGTGGAGCTGAAAACGGCCCTCGTCAAGCTGCGGCGTGATCTTCCCGGTGCCCGCTGGGTGCCGGCGGCGCAGATCCATCTGACGCTGGCTTTTCTTGGGGAAGTGGAGGAAAAGAAGATCGAGCCGTTGCGTGCCGGGCTGGCGATGAGCGATCTTTTTTTCTGCCGAAAACAAAGAAGGGTCGGCACGCTTTGCCGACCCTTCTTTGTCAGTCATTAAATGTATGCAGGGTTTACCATTTAAACCCGACACCGAGGTTGTAAACGAAGCGGCCGTCATCGAACTGGTCATCGATTTCATCGGCGTTCTCGAAAAGGAAATCGTATTCGACCGAGGCCAGGATAAAGGTGGTGGTGTTGACAAAGGCTTTTATGCCGACTTCCGGTCCGGCGATAAATTGATCTTTGACACTGTCGCCGTAAATGTAACCGATGCTGGCGCCGACAAACGGTTGCCACATTTCCAGGTCGAAGTGGTAATCCAGACCGAGACGTGTCGACCCGTTCCAGACGTTCTCACCCGGGACATCGATAACCGAGACCCCCTGGCGAACCAGTGCTTCGAGATTATCACTGACAAAATAACCTAAGCTCGCCTCGACGCCCGCAACGGTCGTGTCAAAATCATTGTCACTTGAGCCATTGCCGTTGAGAGTTAGTTCCATGTCACCCGTTTGAAATTGCGCCATAGCCGCGCAGGGGGCAAGAAGAAAACCGAGAAGTGCTACCACAAAAATTTTGCGCCACATAATGAGCCTCCTTACGAAAAGTGTGCCTTGTTTGAACTAGCGATAAATCATCCCGTGCTCCCTGGCGGTGATGTAATTAAAGAGGGCAAGGACGGGATGGGCGGGTAAATTTACATTGCCTGCATCACTAGCATCGCTAAATCGATATGTTAGTGATGGCTAAAGTTTACTGGCGTCAAATGAGTTGTCAACCGTCGATGGTAAATTTTATTATCACAACCGATTCCTGCCGTTGGCAAGGCGGATACTGCCGCAGAGCTTTTTGCTGCCACCATCTGCCTTGACTAATATTTGTTCGTATGCTAACTATATTTACGCGAAACATTCCTGTGCGAAATAGTAGGCCAGCTCATTTTCCACCGTGGAAGGATGATGTCGTTATGGCGGCAGTACTCGACGAAAAGAAAGCACGCAACAGAGCGACTGGCAGTTATCGTGGTCCGACCTTGAAAGACATTGTTGCCATATACGATGTGCCGCCCATCCCCGAGGGAAACTATGAGCTGCGTATCCTGCAGTCGCTGCGCCGGATCATTCGTGCCATCGAAATCCATTCGCAGCACCTGAATCATGATTATCAGATTACCGGTCCGCAACTCGGTTGCCTGCTGGCGATCAAGCAGAATGGAGCGATGACGCCGACGCGTCTTGCCCGCTCCCTCTTTCTCAGTGCCAGCACCGTGGTCGGCATCGTCGATCGTCTTGAGGAGAAGGGGCTTCTTGCCCGTATCCGCAGTACCGAGGACCGGCGTCAGGTGCAGATCTGTCTGACTGAAGCTGGTGATCTTCTGGCCGCGCGCGCCCCCTCGCCGTTGCAGGAGACTCTTTCCGGCAGCCTGAAAAATTTACCGACTCTGGAGCAGCTGTCGATTACTTTGGCTCTGGACAAGCTGGTCAACCTGATGGAGGCCGGTGAGATCTCGGCCGCACCGATCCTCGAGACCGGCCCGCTTCTGCCGTCGAGTGAATAGAAAATTTTTCGTAACTATTCATAATACCAAGAAAAAAACTCCTATTAACAGGGATGAATAGGATGAAAGGGATAACGGCAAAAATCAAAGCGACTATTTCTTGGTTTTAAACCCAAAGTGCCTTTATGGTTTTATGTTTTATCCCCTTTATCCCTTGTATCCCTGTTAAATAGCATTTGGTTTTGGTTGTTTTGAAAACGCTGAATAGTTACGATTTCCGAGCATTCTTGTGCGCTCGGCCAGCTCTTGCCCTGTCGATCTTAACCATCATCCTATTCAGGAGGACACAAACGCGCAGCGCAGACCCGATTAGCGGGCTGCGGCGGGATGACCACTTTTTTACCTGCGCCCACAAAAGGAGCCAACATTGTCTATTTACACACCAAACCAACAGGAAATCGCCGAAAAACTCTCAGCCAAAGGGGTCTCCCGTGCCGACTGGAAAGATTGGCGCTGGCAGCTCAAACACTCCATTCAATCCCCGGCCGCAGTGGAAAGACTCCTGAATATCCGCTTCAATGACGAGGAGAAGGTCGAACTGGAGAAGACCCTCGACCGCTTCCCCCTGTCGGTGACCCCATACTATCTCTCCCTGATCAACGCCGCCGATTATCGCAACGACCCGATCTTTATGCAGGCGTTTCCTTCGCCGCGCGAACTCGAGATCGAGCGCAACGATATGGCCGATCCCCTGCATGAGGATAAGGACAGCCCGGCGCCGGGGATTACGCACCGCTACCCCGATCGGGTCCTTTTCCATATCAGTAATATCTGCTCGATGTACTGTCGGCACTGTACGCGCAAACGCAAGGTCGGCGACGTCGACTCCATCCCCGATCGCGACAGTATCATGCAGGGGCTCGATTATATCCGTCAGACCCCGGTGATCCGCGATGTCCTCCTTTCCGGCGGGGATCCGCTGATGCTCTCCGATGATTATCTTGACTGGATTCTCACCGAACTGGGAAAGATTCCCCACGTCCAGGTCATCCGTATCGGGACGCGCATGCCGGTCGTCCTCCCGTATCGCATCACCCCTGAGCTGATCACCATGCTCAAAAAGCACCATCCCCTTTGGGTGAATACGCACTTTAATCATCCCCGTGAAATAACCACTTCGTCCCGGGCGGCGCTGCGCATGCTCGCTGATGCCGGCATCCCCCTCGGCAACCAGACCGTCCTTTTGGCCGGGATCAATGACTGTCCGCGGATTATCAAGTCGCTGGTCCAGGAACTCGTCGCCAACCGGGTTCGTCCTTATTACCTGTATCAATGCGATATGGCCGAAGGATTGGCGCATTTTCGTACCCCGGTCGGCAAGGGGATCGAGATCATGGAGAACCTCATCGGCCACACCAGCGGTTTTGCGGTCCCGACTTATGTCGTCGATGCCCCCGGCGGTGGCGGCAAGATCCCGCTGACCCCCAACTATCTCCTCTCCCTTTCGACCAACAAGGTGGTGCTGCGCAACTACGAAGGGGTCATCACCACCTATCACGAGCCGGAGAGCTATAAAGCGATCTTCTGCGATCGCAACTGCGATGACTGCAAACTCGACCTCAAGCTTGAGGGGGCCGAAGAGTGCGAGGCCACCGGCATCGTTAAACTCCTGTCCGATTATGACGAAACGATCTCTCTGACGCCGGAGAACAATTCTCGCATGGAGCGCCGTAATAGTGATGATTGATACCTTGACAACTTTTGGCCAGTCGAAGATCCAGCACGGCAAACATAGTGACCGGGTCTATCTCATGCATCTGGCAACGGCGGATCTGCCGGGGATCATCCCGCATCTTGGCGCGCTCGCCGGCGACCGGGGTTATTCAAAGATCTTTGCCAAGATTCCGGCGGCCGCCGAAGACGCATTCCTTGCCGATGGCTACGCTGTCGAAGCGTCGATTCCGAACTTTTACCGGGGTCAGGAGTCCGCCCTCTTCCTCGGAAAATATTTTTCTCCAAAGCGGCAGGAGGAGAAGCACCCCGCGAGCGTTGCCGAGGCTTTGGAACTCGCCCGCCAAAAGGCGACTCCCGGCGGCGGCCAGCATACCCTTGACGCCGCTCTGCGCTGCCGGCAGATGCTGCCAAGCGAGACGGCGCCGATGGCGGCGCTTTACCGCCAGGTCTTTGCCACTTACCCTTTTCCCATCCATGAAGAAGCTTATCTGCGCCAGACCATGGCGGAGGATGTCATCTACTTCGGTATCTGGGAAGGCGATGAACTGATTGCCCTGACTTCGGCGGAGATGGACCGCAAGGGAGAGAATGCCGAGATGACCGATTTTGCCACCCGGCCGGACTGTCAAGGGCGCGGACTCGCCAACTATCTGTTGGCGCAGGCGGAAGCGGCGGCGGCGCAGTGCGGCATCAAGACCGCCTACACCATCGCCCGTTCTTATTCTCCCGGCATGAATATTACCTTCGCCCGCAACGGCTATACCTACAGCGGCACCCTCACCCACAACACCCAGATCTCCGGCACTTTGGAGAGCATGAATGTGTGGCATAAGAGCCTCCTCCCATGACTGCCGTGGTCTTTCATAACTTCATGAGCTCGGTGTTGCTCCTTTTGATGCTGCTCAACCCGTTTCTGCTGATTATCTATCTGATCGATCTAATTCAGGAACTTGATGATCGGGCTTTTTCGCAGGTGATGATTCGGGCCGGATTGATCAGTACCGCTGTCTTCATCGGCGTCGCCTTGGTCGGCGACGCCCTCTTTACCCATGTCCTTCAGGTCCGCTTTGCATCTTTTCAGATCTTCGGCGGCATTATTTTTCTCCTCATCGGTATCCAGTTCATGTTCACCGGTCCTGAAGCGATTCGCAAGATGCGCGGCAAGCCGGAACATATTGCCGGCGCGATCGCCATGCCGGTGATGATCGGCCCGAGTACGGTCAGCGCCAGTATCCTCGCCGGCAGCCGTTTGCCGACCCTCTGGGCGGTCATCGCCATTATTGTTGCCATGCTGATCACGGTAACGACTTTGCTGCTGTTGAAGCGGCTTCACGATGTGGTCCGGCCGAACAACGCCAAACTGATCGAGCGTTATATTGAGATTATGGGACGGGTGACGGCGCTGGTGATCGGGACCATCTCCGTTGAAATGATCATGCAGGGGATAAAAGCCTGGATGCTGCATTTAAATAGTTGATCTGGATGGGGTATGAAGGTTTGTAATCGAACAGGCTGGCCAGCCAGAAAAGCCATTTCGCACACGGATAAAATCTGATTTTGACGGATTAAACACTGTTAAAAGTTACCGGCCAGGGTTATCAATATTCATCCGCTTATCCTCGATTAATCCATCTTTTATCCGTTAGATCCGTGTGAAACGCCTTTCCTGAGGGGGGATGAAGGCAGGATAATCTTCTTGTTGCCGTTATGAGGTCGTGTTAGTCTCCGCCCATCATTGATGATTTTGGGAGCGTGGGACATGAGCAGCAACCGGACGAAATCAGCGATCAATTCATAAACCGCCCGACGGCAAGAGCTGTCCGGGCGGTTTTGTTATGT
>JACUTW010000050.1 GCA_014859605.1 Desulfuromonadales bacterium
GGCAAACTGACCACTGCGGAGGTAATAACAATCGACGTCAGCGGAGTGAAAGTGTTGATCCGCGTCGGCGTGTCATCCGAACCGCAACCAGTGAATGCCAATAAAAGTGCAGCAATGATACAGAGCCATTTCCCCATGCCCATCCTCCAGTCATTTTTCAACAATATAGCCTTCACATTTCAAGCATTACATAAAGCGACATATTACACGGATCAACCTTAATTTTCTGTAAAAAAAGCCGCCTCCAACGAAGGAGGCGGCCAAAAGAATAAAGTTAAATTTATCGGCGAGTTAAAGATTCTCCAGCTTCCGGATCGGCTTCTGCTCAAGGCGATTGAGGGCGTTGATGAAAGCTCGTGCGCTGGCGACGATGATGTCGGAATGGGAGCCCTGACCAAGGACCTCTCGGCCGCCTTCTTCCAGGCGCACAGTACATTCCCCTTGCGCATCGGTACCGCCGGTAATCGCTCCAACCGTGAAACTGACCAGAGTCGCCTTGCTCTTGGTCAAGCTTTTGATCGCTTTGAAAGTGGCATCGACCGGACCGTCGCCCATGACAGCAATCTTTTTGCTCTTGCCGTCAATCTCCATCTGTACTGTCGCGGTCGGCACCGCAAACGAGCCACTCGACACATTCATCTGGACAAGCTTGAACCGCTCCTGAGTGCGGACAATCTCATCTGCGACAATGGCGTCCAGATCCTCATCAAAGATATCTTTCTTTTTGTCGGCGAGAGCTTTAAAGCGGACAAAAGCCTTTTCGATATCTTCTTTGCCGAGTTCATAGCCAAGATCTTTCAATCGCTGAATAAAGGCATGGCGGCCGGAATGTTTGCCAAGAACCAGCTTATTGGTATTCAGCCCGATCGATTCCGGAGTCATGATCTCATAAGTCGATTTCTCCATCATCACCCCGTGTTGATGGATACCGGCTTCATGAGCAAAGGCGTTAGCGCCGACAATCGCTTTATTCGGCTGAACGGCAATGCCGGTGATTGTCGAGAGGAGACGGCTGGTCGGATAAAGGTGTTCCGTGGCAATCGCCGTGGTGAAGGGGAGGATATCCTGACGGGTCCGCAGGGTCATAACCACTTCTTCGAGGGAACAATTACCGGCCCGCTCGCCGATGCCGTTAATCGTGCACTCCACCTGCCCTGCTCCCGCCTGGACTGCGGCGATGGAGTTGGCGACCGAGAGCCCGAGATCGTTATGGCAATGGACGGAGATGACCGCCCGGTCGATATTCGGCACATTCTCTTTGAGGTAACGGATGATGTTGAAATACTCGTTGGGGATGGTGTAGCCGACCGTATCGGGAATATTGACGGTGGTGGCGCCGGCGTTAATGACCGCCTCGACAACCTTGGCCAAAAAGGGTAAACGCGTGCGAACCGCATCTTCGGCCGAGAATTCGACATTCGGGGTATAACCGGCCGCGCGCTGCACCGCTTTGATGGCGTTTTCAATGACCTGCTCTTCAGTCATCTTGAGCTTGTACTTCATATGGATATCGCTGGTGGCGATAAAGGTATGGATACGTCCGCGCTCACCGGCATATTTCAGCGCTTCCCAGGCACGATCGATATCCATAAAGCTGGAACGACACAGTCCGGCAATCTGCGGCCCCTTGATCATCTGCGCAATCTTCTTGACCGCTTCGAAATCCCCTTCGGATGCGATAGGAAAGCCGGCCTCAATGACATCGACATTGAGCTTTTCAAGTTGCGTGGCAATCCGCAGCTTTTCATCGATATTCATACTGCAACCCGGGGCCTGCTCGCCATCGCGCAAGGTTGTATCAAAAATCTTGATCATTTTGCTCTGACTCATGGTGTGCTCCTTTTTGGTTGGAATCGCCAATGAAAACGTCGCTAACTCCTGAAAAATAAAAAACTCCCGCCCTTGACTACAGGGGCGAGAGCTTGTGCTTCGCGGTACCACCCTGATTCAGCTCCCAAACAGGAGCCCTCTTGATGCCGTTAACGGGGCGACCGGCGGAGACTACACTTTCCTTGCGGAAAAGATTCGCATCCGCAGCTCCAAGGCGAGTTCAGTCTTTTTCTGTACCGGCTTGCAGCGACCGCCGGCTCTCTGAGGACAGAAAGAGAGACTTACTACTCCTCTTCAATGCTTTTTAAAGTGAAATTTAAACGATATTTAGCTGTTGCTGTCAAGTCATTTTCAACAAATATCGCAACTAAACGAATCACCGCCCCTTTAATATCAGGAAGAACGACGCGGTCGGCGTGATAATGAATAAAGATAACCGATCGGGCCGGAGAGCATATAAACAAACGCCAGGGTGAAAAGACTGATTTCCGGTTTAGCAACGATGACGATGATTAAAAAAATCAATATTACCAGAATCCAAAAAGGCTGCCGCTTGAAAATCTCCGGATCCTTAAAGGAATAATAGCGAAAATTACTGACCATCAACATCGCCAGAGCATAAATCAGAATCAGGACCGAAATCTTTTTGATCGTCCCGGAGCCTCCAAGTTCATAAAAAATCAGGACGCAGGACGCTACCATGCCAGCCGCCGCCGGTGTCGGCAACCCGACAAAACGCTTGGACTCAACCGTTGCAACCTGAACATTGAAACGGGCCAGGCGCAGAGCGCAACAGACCACATACAGGAAGGCCGCCAACCAGCCAAACTTGCCAAAGGGTTTCAGCGCCCAGGCAAACATGAGAAGACCGGGGGAGACCCCGAAGGCAACCAGATCGGCAAGAGAATCATACTCGACGCCAAATTTGCTGGTGGTGCCGGTGAGCCGAGCGACCTTGCCGTCAAGACCATCAAAGATCGCAGCAACCAGAATAAACCAGGCGGCGGTCAAATATTGACCGCCCATGGTCGAAACGATACCGTAAAAACCGGCAAAGAGACAACCGGTGGTAAAGAGATTCGGAAGGATGTACACACCCTTGCGAAGGCTTTCTCGGGGATCGTATCCCGGAACTTCCTGGCTCATTTGAGGTAACCCACAATTGTTTCGCCAGAGGTGACCGTATCGCCGAGACGGACAAGAACATCCGTATCTTGCGGCAGATAGATATCAACCCGGGAGCCGAAACGAATCAAACCGTAACGTTCGCCGCGCTCAAGAATATCCCCGACTTTCGGGTAGGTAATAATCCGGCGGGCAATCAAACCGGCAATTTGGATAAAGAGGACCTTGCTGCCGGTACTCGTCTGCATCAGCAGACCGCTCTGCTCATTGGTATGACTGGCCTTGTCAAGTGCCGCATTTAAAAAATCACCAGGATTGTAAAATTTATTGACGATGGTCCCGCTGCACGGTGCGCGATTAACGTGGACATTAAAGACCGACATAAAAATACTGACCTTGTAGGTCGGCTCAGGGCCATAACGCTCGTCGATGACCTCGCCACAAAAGACAATCCGTCCATCGGCAGGGGCAACGACAGCAAGTTCATCCTCAGGAATGCAGCGTTCGGGGTCACGAAAGAAGTAGACAGTGAAGAGAGTTAAAAGGAGGCAGGGGAGCGCAAAGATTCCCCATTTGAGCAAAGCGAAGATCAAGGTGACAAAAGCAAAGAGGGCGATGAAGGGATAGCCTTCGACCGCTATCGGTGAACGCTGATTGGCCATAATTCTTAATTATCCTTGACACGAAACCACCGGGGACGAAGATTCGTCCCCGGTACGCGTAATGTCTTAGTTTTTTGCCTTGTCGACAATCTTGTTGCGGCCGATCCACGGCATCATGCTGCGCAACTGGCCACCGACGACTTCAATGGGATGAGCGGCATTGAGACGGCGACGGGCGGTCATTTCCGGATAGTTGGTCTGTCCTTCAAGGATGAAGCGTTTGGCATACTCGCCATTCTGGATATTGGTCAGACACTCGCGCATCGCCTGCCGGCTTTCGGCGTTGATAACTTTCGGACCGGTGACGTATTCACCATATTCGGCGTTGTTGGAGATTGAATAGTTCATGTTGGCAATGCCGCCTTCGAACATGAGGTCAACGATCAGCTTCAACTCATGCAGGCATTCAAAATAAGCCATTTCCGGCTCGTAGCCGGCTTCAACCAGAGTCTCAAAACCGGCCTTGACGAGTTCAACGGCACCACCGCAAAGAACAGCCTGCTCACCAAAGAGGTCAGTCTCGGTTTCATCTTTGAAGGAGGTTTCAATGATGCCGGTCCGGCCGCCGCCGATGGCGCTGGCATAAGAAAGGGCGACATTCTTGGCATTTCCCGAGGCATCCTGATAAATCGCAATAAGATCCGGGATACCGCCGCCACGGACAAACTCGGAGCGAACCGTGTGGCCGGGGGCTTTCGGAGCGATCATGATGACATCAAGATCCGGACGGGGAACAATCTGATTGTAATGGATGCTGAAACCGTGGGCAAAGGCCAGGGTCGCACCCTGCTTCAGATTGGGGGCGAGTTCATCACGATAAAGCTGGAACTGGAACTCATCCGGAGTCAGAACCATGACCAGATCGGCTTCTGCAACAGCAGCAGCAACACTCTTGACTTTTAATCCGGAATTCTCCGCCTTGATCGCCGAAGCTGAACCTGCCCGCAGGGCAACGGTAACATCAACGCCTGAGTCTTTCAGGTTATTGGCGTGGGCATGTCCCTGGGAACCATAACCGACAATGGTAACTTTCATCCCTTGAATCAAAGAGAGATCCGCATCTTTATCGTAATACAGCTTCATTTCTCAATATCTCCTTAAATTTTGAAGTACTTTTTGAAAGTGAATTTAAAACTCGTTTTAGTTTCGCTCAAGCCTGAGCGTGTTTTGGTCGGCGAGTTATAGCATGCCCTGCGGCTTGCTGACAAACGAATTTAGCCACATTAAAGAGAATTAGTCGGCGCTGCGCCACCCTTTAGGGCCACGACCGATCACAACCGGACCGGAGCGCACTAACTCCTTGATGCCGATCGGCCGGAGAATTTCAATCAGCGCATCGATCTTCTGCGGCGAACCGGTCGCCTCGATCGTATAGGAACGCGGGGTGACATCGACCACTTTCCCGCGAAAGATATCAGCAATGCGCAGGGTTTCGGCACGGGAGGAATCCTCTGCCGCCACCTTGATCAAAGCCATCTCCCGTTCGACATAATCTTCCCCGGTAAAATCGATGACTTTGATGGTATCGATCAGTTTATGCAACTGCTTGGTAATCTGTTCGATCACCTGATCATCACCACTGGTGACAATCGTCATCCGTGACGTCGTCGGATCGAGGGTCGGTGCCACCGAAAGGCACTCGATATTAAAGCCACGGCCGGAAAAAAGCCCGGAAATCCGGCTCAAGACCCCGAACTCATTCTCCACCAGAACCGATATTGTGTGTTTCATTATGAATTTTCTCCTAAGACGATGGTGACAGCGCAAGATCAGCTGGCTAAGACCATTTCATTGAGTCCTTTGCCGGCAGGGACCATCGGCATGACGTTCTCTTCGCGGCTCACCTTGAACTCCATAATCACCGGACCGGGTGTCTCCAACCCTTTCCGCAACACCGCTTCGACCTCGGCAGGATCGGACGTGCTCAGACCGGTAGCGCCGTAAGCTTCGGCGAGTTTGACAAAATCGATCGGCAATTCCATGCAGGTCTGACTGTAGCGTTGATCAAAAAAGAGTTGCTGCCACTGCCGCACCATACCGAGAAAATTGTTATTGAGAATAACAATCTTGACCGGCAATCGATACTGCACGAGGGTCGCCAATTCCTGTGAATTCATCTGGAATGAGCCATCCCCCGAGACATCGATGACCTGGCGCTGCGGCCAGGCAGCTTGCGCGCCCAAGGCGGAAGGGAGACCAAAACCCATCGTTCCGAGGCCACCGGAGGTCAGAAAAGTGCGCGGCTGACTGAAGTCAAAAAACTGCGCCGTCCACATCTGATGCTGCCCGACCTCGGTGGTAATGATGGCATCGTCATTGGTCACCTTGCGCAGAGTCTCAATCACAAACTGTGGCTTGATCTCAGTCGTCGATGCCACATAAGACATGGGATGGGTCTGACGCCAGGTAGCGATCTGCTCCCGCCAAGGGGCAAGATCAGAAGCGAGGACCTTCACTTCATGGGGTGACAGATTTAATTCCGCGATCAATTTTTGCAGGACATCACGGAGGTCGCCGACGATCGGCAGATCGACCCGGACATTCTTCTTGATCGAAGTCGGATCGATGTCGACATGAATAATTTTAGCATGCGGGGCAAAGGTCGAGAGTTTGCCGGTGACGCGATCGTCAAAACGGGCACCGATGGCAATCAGCAGATCCGATTCCATCACCGCCATATTGGCGTAATAGGTGCCGTGCATGCCGAGCATCCCCAAAGAGAGGGGGTGTTTTTTCGGGAAAGAGGCCATCGCCATCAAGGTCGTCGTCACCGGCACCTTGATCAGTTCGGCAAAGGCGAGGAGCTCCTGCGAGGTATCGGAGAGGGTGACGCCGCCACCGACGTAGATGACCGGCCGCTTCGCCGCGAGGATCATCTTGACCGCCTTCTCGATCTGACGGGGATTCCCCTGACTGTTCGGCTTGTAGCCGCGAATCTCGACTTTATCAGGATATTCGAACTTGGCCATCGCCATCTGTACATCTTTGGGGAGGTCAACAAGGACCGGTCCCGGACGGCCGGTGCGGGCGATATGAAAGGCCTGCTTGATAATGCGCGGCAGATCATGAATATCCCGAACCAGATAGCTGTGCTTGGTCACCGGGCGGGTAATGCCGATGATATCGACCTCCTGAAAGGCATCATTACCAATCAGAGCCGTCGGCACCTGGCCTGTAATGATCACCATCGGAATCGAATCCATGTAGGCATTGGCAATGCCGGTGATGGTATTGGTCGCACCGGGGCCGCTGGTGGCCAGTGCCACCCCGACCCGACCGGTAGCCCGGGCATAACCGTCGGCAGCATGTACGGCCGCCTGCTCGTGGCGAGTGAGGATATGATGAATCGGGTAGTCGATCAGATCGTTATAGATATTGATCACCGTGCCGCCGGGGTAGCCAAAGAGCGTCTCCACCCCTTCCTGCACCAAACATTCAAGAAGGATTTGTGATCCTGTCTTCTTCATAGCTAAATCTCCCTTTATCTTTCTCGTCTTAACGCTAAATATTTATGGCGCTTTACAGATCGCGCCGGTATTGGCGGAGGTTACGACCGCAGCATAGCGGGCGAGCCAGCCGGTCTTGATCTTGGCTTCCGGGCGCTGCCAACGGGATTTCCGTTCGGCAAGAATTTCGGCATCGACCAACAGTTCGAGACGACGCTGCGGGATATCGAGACGGATTCGATCACCGTTTTCCACCAAGGCAATCGTCCCGCCGACCGCTGCTTCCGGAGAGATGTGACCGATACAGGGGCCACGGGTACCGCCGGAAAAGCGGCCATCGGTGATCAGGGCGACACTGTCCCCCAACCCCATCCCCATCAACGCTGCCGTCGGCGCAAGCATCTCGCGCATCCCCGGCCCGCCTTTCGGCCCTTCATAGCGGATGACGACAACTTCGCCCCCCTTGATCTCTCCGCCCATCAGCGCCGCCATGGCGCCTTCTTCCGAATCGAAACAGACTGCCGTCCCTTCAAAGACCATCATCTTATCTGAAACACCGGACTGCTTGACGACCGCACCATCCGGAGCAAGATTACCGGTCAAGATGGCGATCCCCCCCTCGGCACGAATTGGCGAAGTCATCGGGTGAATAACTTCGTCGTCGATCTCTTTCACACAGTCGACGATCTCCGCCACCGAAAGGCCACTGACCGTCGGATTATCCTGAATCAGCGTACCAAGTTGCTTGAGAACCGCAGGCACACCGCCGGCGGCATCCAGATCCTCCATGAAATACTTCCCGCCAGGATTCATCGATGACAGTTGCGGCGTAGTCCGGCTCAACTTGTCAAAAGCGTCCAGAGGCAGGTTGACCCCGGCCTCGCTGGCGATGGAGAGGAGATGAAGAACAGTATTGCTCGAACCACCGAGGGCAAGGTCAACGCGAATCGCGTTGCTGAAAGCCTCAGCGGTGAGGATCTGCCGGGGCGTCACCCCGTCGCGTACCAACTGGACGATCTTCTCTCCGGAAGCAAAGGCAATGCGCCGCTTCAGCGAGGAGACCGCTGGCGCTGTACCGCAACCGACCAGACTCATCCCCATCGTCTCAGTGAGGATCGCCATGGTATTGGCGGTAAAGAGTCCTTGACAGGAACCGGCGGTCGGGCAGGCCTTCTCTTCGCAGACCAGTAACTCTTCGGCACTGATGGTGCCGGCGTTGAAGCGGGCCATCGCTTCGAAGGTGTCGGTGACAAAAGAATACTGCCGGCCTTCACGGCCGCGCCCGGCCAGCATCGGTCCAGCAGTGACGACGATACAAGGGATATCGAGACGTGCAGCTGCCATCAGCATGCCCGGCGTAATTTTATCGCAATTGGTCAGCAAAACCAGGCCGTCCAGACGGTGCGCCTCAGCAACAGACTCGACCATATCAGCAATAAGCTCCCGGGTCGGCAGACTGTAATGCATGCCACGGTGCCCCATGGCAATGCCATCGCAGACACCGGGAATACCGAAGAAGAACGCATGCCCGCCGCCACTGTGCACGCCCTTTTCAATAGAGCGTTCCAGGTCACGCATACCGACATGACCGGGAATCAGATCGGTGAAAGAGGTGGCGATACCGATAAAGGAGCGCCCCATAGCGTTACGCGGCAGACCGGTGCCCATCAACAGGGCACGATGGGGGGTGCGTTCGAGACCTTCGGTAATAGTAGAACTGCGCTTGTTCGGCATGCACATCTTCCTTTAATAAATAGGGATTTCTCAGATTCTGACCCGGTTTATTTAATCATATTAAAATTATTCCGGATTAAATATGGGAAAAGGGTTCAAGTCGATGTCGACCGAACCCTTTTTCCCGGATTCCCGATGTCCATTTTATCTATTGAGTCATTTGTCTATAGATCAATTCCATCTCGTCTTTTCCTGCAAGCTTCAATTTTTGCACACGTTTCTTTTCCAGCTCATCCTCAGAACTAAGATAATCTTTTGCCGTCAACCGCTCAAGATCTCTTTCAAGGATTTGATGCTCTTCGTAAAGCCTGCGGAACCGGGGATTATCTTCAAATAACTGTTGTACCAACGACTCGTCGTACTGCTGCATCGGACGCCTCCTGGCTCAAAAGGGGGAAAGAAAAAAATGCAACGGGTTTTTACAATATCGAAAGGATTTCATCCTGTCAACAGCCAATCAGGGCTTTACCATTCACACTTTTTGTTGAGCAATTTCCGCATCGGAGGGCCGGATATAGCGGGGGAGCAAAAGCTCCGGATCCCCGCTCTCCCCGGCCTGCAATTTCTGCAGAATATGCGGCGCGACAGAAGAGGCCCGGGGAGTATGGAGCGACCAGGGAGCAAAAATCGCAAGGGGACCGAAGCGCTCAACGATCAGGTCCCGATAAAGGACGGCGCCGCTGCCGACAAAGAGAGCAGGAGCTTTCATCTCAGCCAGAAAACGCTGCGGCGGAAGGACGCAAGGTTGATCAAGGGGAGCGGGTGAACCTGTGGCGGTCGAGAAGGTGGCGGCGTAGACCTCTTTTTTTCGGGCATCGATCAAAGCACAGACCGGCAACGTCGCGTAAGGGAGAGCAGCGGCCAAAAGTTGCAGCGAAGAAAGGCTGAAGAGCGGCCGCTGACAAGCCCGTGCCAACCCCTTGGCCGCGGCAACGCCGACACGCAGACCGGTAAAGGAGCCAGGCCCATCGATGACGGCAAAAGCGCTGATCTCAGCAAGAGAACACCGCTGTTCTGTCAGGATCATCTCAACCTGCTGCAGCAGTTTATCACTGTGATTCAAAGAAGAATCGACGACGATCTCGGCCAGCAAACGCTCCCCACGACACAGGGCCACACTGCCGGCGGTCGTCGCAGTGTCAAGGATCAGGATCAGTTCTCCCGCCACCCTACCCTCCCATAACCAATCGGGTGATGTCGTTGTAAAAAGCCAACAACATCAACAACAGCAGCAGAGCCAGGCCGACCTGTTGCGCAATCTCACGAAGCCGCAGCGATAGGGGGCGGCGGATGATCACTTCGATGAGATTGAAAAAGAGATGACCGCCGTCAAGGATCGGAATCGGCAGCAGGTTAAGTATCCCCAGTTGAATACTAAGAAAGGCAAGAATGAGAAAGATACTAGCGACATCGGTCTGAGCGGCCTGACCGGCAATTTGCACCACCGAGATCGGACCGCCGATATTGTCACTGGAGACATGACCGGTAAAGAGCTTGCCGATAAAGAGATAGGTCAGTTCGATGAGTTCTTGCGCCCGGCTCCAACCGGCACGCATCGCCGCAAGCGGAGTGTAACGCTTTTCAATCGTTTGCATTTGCGGCGAAATACCGATGATATATTCGCCATTTTTTTCCTGTGCTGTCATCGACAGCGTTGTCAGGGTGCCGTCGGTACGCTTCACGGCAAAACTCTGCGCGCCCCCCGCTCCAACCCGGATCAGCTCTTTAAGGTCGTACCATGAAGTCACGGGCTGACTGTCGATGGCAACAATCCGGTCACCGGCTTTGAGTCCGGCCTTCTCGGCCGGCATCCCCGGCGCCAGTTTTCCAACCACTGCTTCCTGTGGCGGAAGGAGGCCGAGGGCCATCAAACCATCGATTCCACCGTCGGCCAGGGAGAGAGACACCTCGTCCTGCGCACGGAGCACCTCGATCGTGAGGGGACTCCCGGCCTGGGAAAGGAGGATATTATTGGCACTCTCCCAGGTCATGACCGGTGAACTGTTAATCGCAACAATCCGGTCATTCGACTGAAATCCGGCGACCGCGGCCGGAGATCCGTCGACAACATAACCACTTGTTGCCGGCTGTTCAACATAAGCAGGGACACTGACCCCGAGCATATAAGCCAGCGGGAGGACGAGAAAGGGGAGGACGAGATTGGTCAACGGTCCGGCGGCGATAATCAGCGAACGGATGCCGACTGACTTGGAAGCAAAGGAGCGGGCGAGATCTGCCGGAGCCGGCTCCTCCCCTTCCCCTTCGATCGTTCCGCCTTCGCCGAGCATGAGGACATAACCGCCGAGAGGGATGGCACAGATCATATACTCGGTCTCCCCCCACTGCCGCGAAACGAGGCGCGGACCGAAGCCGAGGGAGAATTTCAAAACTTTAACGCCGGCTAGTTTGGCGACGGTAAAATGACCGAGCTCATGAACAAAAACGAGAATGCCGAGGATGGCAATCCCTCCGATAATGGTCAGCATACTTTACTACCTCCGGCCCAATCGCTAGCGATCAGGCGCCGCGCTTCAGTGCGCGCAAAACGGTCTGCATGTAATATGTCGTCAAGATGGACGGGGATCTGCGGATGATGACGATCCAGAACCGCTTCAATAATCTGTGGAATCGCCAGGAAGGGAATCTTGCCGGCAAGGAAAGCTTCGACAGCAATTTCATTGGCCGCATTCAGAACGGCTGGAGCGATGCCGCCGGCAGCGATCGCATCGTAAGCGAGCTTCAAACAGGGGAAACGCTGCAGATCCGGCTCTTCGAAGGTCAGAGAGCCGATGGAACAGAGATCGAGGGGCGGCAGTTTAAGCGGAATCCGTTCCGGATAAGAAATGGCGTAAGCGATCGGTGTCTTCATATCCGGGACCCCGAGTTGAGCAATGACTGCCCCGTCACAGTATTCCACCATCGAATGGACGATGCTCTGCGGATGAATCTGAACATTGATGCGGTCGACTGGCACAGCAAAGAGCCAATGTGCCTCAATGACCTCAAGCCCCTTGTTCATCATCGTCGCCGAGTCGATAGAGATTTTACGCCCCATACTCCAGTTCGGATGCGCCAAAGCATGCGCCGGGGTAACGTTCTGCATCTGCGCTAACGACCAGGTGCGGAACGGTCCACCGGAAGCGGTGAGGATCAAGCGCCGCACATCCCGACTGCGATGCCCCTCAAGGGATTGAAAGAGGGCAGAATGCTCACTGTCGACCGGATAAAGACGCACCCCCTTGCGGGCCACAGCTTCCATGACCAGAGCCCCGGCAGTCACCAGCGTCTCTTTATTGGCCAGAGCAACATCCTTGCCCGCTTCGATCGCTGCCAGGGTTGGAACCAGACCGGCAGCGCCGACAATCGCCGAAAGGGTCATCTGCGTATCGGCATGGGCGGCACAAATCATCAACCCTTCCATCCCGAAAAGGATCTCGGTGGAAGTCCCGCTGACCATCTGCCGCAAGGTCCGGGCGTCCGCCTCATTGAGAACCGCTGCAACCTGGGGACGAAAGCGCTGAATCTGGGCGGCAAGGAGATTGAGATTATTGGCGCCGGTCAGCGCCACGATCTCAAAACGCTCGGGAAAGTCGGCGATAACTTCGAGACAACTGACACCGATCGAACCGGTCGATCCTAGCAGCGAAAGACGCTTCATTACAGCCACAGAACCAGATAGTAGGCCGGCGAAAAAGCAAAGATCAGCGAGTCGAGGCGATCGAGAAGACCGCCATGGCCGGGAATAATCCGTCCGGAATCTTTTACTCCATAACTGCGCTTAAGCATCGATTCAAAGAGATCACCGATCTGGCCGCTGGCGCCGAGGGCTAGACCGATTCCGGCGCAAATGCTCCAGGAGAGTGCGGGAAACCAAAGAAAACCGGCCAAAAGGGCGCCAAAGACGCCGCCGAGCAAGCCGCCGACCGCCCCTTCAATGCTCTTTTTGGGACTGATTGCCGGGTAAAGCCGGTGCTTGCCGATCGCCGTGCCGACAAAATAGGCAATGGTATCGCTTAACATGACGATCAAAAAGACCGTAAAAATCCATTCACGCCCTTGCGGCAGAGACCGGAGCAGAACGAGATGGCCAAGGAGAAGAGGGAGATAAAGAAAGCCGAAGAGGACGGTGGCGCAGTCACGGGCCACGGTCTCGATGCTCCGGTAGCAAAAAAGAAAGAGGGTGGCAACCGCCAGCGTCGCAGCCGCAAAGACGCCGGTGGCAAGTTCATTCTGCAGGTAGAGACAAGGGACAATGGCAGCGCCGATCAGCGCCGCAAGGTAGTGTTCAAGGCGTCGGACCGGCGGTAAAGCCATCCGATACAATTCATCAAGGGCGATAAAGACGATAACGGTAACTGCCGCACAAAAAAGGGGCGGCGTAGCGCGCCACACCAGCAAAATCAGGAGTGGCAGGAGGATGACCCCGGTAATAATCCGCTGTTTAATAACAAATCTCCTTAGCTATGCGAATCTTCCCGGCGCAGCTGGGCACCGGTCAAACCAAAACGGCGCTGTCGCCGGGCATATTCAGCCAGGGCCGCCTGTAGTTGTGTTTCATCAAAATCCGGCCAATAGGTCTCAGAAAAATAGAGTTCGGCATAAGCGATCTGCCACAAAAGAAAGTTACTGATACGCATCTCACCGCTCGTCCGGATCAGCAGATCAGGATCGGGAATTCCCTGCGTCTCTAGACAATCGGCAAAATCGGCATGATCTATCGCATCTGGGGAAAGCTCTCCGGCCGCAACTTTGACAGCGAGTTGCCGGGCCGCCTGAACCAGCTCGGCGCGACCGCCATAGGAAAGGGCGAGGATCAGGGTCATGGTGCGATTGCCTGCCGTCTTTTGCACAGCATCGAGCAGGATGGCACGGACATTTTCCGGCAAACGCGAAGTGTCACCGATCACCTGCAGACAAATATCCTCCTGCAGCATCGTTTTGAGTTCGTGCGACAGGTAGTGTCCCAAGAGCCCCATCAGGGCTCCGACCTCTTCATCGGGACGCTGCCAATTTTCGGAACTGAAGGCATAAAGGGTGAGGTAGGGAATCTCTTCATTGCGAACAGCGGTCACAATCTTTCGCACCGTCTCCACTCCGCGACGATGACCGAGAATCCGGGGGAGATGACGTGACTCCGCCCAGCGGCCGTTTCCATCCATAATAATCGCAATGTGTCGCGGTCGGGTCGTCATACGCAGCTCTTTCGTGCCGGAATTGGAATGATAAACTAACACGGGTCGAGAATGGACGGCAAGGGGAAGAGACGGGGGAAAGTGAGTTTACCGGGTGCAGTGAGTTGCACCCGTTCACAGGGAGATAAAAAAAGAATCAGTCAACGATGGCACTGACCGGGCAACAGTCTACACAAGCGCGACACTCGGTGCAGTCAGCGCTGATCACATATTTGTCGCCTGAGGCGGCAATGGCACTCACCGGACAGGAATCGACGCAGGTGCCACAGGCAATACAATCTTCAGTAATCTTCAGAGCCATTGAACTCTCCTTATTGCGGGATGAATAAAATGAAGACCGACTAAATCTCCATGATTTCCTTATCTTTAACGACAACAACCTCATCGACTTTCTTTACAAAAGCATCGGTCGCATCCTGGACATCTTTTTCCGCACGCTTGAGCTGATCTTCGGTAATCAGTTTGTCCTTCTCCATCTTTTTCAAGGTGTCATTGGCATCGCGCCGTAAATTACGGATGGCAATCTTCGTCTCTTCACCAAGTTTTTTCACCGTCTTGACCATCTCTTTACGACGCTCTTCGGTCAGGGCGGGAAAGATCAAGCGAATAGCCGACCCATCAGAATTAGGATTAAGACCGAGATCCGACTTAAGGATAGCCTTCTCAATATCGGGCAGGAGCTTCTTTTCCCAGGGTTGAATGACAATCATCCGCGGTTCCGGAACCGTCATACTCGCCACGCCACTCAAGGGAGTCGGCGTACCGTAATAATCGACGCGAATCTCGTCGAGCAGCGTGATCGAAGCCCGACCGGTCCGCACCCGGGTAAAATCCTTGCGCAGTGAATCGATCGATTTCTCCATCGAAGCCTTGACCTTGTCGATAACGTCCTGATTCATCGTTTTATTCTCCCTTGACGATCGTTCCGATCGTTTCGCCGGTGACGACCCGTTGAATATTCCCCGGACAGGTCAGATCAAAGACGATGATCGGCAGGTTATTATCCATACAAAGGGACGTTGCGGTCGCGTCCATGACCTGAAGACCGCGCTGCAGCACCTCGATATAGGTCAACGATTGGAATTTTACCGCATCTTTGTCTTTATGGGGATCGGCACTGTAGATGCCATCGACCTTGGTCGCCTTGAGGATGACCTCGGCGTTAATCTCCATCGCCCGCAGACTCGCCGCAGTATCGGTTGTAAAGTAGGGATTCCCCGTCCCGGCGCCGAAGATAACGACCCGCCCCTTTTCGAGATGGCGCATGGCCCGACGCCGGATATACGGTTCTGCCACCGCCTGCATGTCGATCGCCGACAGAACCCGCGTCGTCACCCCGATCTTTTCCAGCGCATCCTGCATGGCAAGGCTGTTCATCACCGTCGCCAGCATCCCCATATAATCGGCGCTGGCCCGATCCATCCCCTTGGTAGCGCCGGCAACGCCACGGAAAATATTGCCGCCACCGATCACTACAGCGACCTGGACCCCGAGAGCGACCACGCCCTTGATCTCGGCGGCAATCGTGGAAATGACAATCGGATCGATGCCGTAGCCCTGGTTTCCCGCCAGTGCTTCGCCACTTAATTTCAGAAGGATCCGCTGATACTTAGGAGTCGTGCTGCTCATAATAATCCTGCCTTCGTCGTCTTTGCGCCGCTGGAAGCTGTACTAACCAAATAAAGAAACGGTGGGCACCAATGCATGGCCCCACCGTTGATTTCTCTTTTTTACTTACTCATCGCCGCAACTTCCGCGGCAAAGTCATCCTGCTTCTTTTCAATGCCTTCGCCGAGCTGATAGCGGGAAAAAGCGGTCAGCTTCACTTCAGCACCGATCTCTTTACCGAGCGCCTCGACAACCTTGGCAACCTTCTGATCCGGATCGATGACATAAGCCTGTTCAAGAAGACAGACTTCGCCGTAGAACTTATTGATCTGCCCATCTACAATCTTGTCGATAATATTGGCCGGCTTGCCGCTTTCCAGTGCTTTCGAGCTGGCGATATCCTTTTCACGATCAAGGACAGCCGTCGGGACTTCACTGCGCATCAGGTACTGCGGACTCGCTGCGGCAACATGCATGGCAATCTGACGAGCAACCGCGGCAACACGGGGATCATCCCCTTTGCTAGTGCTGAGCTGCACGAGGACGCCGATTTTACCACCGGCGTGGATATAAGAAGCAACGATCCCTTCAGCGACTGAAAAACGCTCAAAGCGCCGGATCGCCAGATTCTCGCCGATCGTTGCAATCTGCAGAGTCAGCTCTTCGCTGACAGTGCGGCCGAGGGCCGGGATAGAAACATTTTTCAATGCTTCGACATCGGCGGGAGCCACATTGAGAATCGTTTCTGCGACGTTCTTGGCAAAATTCTGGAAATCGACATTCTTGGCGACAAAGTCAGTCTCGGAATTGACCTCGACCAGAGCGCAACATTTGCCTTCTCCAGCAGCGACGATCATCCCTTCAGCGGCAATACGGCCGGCCTTCTTGGCTGCGGCGGAGAGGCCTTTTTTACGAAGAATGTCGATCGCAGCTTCCATGTCGCCGTTCGCTTCGGTCAGGGCTTTTTTGCAATCCATCATCCCTGCGCCGGTTTTGGTGCGGAGCTCGGAAACCATACCTGCTGTAATATCTGCCATGTGAACCTCCTGAAATGAAGACAGAGCAACGCCATCTTCCGGGAATTGTTTCGATTGATAAGTCGGAAAAATGGCGGCCGTTACAAAGAGCGGCCGCCATCGATATCCATACGGCTGAAAGGCCGCAGAAATGTCAGTAAAAGCTACTCGGCAGCAGGTGCTTCAACGACCTCGGGGACTTCAGCCGCCAGGGCCTCTTCGAGGGGGGCGCCGACTTCGTCGCCGGAACGCAGCGAGTTTTCGCGGAGAAGGGCACCATCGGCACAAGCTTCAGCCATCTTCGAAGTGAAGAGGCGGATAGCGCGAATGGCGTCGTCGTTGCCGGGGATGATGTAATCGATTTCGTCCGGGTCGCAGTTGGTATCGACGACGGCCACAACCGTCATCCCCAGCTTGCGGGCTTCCTTGATGGCGATCGTCTCTTTCTTCGGATCGATGACAAAGATCACGCTCGGGATCTTATTCATCCCCTTGATGCCGCCCAAGGTCTTTTCGAGCTTTTCACGCTCGCGCTCCAGTTCCAGACCTTCTTTCTTGGTCAGAAGCTGGTAGGTACCGTCCTGCGACATCATCTCAATCTTCTTGAGGCGGTCGATGCTCCCTTTGATCGTCTGAAAGTTGGTGAGCATGCCACCCAGCCAGCGATTGTTGACATAATACTGACCGGCGCGCAACGCTTCTTCAGCAATGGCATCCTGGGCCTGCTTCTTGGTGCCGACAAAGAGGATCTTTTCGCCACGACTGACGGCGTCGCGGACATAATTGTAAGCCACCTTGAAGTGGCGAACGGTCTTCTGCAGATCGATAATGTAGATACCGTTACGGGCGCCGAAGATATACGGCTTCATTTTCGGGTTCCAGCGCTTGGTCTGATGACCGAAATGAACGCCGGCTTCAAGGAGTTGCTTCATGGTGATCTGGGACATTGCTTCTCTTCTCCTGTTGTTCGGTTAGGGGCCTCCGCCTGGGCCTTTATTGCCGCAATTCTGCACCAAAAGCAGAACACCAAGCGGACAGGCTGAACAGGCGTGTGAATTTTTACAGCACATTCCTATAGCATGCAGCCCAGGCGAGTGCAAGAGAAAAAAGCTCGCATTCTGGTTTACAACCGCTTCCACCTATATTACTATGCGCGCTTATGATTGCCTTTCGTATCCAACGCTATCTTTTAAAAGAAATTGCCGCGCCGATGTTCCTGGCCCTGGTGATCTTCACCTTTGTCCTGATGATGGGTCGCAGCCAGAAACTCATGGAGATGGTCATTGACAAGGGTGTGCCGATCGGGCAGATCCTTCACCTCCTCGCCAATCTCTTGCCGGCATTCTTTGTCATCACTATCCCGGTGGCCCTGCTCATCGGCGTCCTCCTTGCCTTTGGGCGTCTCTCGGCCGAGAGTGAGCTTGTCGCTATGAAGGCCAGCGGCATCCACCTCTCCCTGTTGATGCGACCGGTTCTTGCCCTTGCCTTTTTTGCCAGTCTCCTCACCGCCGCCCTTACCCTTTATATCGAGCCGGCCGCCAACGCCGCCTTTCGCCGCCAGGCCTTTGCCATCGCCAGCAGCATTGCTACCATCGGCATTCAGCCGATGACATTCAATGATGAGTTTAGCGGTCTGGTCCTTTATGCCGCGGATGTCGACGATAACAACGGCCAGATGAGCAACATCTTTATTGCCGACGAACGGCCCGGCACCCTCCCCGCGACGATCTTTGCCCGTACCGGCGGAATTCAAATCGATCAGAACGACCAATCCCTGAATCTGCGTCTCAAGGATGGGGCAATCCATCGTCATGACGAGAATAACGATGCTTATCAGATTATTCAATTCGACACCTATGGGCTGCGGGTCAACCTCAATCACACCGACGATAAGGGCCAGGTGCTCAACCGCAAAGAGAGCGAACTCACCCTCCCCGACCTGCTCATCGCCCGTCAGACGCCACAAGATCGGAAAGAAGCGAGGGTTCTCGCCGCCGGACTGCAAAGACGCTTTGTCATGGCTTCGACACCGATCATCTTTATCCTCATCGGTGTTCCCCTCGGGATCCGTTCACAGCGTTCCGGGCGCGGCGCCAACTTTGCCCTCGCCCTCGCTATCTTCCTCCTCTTTTACATCCTCTTCACTCTTTCAAAAACCCTGGTCATCGACCTCGGCTTGACCGCACTCTTCATGTGGCTGCCAGTGGTTGTCTTTACCGTCGTCGGCCTCCTCCTGCTCCGGGCTGCCGCCAATGAACGGGAGATCCACTTCGACTTGATTGGTTTCTTCCGAGGGAAGGATTAAAGGACGCCGACATGCTGCTGACCCGCTATACCCTGGCTTTCTTTTATCGCTTCTTCTTCCTCTCCCTCGGGTCCTTTGCCGGACTCTACCTGTTGATCGAATTCTTCGAAAAAGTTGACAACCTTGCACGCAAGAATGCCGTGCTGTCGCAGTATTTTGTCTACTTTCTCGGCAAGATCCCGATGTTCGTCACCCAGGTCGTCCCCCTCGCCGTCCTGATGGGGGTATTCATGACCATCGGTACCCTTTCGCACAGTAACGAGCTGACCGCCATGCGCGCCGGCGGCATGAGCTTGCCGCGCATCACTCTGCCATTATTAATCATGGGACTGATCATTTCGCTCACCGTCTTGGCCGCCAATGAATGGCTTGTCCCCATCACCAACCGGGAAGCTAATCGCGTCTATCGTTTCGATCTCGCCAAAGAACAACAGTTGACGATTACCCGCGACAAAATCTGGCTCAAGGACGGCAAGGCCTTGGTCAATATTCGTGTTGTCATCCCCGGACAAAATTTATTGCAGGGGATCAGCATTCAAGAACTCTACGAGAATGGCCGACCCGCCACCCGCATAGACGCAGTGCGGGCAACTTATAGTGCCGGCACCTGGCTTGGGGAAAATGTCACCACCACCCGCTTCTCGGCCACAAGCGGCGAAGTTGTCGATGTCGTCAAGAGCGCGGAAACCGCCTTGCCCCTGACTAAAAATCCAAATGATTTTAACGTGATAAACGAACGAAACGACGAAATGACTATCTCGGCCCTTGCTTACATGGCTCAACGGGTCCAACAGGAAGGCTATGACCCGACCCGCTACCGCGTCGATCTGCAAGGCCGCCTGGCGACGCCCTTTGCCAGCCTGATCATGGCCTTTCTCGGCATCCCCTTTGCCCTGCAGCGCGGCCGCGGTTCCAGTCTCGCTGTCGGCATTGCCGTCAGTATCTTTATCGGCATCTCCTACCACCTTTTCCAGGGGATGATGCTCGCCCTTGGCTACTCCGGCAGCATCCCCGTCCTCCTCGCTGCCTGGTCTCCCAACGCCCTCTTCGGCCTGCTCGGCATCACCCTCCTTACGACCAGACGCTAAAAATTCCACCCGGTTTTTTAAACAAAAGTTTCAAGAAAAATCGTCATAATTTTGTAATTATACTAAGTTAAGCATGCTGCCAAAAACTGATTCCAGCATGTCCACACTCCCTGTGGATAACCTTGCGGAAAACTCACAACTACAGCTGGAAATGTCAAGAAAATGGGGGCTACTAGGATTTTGCTCAAAAATTATGCAAATGCTAACACATTGTTTTTAAAGGATTATATCTTTCAAGATTATACCTGGATCCGTTGAAAACCGGTAAGTTCTTGTTTTCGCACTAAAGTTGAATATTTTCAAAAAGACTGTTGAAAAACTTTCCTTTTTGTTGTCGAAAACACCTCGATCTGGCATCAAAAAAAATACCAAAAAACGAAAAAACTTCTTGCATCAATGGTAAAAACATAGGTGTAGAACCTGATTGAAGTCAAACTTACGCAGAGTCAATCCCCCCACTTTCAGCAGAGAAACTACCCACCCCCCCTCCCATCCCTTGTCACCGACTTTTTACCTTCTCGCCACACAACTGCAACAATCCAGCCTTATGATCTTCGTAACAAGGAGGTCATCATGTTTGCTGAAAAGAATCTCGATCTCAAACTCAACCGCTGCTTTGAAGCCTCGACCCGCTCCCTTCTCTCCCTCTTCATCGCCACCATCTTCCTTACCGTTCTCGCCGGCACCGCCTGGACCATCTACGATCTGCGCCTGATCTTTATGCACGGACTGCACGACGCCTTCAAAACCATCCTCATCGACATGCTTATTGTCCTGGCCCTGGTCGAAATTCTCCGCACCGCCCTGGCCTACCTGTCAGAAGGCCGGGTCAAGGTGACCTATATCATCGACACGGTGATCGTCGTCGTCCTCACCGAGGCGATGGCCTTCTGGTATCGCGAGATGGATTGGGATCGCCTCGGCATGGTGATTACCCTCGTCCTATCTCTCGCCTGCATCCGTATCGTCGCCGTCCGTTTCTCGCCGCGCCGGATACGGGACGAACTGTAAATTTTTTCAGCTTCAGACCATAAATTCACAAAAAAGTCGTACAGCTGTCACA
>JACUTW010000129.1 GCA_014859605.1 Desulfuromonadales bacterium
ACCATCACCCGCACCAGCCCGATTGTCGAACCCTCCTCGGTTGTCGCCGCATCACTGATCGAGATCACCTTCTTGACCTGATTGTCTCGGATAAAATCATTGACCCGTGCATCGAGCTCCTTCAATTCCACCTGCGCCTTGAAGGGCGCCAGCGGCTCGCCAAACGTCTTGACCCGAATCATCGCTGCCTCCTGCCATAGGGTTGATAACCGATTCTGCTGCCGCAAGTATAATCGACTTGCGGCAAGAGGCAAGGAGCAGGCTGCAAACAACTCAGGGCGACCTGATCGGCCGCCCTGGGTAATTTCGCTCTTATCCTCTCCACCTGTCAGAAAGAAGGTGGCTTGGCGCCGCCTAGATCCAGGCATCACCGCCATCATACTTATAGTCAGGACACTTGCTCTTGGGAGAGAGCCGGAATTTTGCTTCGCGGGCCAGGCGCTTGGCATTCTCGGCGGGATCTTCGCCCAGATCGGCGACCTTATTGCGCAGTTCCCGCCCTGAGGTCGGGGCCAGCAGCAGGCCGGCAGCCGCACCGATGACGGCACCGGCAAAAAAAGCAACGATCGTCGTTGTGTTATCGTTTTTGTTCGACATGGCAGACTCCTTATCTTGCTCACTGCTGATGAAAAATTCTGCCATAAATCTACAGCAAAACGCCCCGACAGACAAGCTCTCGGGGCGTTTTGTTCCTCCGGAAATGAGCTTATTTTGTCCGGTCCTCACTGCCGCCCAGCGCCGCATGGGCCGCAGCCAAACGAGCGATCGGCACCCGGAAGGGCGAACAGGAGACGTAATCGAGGCCGATTTTGTGGCAGAAGATGACGCTGGAGGGCTCGCCGCCATGCTCGCCACAGATGCCGAGCTTGATCTCGGGCCGGGTGGCGCGCCCCTTGACGCAGCCCATCTCGACGAGTTGGCCGACGCCGCTCTGATCGAGGGCGACAAAAGGATCATCCTCAAAGAGATCCTTCTCGACATAGAAAGGGAGGAAGCGGCCGGCATCATCACGGGACAAGCCGAAAGTCGTCTGGGTCAAATCGTTGGTGCCGAAGGAGAAGAACTCGGCCTCGGTGGCGATCTGGTCGGCGGTAAGAGCGGCGCGGGGGAGTTCGATCATCGTGCCGATCAGATACTCGACCTTGACCCCGTAGCGGGCGATGACCTCGTCGCAGACGCGGATGGCGTTGGCACGCAGCACCGCCAGCTCTTTCACATGGGCCACCAGGGGAATCATGATCTCGGGGACGATGGCATACCCCTCGTTTTTGATCAATTCGCAGGCCGCTTCCATGATCGCCTGCACCTGCATGTCGTAGATTTCCGGATAGGTGATACCGAGGCGGCAGCCGCGATGGCCGAGCATCGGGTTGAATTCGTGGAGCGATTCAACCTTGTGCTTGAGGGTGGCGAAAGGGACCTGCATCGACTTGGCGAGGCCTTCGATCTCGGCATCGGTATGCGGCAGGAACTCATGCAGCGGCGGATCGAGGAGGCGGATCGTTACCGGCAGCCCCTTCATTTCGCGGAAGATGCCGAGGAAATCCCCCTTCTGCATCGGCAGGATCTTGGCAAGGGCGAGCTTGCGGCCATCGAGATCGGCAGCGAGAATCATTTCACGCACCGCCATGATCCGGTCGGCTTCAAAGAACATATGCTCGGTGCGACAGAGGCCGATCCCTTCGGCGCCGAATTCGCGGGCGACCTTGGCATCGTGCGGAGTATCGGCGTTGGTGCGAACTTTGAGGCGACGGAAGCCATCGGCCCAGACCATCAGCTCGCCAAAGGCGCCGGAGAGGCCGGTCTGCACCGTTGCCACTGCCCCCTTGATGACTTCGCCGGAGCTGCCGTCGAGGGTGATAACCTCCCCCTTCTTGATGACGACCCCATCGCGGGCGACAAAGCTTTGCGCCTTGTAATCGACCTTGATTTCGCTGCAGCCGGCGACACAGCACTTGCCCATGCCGCGGGCGACGACCGCCGCATGGCTGGTCATGCCGCCGCGGGCGGTAAGAATCCCCTGCGCGGCATTCATGCCGTGAATATCTTCCGGACTGGTCTCGACGCGGACAAGGATAACCTTGCGGTTGAGTTTGGCGGCGGACTCGGCTTCATCAGCCGAGAAGACGACTTCACCACTGGCGGCGCCGGGGGAAGCGGGAAGACCTTTGGCGATGACCTCTTTCTTCGCCTTGGGATCGAGGGAGGGGTGAAGAAGCTGATCGAGCTGCTCCGGCCCCACGCGCAGGACCGCTTCTTTCTCGCTGATCAGCCCTTCCTTGACCATCTCGACAGCAACGCGCACGGCGGCAGCGGCGGTGCGCTTGCCGTTGCGGGTCTGCAGCATGTAGAGCTTCCCTTTTTCAATGGTGAACTCAATATCCTGCATGTCGCGATAATGCTTTTCAAGAACCCCCTGAATACCGATGAGCTGAGCGTAGCAGTCGGGCATGACCTCTTCCAGGGACGGAAGGATACCATCCCCCTCGGCCTTGTTCACCGGCTGCGGCGTACGGATACCGGCGACGACATCTTCACCCTGGGCATTGACGAGGAATTCGCCGTAGAAGATCTTTTCGCCGGTCGAAGGATTGCGGGTAAAGGCGACGCCGGTGGCGCAGTCATCCCCCATGTTGCCGAAGACCATCGCCTGGACGCTGACCGCGGTCCCCCAGTCTGCCGGGATATTATTGAGGCGGCGGTAGGTGATGGCGCGCTGGTTCATCCACGAACCGAAGACCGCACCGATGGCGCCCCAGAGCTGTTCAGAGGGATCGGCGGGGAAGGGCTTGCCGGTCTGCTGCAGCACCGTCGCCTTGAAGGTGGCGACGAGTTGACGCAGATCGTCGGCGGTCAGGTCGGTGTCGAGTTTGATACCGCGCTTGGCTTTGACCTCATCCATCTGATGCTCGAAGATATCCTTCTTCACATCGAGGACGACGTCGGAGTACATCTGCACGAAGCGGCGGTAAGCATCGTAAGCAAAGCGGGCATCGCCGCTCTTGGCGATGACGCCCTGCACCGTATCATCGTTGAGGCCGAGATTGAGGATGGTATCCATCATCCCCGGCATCGAAGCGCGGGCGCCGGAACGGACCGAAACCAGGAGAGGATTGGCGGGATCGCCGAAGCGGTTGCCGATGACTGCCTCAATCTTGCGCAGATTCGCCGCCACTTCTTCGGGGAGACACTCCGGATAGTTGCGGTCATTCTTATAAAAAGCGGTGCAGACCTCGGTGCTGATGGTAAAGCCCGGCGGAACCGGCAGACCGATGGCGGTCATCTCCGCCAGATTCGCTCCCTTGCCGCCGAGAAGATTCTTCAACTCTCCCCGTCCATCGGCTTCGCCGTTGCCAAAGAAATAGACATACTTCGTGGACATGCGCAAATCTCCTTATCGTTGTTGTAATAATGGATTGAAAGAAAAGGATACCAGAGGATGTGCAACGCGGGGATTATAGGGGGAAAATATTTGAAATGGCAACTTTATTTTTTCTGCAACCTATCAATTTTACTTAGAATTTAATCTGTAAAGGCAGGGTGAATTTTTAC
>JACUTW010000130.1 GCA_014859605.1 Desulfuromonadales bacterium
AACAAACAAGGTCGAATGTAGGGGCGGCCCCCCGTGGCCGCCCGGCCCTGGGAGGGGTGCTCAAATGTATAAACAGAATCCACCAGCGCTAACGCCGCCTTGATCAGCAGAGATGCTGGTCGGCGGCTTTTTTATGTTTCTCGTAGGGGCGAATAAAATTTGCCCGCCTGGTCGTGTCCCGTAGGGGCGGCCCCCTGTGGCCGCCCGGATCTCTGTCTGCGGCGGTTGGGTATTTATTCGGTTGAGAACGGCAATTTTCTTTCCTGTCGCGATAAAGTTTGTTAATCTGCCCTTCGTCTTATCCCCTGGAGGGGAGATTCTCCTTCCCACGTGCCTCACCTTGCAAGAACTTTCGCGCCTGCCCCGCGGGAGAGCGTACGGAACCACTTTATGACCATTGTTCCTCTCGAATTATCCTGTAAAAAATTTCAAGAGCGCTTTTCCGCCCGGTTGCAAAAGGCTGGAAACGACGCCGCGCGTTTTCGGCTTTACACGGCCGGGCTTACAGAGTTTTCGAGAAAAATCCTACCGATGTTGCAGGCTCTCGGTGACACGGCCGGGCCGGGTAGTAATAGTTACCAGCAAGGACAACAAGCCGCATCCAACCTTTTGCAGACGCTGGCCGGCCCCTACCTGCGCTCCTGTCACGATTTCAATGCCGGCGTCATCCTCTTTGCCGATTTGATTACAACGTGCAGTGATCCCATCTTGAAGAGCAAATTGATCGCTTATTCCAATCATCTGAAAACCGAATGGAATAAGCTTGAGCCTGGCGGCCTCAGCCATAACCCGCGTGCCGCTAAACGCCGCAACTTGAATGACAGTAGCGAGTCGCAATGGCATATCGGCATCGGTCTCTTTCTTCTTCTCCTCTTGTGTGGCGCTGTGTTCTTTTCGGGGATGAGTTCGCACCCCCGGCCTATGGCAGTAGCGAAAAAGTCACTGTCGCCTCAGCCTGACCCTTACCCGCTTCCGGTGGCATCGATCACTATCCCGCCACCCGCTCCCCAAATTGAACAGCCCACGCTTGTTCCCAATCAAAGGAGTGAAGTCTCAGGTATTTATCGTTTCACTGACACGCAGGGCGTCATTCATTTTGTTGCCTCCCTCGAACAGGTCCCGGCTGAATATCGATCACAGATGAAATTCACGTCGACGCAGTCGTTACATACGGCGGTGACGATTCGTAACGGCAGGGTTCTGGTGCCGGTGGAGTTGTCAAATGGCAATAATACGGTTCGAACTCACCTGCTCCTCGATACCGGCGCCACGATCACCACCATCTCCGAAAATCTCGCCGCCCGACTGGGGATTGGCGCCCAGCAAACCTGGCCGAGCACGGCACGGGTGGCCGATGGGCGCATCGTTGCGACCCGGTTGGCCAAGATCAATCGGTTGGATGTCGGGAGGAAGAGTCAGCAGAATTCAATGGTGTCGATTCTGTCCGGTTCCGGGGATGGCGGGGAGAGTGAAGGTTTGCTCGGGATGAGCTTTATGCAGCATTTTCGTTATGAGCTTGATTTTGATAGTGCGGTCATACGCTGGAAGGATTAGAAGGACAGCAGGGAAGGGTGACGGAGGGGAGGTGTGAAGATGCAGACCTAAATATTAGTGGCAGATGTTTCAGAACAAGAGAACGTAATTTTATTAACTATTCAATCACGGGAGACAAAATGAAATTTTTTTTGGTTTTATTGTCAGTTATAACACTAACTGCTTGTGGCAGTGGTGGGGGTGATGACGAAAATGACCCTATTGTGAATGAACAACGGACTCTTGGTGATGGTACTTTGATTTCTTATGCCCTGCCAGCAGGCACGTATAGCCTTGAAGCAACCTCCTCTGGCCCCAATGGTCTTTCTGTAGAGTGGGTAGGCGGAGCTAGCTGCATAAATGCGAACGAAGTATTAACCTACAAAAACAATTGCAAACTGACAATGGCAGGGCAATTGATAATTTCAAATCCAAGCACCTTTGGTCTCGGTCCCTCAGAAATAGTTACAATCAAAGTCTGGTAGTAATTTAAAGACAGTTGATATCGCGAAGTGAAAGAAGCTGCGGATCACTGAACTGCTGCTGCACAACGTCAAGAACCACGAAGTCGCAGCCTGCGCCGAGGTGACCGAGATCGAGCACTCTCTGCTCGCCATCGATTATGTCGCGGACTTCAATCAGACAGATTACAACCGGCGCATCAGCGCCGGGCTGGTGAGCAGTGGCTGGCAGCAGGAACAGCGGGTGGTCAATGCCTTGGGTCTGCGTTGCGACTTTGAGAAGAACGGCGTCTGGGTCGAGGTCGAGTTCGGCAATGCCCGCTCTTATTATCAGGGCTATGTGAAATTCATGCTCGCCAAGAAATACCGGGAGGCCCGGCTCGGCCTGTTGCTCTGTCCGACCAATGTCTTTGCCGGTCTGCTCTGTGAGTTGGGGAGCAAGCGGGCGCAGCAGGATGTGGTGTGCGAACGGTTTTCCGGGTCGACCGAGAGCGTGATTGACCAGGATCTGGCGGCTATCGAAGATCTCAATGGTGGCCTCGACCGGCTTGTCAGCCAACTGCGCTTGTGGCATGGCGGATTGGTGATAGAGCCAGGGCATTTCGCAGGCTGGAGTCTAGGTGCGAGGTTCTACCCGGTACTCTATATGCTGACCCGTGTTGGTGCTGCACGTGACTGGGGTACAGGTCTGCCGCTCAAGAGCAGCCTGCTTGGGCAGATGAGCCGTTTGGAGGTACATCATATCTTCCCGAAAGCACAGCTCTACAAGAAGGGGTATGAACGGTCCGACGTCAATGCCGTAGCAAATTTTTGTTTCTTGACCAAGCTGACCAACCTCAATATCAGCGATACCCGACCCGAAATATATTTCCCCCAAATCGAACAGAGCCACCCAGGTGCTCTGGCATCGCAGTGGATCCCTATGGACCCGGAGCTCTGGAAGATGGAGAATTACCAAGCATTCCTTGCTGCCCGACGGGAACTCTTAGCCAAGGCTGCCAACGAGTTCATGCTTGATCTTCTCCATGGAGATGACAGCGTGCTGAAGGCACCCGTGGCCGCAGCATCTGCTCCGACTCAGTCTGTTGTTGCCGTGCCGGTTATCATTGGCGGTATTGATAACGAGGATGAAGAATACGAGCTTCAGGCGCTGATGGATTGGGTCACAGCACAATTTCTACCGGAAGGGTCTCGGATGTACGAGATCGTCGATCCGAACAGCGGCGCACCGATCGCCATGCTCGATCTGGCATGGCCCAACGGTTTACAAGAGGGGTTCAGCCAGCCGGTGACCGTCCTGCTGAATGAAGAGGCAGAGGTCCACAATCTAGCCAACAGCCACGGCTTCCGCTACTTTACCAACGTTGAGGATTTCAAGCAGTATGTGTTGCATGAAGTGATGGGCGAAGCGTTATGAGTCATAGAATTATGAAGTCGTTCAATTGAGAAATTATCTATTCCTTTTGGAATAATGAGGGCTAGTACCTTGTAACATCTAAATCAACCCCCCTCAGTCCCCCCTTAACTAAGGGGGGAAGCCTTGAAGCCTCCCTTGTC
>JACUTW010000131.1 GCA_014859605.1 Desulfuromonadales bacterium
TTTTAATTTCGCTTGATTTCATTTTATATTTCTTCAGCACAACCATCTAATTATGCGCCTTGCGCTGTTTGTTTTTTAATACGCATTTTAACCGGTAATATCCGGGTCAAAGTGGACTAAAAAACCCGAAAATCGTCCAAAAATGGTACCTATTTGCAACCATAATCCGCGTACGGTAAAGTTATACGGCATGTCACTATAAGAACGGAGGGGAATTATGTTGAATCAATTTCAACAGGCATTAGCGGCCGACAAATCGATTAACCCCAAACATGTCGCGTATTATATCCGCTGGGTTAGAGATTGCTATAGTTATTTTCATCTGTTTCCGCCAATCCGCCTCTCTTCCGAACAAACACGCCTCTTTCTTTCCCATATGTAAAACTCCCATGAAGTCTGGCAAGTCAAACAGGCCGAACAAGCCCTCAGTCGTTTTGATGATTTCCTCTCCCGTTCAGAGCCAGCCGCAGCGTCGATCAAGCCGGACCATCACGCCTGGGGAGCTAGATTTCGACGATATGCGGCGTTACCTGACGCACCTGGCTGTAGAGCGCAATGTCGCGGCCGCGACCCAGAACCAGGCATTGAATGCCATCCTCTTTTTATATCGCCATGTCCTCGACATCGACACCGGCGAAGAGATCAATGCAGTTCGGGCCGAAAAGCGCCGCCGTCTGCCGGTCGTTCTCTCTAAGGGGGAGGTCGATAAAGTCTTCAGTGGAATGCAGGGGACGATGCGACTGATGGCCATGCTGACCTATGGTTGCGGTCTGCGTTTGAGCGAGTGCCTGAATCTCAGGATCAAGGACCTCGATCTTGAACGGGACATGCTGATTGTGCGCTCCCCCCTTGATCGTTGAACAAATAGTATCGGCCCCCTCATCCGCCCCTGCGGGGCACCTTTTCCCTCACGGAGAAGGATATTGCTTTCCCCTCGCCCTCCGGACCGACAGGGCCTAAAGGAGAGGGTGGCCGCGGGCCGGGTGAGGGCGCATTTCAAGCTTGTTCAGAGTTCTTCGGGAGTAAAGGCGACAACTGCATCGATCGATGCGGCGCCGGTGAGGAGCATAACCAGACGGTCGAGGCCGAGGGCGATTCCGGCGGAGGGGGGAAGGTTGGCGAGTTCGGACAGGAATTTTTCCGGCAAGGGGAGCGGCTCTTTTCCCTGCTGGCGGCGGGAAGCTTCATCGGCGCTGAAACGCTGGCGCTGCTCGTCGGGATCGGTCAGTTCGGAGAAGGCGTTGGCGATCTCCACCCCGGCGATGTAGAGCTCGAAACGTTCGGCGAGGTCGGTTTGATTCGCCTTCCGGCGCGCCAGAGCGGCGAGCCCTGCAGGATAATCGTAAAGGAAGGTCGGCCGCTCCCGGCCAAGCCGGGGTTCGACTTCGTTACTGAGAACCTCGTCAAAGCGATCGGCGGCAAGAGCTTGTGCCAGCGGCAGGGAAGCGTAAGCGCTAAAGGCATCGGCGACGGTGAGCCGCTGCCAGGGTGCAGCCAGCGCGATCGTTGCGTCCCGGACCGGGAGAGATCCCGACGGCAACAGCGCCTGCAGCAGGGCTTCGCAATCGTTCATCAAATCGAGATAATCGGCATCGGCGCGATACCATTCAAGCATGGTGAATTCCGGCAGGTGCCGCCTGCCCCGCTCCGCATCGCGCCAGACCCGGCAGATCTGGAAGAGGCGGGGATAGCCGGCAGCAAGGAGGCGCTTCATGCAGAGTTCGGGGGAGGTGTGCAGAGACCAGCTACCGCTGCGCACCGCATCGATATGAAGTTCCGGCGCGTTGACCGGAATCCGCTGCGGCGTCTCGACTTCGAGAAAATCCTGTTCCATAAAGAAGGCCCGGATCGTTTGCACGATCCGGGCTCTTGCTTCCAGGGCGGGGCGGCGCTTGGCCAGCTGCCAGTTCCCGGCCATTATGGCTATTCTTTCACCCGGGTGACGTATTCGCCGCTGCGGGTGTCGATCTGGATGATATCCCCTTCTTCGACAAAAGGCGGCACACTCAGGGTGTAACCCCCTTCGACGGTGGCCGGCTTGCTGTTACCGGCGGCGGTGTCCCCCTTAACCCAGGGATCGGAACGCTCAACCCGGAGATTGACAAAGTTCGGCAAGGTAACGCCGATGCCGCGGCCATTGAACATGAGGATTTCAACCTCCATATTATCCCGTAAAAAGAGCTTGTCGTCGCCGAGGGTCTCTTCCGAGAGATGGATCTGCTCGAAGGTCTTGTTGTCCATGAAGACGTAGCCGGCTTCGTCCTGATAAAGATATTGCATGCGGACGTCTTCGAGTTGGGCCGGCTCGAAGGAGTCCCCCGAACGGTAGGAGCGGTCGAAGAGGGAGCCGGTGATCATGTTGCGCAGCTTGCACTTGTAGATCGCCTGGCCCTTACCTGGTTTGGCAAAATCGAAACCGGCGATGATGTGCGGTTCGCCGTCGATGAGGAGCTTGAGGCCTTTTTTCAGATCGGAACATGAGTACATAGAGATGCTGTCTCCTTCAACTTCTTTTTAAATTTTCGGGGCTGGATTTAAACACAAGCAACACAGGTTGTCACGCAAAAACCGAGAATAGCGCCATCCGTCAAGGGGATAGGGAGCGTTCGATAATAAAGAGGGTTATTTCCGGCGGCGAAAAGAGGCGCATCGGCGGTCCCCAGGTGCCGGTGCCGCGGCTGGCGTAAAGCCAGGCGCCCGGACTCAAGGAATAAAGGCCGTCCTGCTGCGGATATTGCAGGCGGGTGAGGAGGTTGAAAGGGAAGATCTGACCACGATGGGCGTGCCCCGAGAGTTGCAGATCGAAACGCCCCAAAGTGCTGGCATTGACCAAAGGACGATGCTTGAGCAGCAGAGTGAACCCTTCCTCTTTGTCAGGGAGAAGCCCCTCTTCCGCCTGCGCCTGACCGGTGGCCGGATCATCGACCCCGACGATGCTCAGTCCGGGCTGAATGACCACCCGCTGATTACGCAGGACGGTGAATCCTCCCTGGCGGAGAAAGTCGAGAGCCCCTTTCATCCCGGCGTAGACTTCATGGTTGCCGGTCACCGCGTATTTACCGAGAGGCGGCGTCAAAGCCGCAGTCAACGCCACAAGGTCTTCGAGATGGTCAAGACGGGCATCGACCATATCGCCGGTAGCAACGAGAAGATCGGGCTGAAGCTGGCGGATCTTCGTAGCGACCGTGCGCAGCGTCCCTTCGCGATGAATCAATCCGAGATGGAGGTCGGAGAGCTGAACAATGCGTAAGGAGTTTAACTCCGGCGGCAAAGCCGCAGAGCGGAGCGTCACCGTTTCGATGCGGATTGCGCTCGCTTCATAAAGGGCATAAGCGCCCAGGAGCAGGGTCAACCCCAGCACAGCGCTCGCACTCGCCGGCGCATTCAAGGGAGCAAGAGCGAGGGGGAGACAACGGTTCAGCAGGAGAATCAGGAAAGAAATAAGCGCGCGCAGAGTAAAGAGGGCAAAGGCGATAAAGAGGAA
>JACUTW010000051.1 GCA_014859605.1 Desulfuromonadales bacterium
AGCCGAGTCCGACGCCGAGTCCCATGGCGGCGAAGATCCAGAAGGTCAGCCAGCGGTCAAGAAAAGAAAGTTTTTTGGCAATAGCTTCGGTCCCGTTCAATGTCTACTTCCCCCCCAAATATTCCACCAGTTTCTCTCTGATTTCGTCCCTGACCTTGCGGAACTCCGCCATAATCTCCGCTTCGCTGCCGCTGGCCTTGCTCGGATCGTGAAAGCCGATATGGAGCCGCTCAATCCCGTGCCAAAAGAGAGGGCACCTTTCGTGGGCATCGCCGCAGAGGGTGATGACGTAATCGAAGCGCTCCTGGTCAAACTCGTCCAACGTCTTGGAACGCTGCGTGGCGATGTCGATGCCGATCTCCTGCATGACCTTGATCGCTCTGGGGTTGACTCTGGTCGCTTCGGTACCGGCGGAGAAGGCCTGGTAGCGATGGCCGAGGTCGTGGTTGATCAGCCCCTCTGCCATCTGCGAACGGCAGGAGTTATGAGTACAAAGGAAGAGGACGCGCTTTTTCATGGTTCAAGTCTCCTTGAAATATTTGCTCGGGTGGATATAAGCGGGAAATTTTTCAGGCGCAGTTATGGTCGTAATGCAGCAGGCGGTTCTGATCGCTGGCAGCGACTGAAGATCCCTGCAGGCTTTTGCGCAGAAAGGGTTCCAGCTCTTCCATCAGCTGATGATTGCGGTTGATGGAGTAATAGATCCAGAGTCCTTCCCGGCGATCACTGACCGTGGCCGACTTTTTCAGATAGGCGAGATGCCTTGAGACGGTCGATTGCGGCAGCAGGAGGGCGGCGATGATGTCGCAGACACAAAGTTCGCCTTTTGCGTAAAGGAGCATGAGGATCCGCAGGCGGGTTTCATCGGCGAGGGTTTTGAAGAGTTGCACATGACTTTTCATGGGCCAAACTATATCCGCTTATCAGGATATTGTCAAACTTGAACTGCGTCGGCAGGAGCTCTGACTGCGACCGCTACTCAGCGATATTCTTCAAGCAGCCGGCGAATGATGGCGTTAAATTCTTTTTCGGCGGGAAAGGAAATCGCCTCTGCCGGGCAGAACCGGCCGCAGGTACTGCACTCGACAACGCAATTGAAAGGGGCGCGCACCCGGGCTTTTTGCTGCTCGGCATCAAACTCCAGCACACCGTTGCGGCAGAAGTCGACACAGGTTCGGCAGCCACTGCACTTTTCGGCATCGATGGTCGGAAACCAGGGGATCTTCTCGCGGGGAATGCCACGCCAGTCATTCATGGTTCGCCTCCCTCAAGGCTGCTCTTCAACCATCTTTTTGATCGCCGCCACTGCCTCTTCCGTCGTTTTGTTGCGGATATCGAGGGAGATGTGATTGGCCTTGTCGAAACCGACGGCCTCGAAGGCATCCCGGTACATCTTGCCCTGCATCTGGGGATCGCAGGCGGCGATGTAGAGTTTTTCGGTCTCACCCCCGGAAAGGAGCACCTTGAGAAATTCCTCGCCGTCGCCGACGCAGAGCTGCGGATGCAAACAGACATAATCGAAGAGCTTTTCCCGCCGCACATCGGAGAGCACCCCAAAGATGTCCATCTTGGCAAAGCTGGGGCAGGTTCCTTGACAAACGCAGAGAATAAATCCTTTCTTGCCGGCCATACGTCACCTCCTCAAGGTCTTCGTTCCTTCTCTCTTCCTTATAGCAGTGTCAGCCCGGATATCAAGGAGCGGTGTAAATCCCCTGGCGAATCTTTGGACCAAATTTTTTTTTCGGCCTTTCCGCGCGGCAGGATAAACTCAGCGCAACAGTTTACCAATCTCCTCGACCGACAACAGCTTCCCCTGCGACAAAACCTTGCCGTCCACCGCCAGCCCCGGCGTGCTCATCACTCCGAATTTCATAATGTCGTTAATCGCGGTGATCTTCTCCAGCTCAAAAGGCTGACCGAGAGCTTCAGCGGCGCTCTTGGCGTTGTCCGCTAATTTCTGACATTTGCTGCAGCCGGAGCCGAGGATCTGAATCTTTTTCATCTTTCGTTCCTTTCTGTAGGGGCACGGCGCGCCGTGCCCGGCCTTTTTTCCTGCGCCGATTCACCAGGGCACGGCGCGCCGTGCCCCTGCAATTTGCGTCAAAACATTGTGCCGTACAGCATCCCCGCAACTGTTGACATGACGATCACCAACACTACGAAGACGATCGTTTTTTGCGTCCCCATGACACTGCGAATCACCAGAATGCTCGGCAGCGACAGCGCCGGTCCGGCCAACAGCAGGGCCAGCGCCGGGCCTTTACCCATACCGGAGCCGATCAGCCCCTGCAGAATCGGCACCTCGGTGAGGGTAGCGAAGTACATAAAGGCGCCGACCACCGCCGCGAAGAGGTTGGCCGACAGGGAGTTACCGCCGACCAGACCGGCAATCCAGCCGGAAGGGATCAGCCCTTCATGACCGGGGCGGCCAAGGAGAGCCCCGGCGATGAGGACACCGAAGAGGAGGAGGGGGAGAATCTTTTTGGCGAAATCCCAACTGGCGGCAAACCAGTCGCGCAGCTCGCTGTCATCCCCGGTCGGCGCGGTCGAGGTCAAGACCGCAAGGCCGACGGCGCCGGCGATAAAGGGGAGGAGGGGATAATCCGGCAAAGTCAGGGCCAGCACCACCACCGGCAAGGCCGTGATCAGCATCCGCCCCTTGTTGACTTTGAACCAGGCGACGAGAATCAGCGCCAGAGCCAGAGCGAAGAGGGCGGTCAGCTGCCACTTGGCAGCATAAATAGCGTGCCACAGACCCCGCTCCGCGGCCGGCTCCCCCCAGTTGGCAAAGACCAGAATGCCGATCATCGCCGCGAAGTAAAGGGCGTTCTGCCAAAGGGGGCGGGCCACCGCCGGCTCGGGCAGGGCAATTGCCGCCGTCAGCTTCTCTGCTTCTTCGCGGCGAAAGATGAAGTGCATCGCCAGACCGATCAGGATTGCAAAGACAATAGCGCCGACGCCGCGGGCGATCCCCAGCTCCGGGCCGAGGACGGCGCCGGTCAGAACGATGGCGAGGATGTTGATCGCCGGCCCCGAGTACAGAAAAGCGCTGGCCGGTCCGAGGCCGGCGCCCATGCGGTAGATACCGGCAAAGAGGGGGAGGATGGTGCAGGAGCAGACCGCCAGAATCGTCCCGGAAACCGAAGCAACGCCGTACGCCAGCGGCTTGTTGGCTTTGGGGCCGAGATACTTCATCACCGCGGCCTGGCTGACAAAGACGCCGACAGCGCCGGCGATAAAGAAGGCCGGGACCAGACAAAGGAGGACATGTTCCTGCGCATACCAGCGGGTGAGATGCAGAGCTTCCCACAGACTTTGCGGCAAACGGAACTGCTGTTCCAGCCATTCCAGCGGCAGGGAATAGATGGCGACGAAGGCGACAACCATCACCGCCAGCGCTTTCCACTCTTCTTTCCAGCTCATGGCGTCATCCACAGTTGATGGTCATTGGCTTTAATTGAAAGGCTCCGGCGGAGACGCCAGGATATCAGACCATTATTCACAGGGCTCCTCTTTCTGTTCCACGATCCCGCAACCGCCCGATTCCTCTGGTTGGATTAAATCGGCCGGCGAGAATAAGTTTTCCCAGGGGAGGCGCGGTGCCGAGATCACAAACGAACTGAGAATGAAGGGGATGGTTTGTGCCCCGTGTCCAGCCAAAGCCATCTTGTTTTTGGCCAGGCGCCAACGCAGAGGAAGTGCCGGACTCGCCTCGGGCGAAAAGTCGGCGCGAAAGAGACGTTTCAGATCTGCCGGCTGCTCGATCCCTTCCTGCAGCAACGTCGCCAGCAGGCGCAGATCCGGTTCATTCTTGGCAATCGGATAAAAGGCGATGCGGTCCACTTCCGGACTTTGCAGCAATTTAGTGACTTCGGTTTTGCAGGCCGGACACGTCGGCGAAAAGAAGACGCGGATGCTCGCATCTGCCGGCCCGTAAAGCGCCCAGGGGGTGAGGAGCACCTCCTTCCCCGCCGCTATCACTGACGGGATCAACAGGATGAGCCAACCCAGCAGCACGCCCTTGTACAGGCGCCGGCACAATTGCGGATAGGTCCGCCAGAATCCCGCGGCAGTCCCGCCGAGGAGGAGGGCGACGACCAGACAGCTTGAACAGGGCCAATAAAAGAGCTGCCAGCCGAGAAAGAGCAGGTCGAGACCGAGGCCGAGGAGGATGATCCTGCCGAGCCAGGGGGCGGCGCGGGGGATTTTTCCGGCGCTTGCCGCCAAAAGGGCGATCATGCCGAAGGCGATGGCCCCGTAGACGTAGAAGGAGAGGCCAAAGAGGGAATAACCGGCATAAAGCGCGCAACCGCTGGTCAGGCAGAAGAGCTCGGCACCGGCGGCATTGAGCAGGCAGAGGGCGAGTCCGAGCAGGGCGGGGAAGAGGACCATGGCAACAACTCCGGCGGATTAGTTTCTGCTGCGATCAATCAGGAGGGACGGGGCGCCTCCGTCACACACCAAAATACTCACAGAGCCCATCTTGGTTCTGGCTCAGAATGGCGGCAAAAGTGGGCAGCTCATGCCTGCCACAAAAGCCAGGCGCCGACGGCGGCAACGAGCAGGCCGCCAAGGCGTTTGGTCCAGAGCGAAAAGTTGACGATCCCCTGCTTCTTGACAAAGGCCTCGACAAAGCCGGTAAAAGTGCCGGCCAGGAGCATGAGCAGGCAGTGGCCCAAAGCGTAGGTGAAGAGGAGGGCAATGCCGTAAAGGATTTCTCCCTGGGTAGCGACGTAGGTGAGGATAACGACCAGCACCGGGGTGGCGCAGGGGGAGGAGACGACGCCGAAGAAGAGGCCGAGGAGAAAGGAACCGAGGATGCCGCCCTGCTTCGGTTTGAAGTCGCGCTTGATCGGCAGGCGGATCTCGTAAAGACCGATCATCTGCCCCCCCATCACCAGGGCCACGAGCCCCGCCGCTACAAACCACTTGCCGCCGAGGGTGCCGAACATCGTTCCGAGGAGCCCGGCCGCAGCGCCGAAGGCGGTGAAGGTTAGCGACAGGCCAAGGACAAAGGCGAGAGAGTAGCGGAAGGCTTTGCCCCGGTCTCCATCAGCATAGCCGCCGACAAAACCGACAACCAGGGGGATGGTGGCGAGGACGCAGGGGGAGGCGGAAGAAAGAATGCCGGCAAAAAAGACCGCGCCAAAAGCGAGGAGCGGGTAGAGCGCGACGATCTGTTCGATGTTCTCCAGCCAGGTCATTGCAGCCCTGCCGCCTTGAGCTCTGTGAGGAGGCCGGCTCTGTCCATGAAACCGACATGGCGCTTGACCTCCTTGCCTTTGGCATCAAAGAAGATCTGGGTCGGGATCATCTGGACCCGAAACCTTTTCGCCGCCGCTTTATCTTCCCAGACATCGACGAAGAGGACATTTGCCTTACCTTTATACTCCGTCGCCAAGGCTGCGAGGATCGGTGTCATCTTTTTGCAGGAAGCACAGGTGCGGGCGCCGAGATCGATGACGGTCGGCCTGCCGGAAGCAAGGGCCTGATCGATCAGAGCGGCGGTGGCAGAGGGGAGTTCGGCAAAAGCGCTGCTGGCAAGGAGGAGAGTTATCGTTGCAAAGATCAAGAGCAGGCGCATAAATTTTCCTTTCTGAAGAGGTCGTACCCTATCGGCCGGTGCTGCGGGCAATACTGCCGGCAAGCTGCAACAGTTCAAGGACTTCCGGGGTGCTGACCGCATAGAAGATCTTCGGCCCTTCCTTGCGGCGGATCAGGAGGCCGGCGGCGAGCATGAGATTGAGATGGCGCGAGACGTTGCTCTGCTCGTGGCCGATGGCCGGGAAGATCTCGCAGACGCAGCGTTCACCGTCCCGGAGAAATTCGAGGATGGCGATGCGCGTCTCCTGACCGAGAGCGCTGAGGATAGCGATGCGGGGGTCGAGTCGATTCATGGCCAGGATCATATGTGCATACAATCATATAGTCAACCCCAACACTTTGACCTGGGTCAAGGGCCAGCCGAAAAAAGGCGGGTATGATCTTGACGACAATACACCGCCGCTGCCAACTGCCGCCTCCGTCTTCTTTACTTCAGGGATCGATCATCATGCGCCTCACAACCTGCCGTCACCTTTACCTGGTTCTTCTCCTCCTTGCGCTCTTTCCGGCGACGAGTCGGGCGATCCCCGCCATCACCTGCCACTGTTTTACCGAGCGCGCCTACGATCCGGCCCGGCCGAGCGGCGCTGACCCCTATCTTCTCGCCACGACGCAAAACTCCTTTCTGGCCGCCGCCTTTACGGTGGAGAAGAAAACGATTGTGCTCAAGAAACAGGCCGGGGCGGACGCAGATGATCTCTGGATTGCTTACTGGTTAGCAGCCAAAACAGGCAGGAATGTTGAGAAGTTGCTACAAGAACGCAAAGGCAAAGGCACCTGGCGCCAGGTCGTGGCGTCGCTGGCGATTGTCGACAATACTCCCGGGGCGAGGGTGGCGGCGGCATTCAAGAAAAATGCGCCGGATGAAGAGCTCGCCAGGGCCGTGGTCGATGAACTCTTGCTCCGCTTCCGCTTTCATGGCGAGACGGAACTGTCGCAACTGCAACAAGCCGGCGCCAGTCATCAGGAAAAGATCCTCGCGGGGCTGATCGCGGCCAAGAGCCGGCAGCCGGCAACCCGGATCTATCGGCAGGTGAAAGAAGGCAAGGCGAGTTGGGGGGAACTCCTGCAGCGCGCGCAGATTCCGGCCTCAGAGATTCAGGCAGTGATTACGGCCCTTGTCACTGCAGACAATTCCAGCGCGGGCAAAAGGTCTTCCCCGCCTTTCTGAAACCACCTCCTGACCTTCCCCCCCCATCTAGCTCTTCGGTGTGGCAAGAAAGGCATGCATGGCGCCGGCAGCATCAGCCATCCAGCCGACAATCTGCCCCTTGCTGTTCAGATCATTGACCACGGCGTAGTTGCTGCCGAAATTAGCCAGATCCGTCACGACGCCATGATCCAGCAACAGATTGCGCGCGCCAGTCATCCCCGAAGCTTTGAGGAGAATGACGCCGGCATCGTTGATGGCCATGGCCTGACTGCCTCCGCCCAGTGTATTGAGTCGAAGCATTGTGCCATCAGCTTCATAAAGAAATGCCTCTGATTGGCCAAATTCCTGCCATCCGACAATCTGGCCGTGGTTATTAATACGGCGAACCTGTCCACCGGTGACAACTGTTTTAACCGTTTTGTCCTGCCACTGAAAAGCATTGATCTGGTGATCCGCATCAAGGTAATGGCCAATGACCTGCCCTGAATCATTGAGGGCGACAGCATAGCTGCTGGAAGCGATGGCCAGCAGGCTAATCGTATACAGCTCGGTATCGGGTCCGTCGACAACCGTCGCTGCACGGGTCACCGCGAAGTTGCTGCTTTCGGTTTCGTTGACCTGACTTTCGCCACCACCACCGCAGGCGGTCAACATTGTCGCCAAAGCCATTATCATCATTATGCCCGTCATTCGTTTCATAATGTCCTCCGTCGCGCTTGGATCCCTGCGCTTTCTTCCTGTTACCACCATCCATTGCCACTTCCATTCCATCGGCTTAACCAACTGTAATTTCACAGCTATTTACTTTTAGCCGAGCGAGTCACGGCCGCGCAGGTCAATCTTTTGACTCAGACGGAAGAAGAACAGAGGCGGGTGCAACGCGAAATTCGTGACAACATCTCGGAATCACAGTGAATTGGCAGAGGAGGGGAGAAACAAGGAAGGAGCGGGGCGGAAAATTCGAGGCAACGGAATATTGACTCTGCAATCCGTTGCCGGAAGAGGGCCGCGACGACGGTCGCGGCCGGGAGAGAAAAAAAGACTACTTGAGATTGAGTCCCTTTTTCTTGATCTTTTCAAGGAGGGTGGTGCGATTGAGATGGAGGAGGCGGGCCGCGTCCTTTTTGTTGCCGGACGTCAGCTGCAGAGCCTTGAGGATAAGCTTATCTTCGAGTTCATGAATGACGGCATCAAAGTCGATGCCGTCGGGACCGATATGAACATCCGTCAGCGTGAAATCAAGGGGTGACGCCAGGGCAGGCCGGGACGGCGCATATTTAGCGGGGAGCTCACTCACTCCGATCGTCCGGCCACCGTAAAGAACCACCAACCGCTGGACAAGATTTTCCAGCTCGCGGACATTCCCCGGCCAAAGGTAGGTGCGTAGGGATGTTAATGCTTCCGGAGTAAAGCCTTGCAGACGGGCGGTCCGATTACGATTAAAAATCTGTACGAATTTATCGAGGAGGAGGGGAATATCCCCTTGGCGTTCACGCAGCGGCGGCAGGGTCAGCGGGATAACACTCAACCGATAATAAAGATCCTCACGGAAACGCCCCGCCGCGACCTCGGCCTCAAGGTCACAATGTGTGGCGGCGATGATCCGGACATCGACCGGCACCGGCTCCAGTCCCCCGACCGGCACAAAGGTCCGGTCCTGAATAACCCGCAGTAACTTGGCCTGGAGGTTTGGCTGCATATCGCCAATCTCATCAAGAAAAAGGGTTCCGCCATCGGCATACTGAATGTGCCCGATCTTGGTGAGCAGCGCTCCGGTAAAGGCGCCCTTGCGGTAACCGAAGAGCTCACTTTCGAGCAGATCTTCCGGGATCGCGGCGCAGTTAATCGGGACAAAGTTTTTCAGGCGCCGGTGGCTGTGAGCATGCAGGGCACGGGCGACCAACTCCTTGCCGGTACCACTCTCGCCTTGAATCAACACTGTACTGATATCATTTGCCAGTTTATCGATCAGGTCAAAAATCTCCTCCATCTGCGGTGACTTGCCGATGATTCCATAAAAACCTTCGGATTTACGGACCTTGGCACCACGCTTTTCCTGATGGATCAGGAGATCATAAAAATAGAGGGCACGGGCGGTGACGATCACCGCTTCGGTGAAATTGTAGGGGGCATTGATATAGCTGAATGCCCCGGCGCGCAGAACCTGGACCATTTCCTCTTGATCGCCCAAAGGGACGACCGGTAGCACCAGAACCTGACTGTGGTGACAAAGGACAAATTGATGTAAGGGCAGGCTCTTGTAAAGTGGCAGGTCGCGACCGATGATCAGGACACAGACCGCCCCTTCCGCAAGGATTTCGACGGCTTCGCCAGGACTGCCGACAGCATGCACAACACAGTCAATCTCCTTGCGCAACCGCCCAGCCAACTCTTCACGTGGCGCCGCAGAGGGCTCAACGAGGAGTACAATGCGCATTTTCTCAGTCATCGATTAATCGCTCCCGGTAAAGTGTTGCATGTGCGATCACAAAGTCAAAGCAGAAAGAGAACAACCGATAACACCCGGCCAACCTTTCACTTTCCGTCTTGTCGTCAAGTTTTTGTTGACTCTTCAATACTTCACCACTTGGGTGCGAGATTCTCTTCATGGATGTAGCTGCGAATGGCGTCGACCGCTTTGGTGTTGAGATCAAGAAACTGAATTCCCATCCCTGCCGGGAGATCGGGATTCCGGATCATGTCGGGATGATTCACCCAGGCGACACAGGCCTTGCAGTTGATCGGAATATTGCGGTGCGGCAGTACAAACTCCACAGCCAGGGGTGCCCCCTCCGCCATCAGGTTCATGGTTTCGAGGAAGACGCCGCCGGTACTCAGGTTAAGTGTGTACTCGGAAAAGAGCTGACCGCCATCCTTGCCGAAATGGATCCGCATTCGCGCCACATATCTCGGGAGCGCTCGTATCTGGATGTTGAGATTCTTTTTCGCGATGGCAATAAACTTTTCGAGGTTGATCGGTTTGAGGATAACGTCGTCGCAGTTGGCCTGCCGGCAGCGCTCGAACTCCTCTTCTCTTGTTCCTTCCGTCACGATGACCACCGGGATAGATTTTAAATTTACATCCGTCTTGATCCGGCGGCAGCATTCGTCACCGCTCGTTTTAGGCAGATTCAAATCGAGAAAAACGATATCGGGGCATGAGGTGGCGACAATTTCCAAAACTTCCGTCCCGGTATACGCGGTCCTCAGTTCAAAATCATCCCGAAGAAAAAAGGTTTTCTCGCTGTCGATAAAAAAGAGTGTCGCATCAGCGAGTAAGATGATTTTTTTTGCCATAAGTTGATTCCCATTCCCTCAATGTACATTGCTAACGAAATTGTAAATCCTTGAACTACAATGTCGAGTTTACTTCGCCACGCTCGCAATGACAGAAATTGCGAGCTCATCACGATTAATACTCTGCGATTCTTGTGCCGTGAGGCAGAAACAGCGCTGGAGCTACAAAAATCCGCGGATTCTTGCACATTCCGCCATCCTGATGGCGGCAACAGCCTCCCTCCCCCCTCATTTTTCGTCGAGTCAAAAGCGTGACCCGACACTTATCAGGAAATCTGAAAAATAATATTTTTATGAGTGATTAAAGACACTTAAAGCAATGGCACGGCTATGGCAATGACCCTTACTAACAGCAACAGTTGGAAAGGTAGGCGGTCATGGCAAATAAACACTTCTTCCGCATTGGCATCATCGGCATCGCCCTGCTCTGCTTTTTTGTCGGAGTCGGAGCGGCGGCCAGCGACAATGCCAGCCTGCAGGTAAGAGCGACCGTTTTGCCCTGGGTCAAGGCTCAGGCCATTCAGCAAACCGCCAGCTATCAGGTGACCCGGGCAGATATCGCCAAGGGCTATACCGACCTCACTGCGGCCGTTTCTCTCCAGATTCAGACCAATATCGTACATGGCAAACTCCTGCTGCAGGTCGCTAACCTCGGTGCCGAACAGGTTCTGGTCAAGCAAGCCGGCACCTTCAACGAACAGATCTTTATTCCCCTGGTTGCCGGCAATCCCCAGGAGATACAAACCTATGACCTGCGCGTCGTTCTTCCACCCGCCGTCGTGATCGGCAGCTATCCGCTTTATCTCTCCATGCAAACGACGGTGCTCTGAGGTAGAAGCCATCAGCCCTCAGGATATTGCGGATTCATCAAATGTTGAGGGGGAGCGAGATCTTCCCCTGCGACGGCAGATCCTTGCGGGAAAGGAACACCTTGTTATCAAAGATTAACTTCGCAACTGTATTGGATTTCTCCCTTGGCAGGCCCCTTGCTCATTAAGTGAATACCCTGCTGACTCTATTCCCGACCATTTTTTTGGAAAATTTATGACTGCGATCCGCAAGAGCAAGAGCAAACAAGATCTGGCCAATGAAGCGACGGCGCTGCGCAAGCAGCTGGCCGCACTTCGTCTCATCGACTCGGCAAAAACGGAATTCTCGGAGAATCTCATCCAGAATTCCGCTGTTCCTACCTTTGTCCTCGACAGCCAGCATCGGGTCTTTATCTGGAACCGGGCCTGCGAAGAATTAACCGGCGTGAAACAAACGGAGATTATCGGGACAGATAAAGCATGGCAGGCTTTTTACCGCCAGAAACGTTCTGTTCTGGCGGACATTGTTTTGAGCGGCAAAATCGAGGATCTGGCGAAAAGCTACGAATTCCACATGGCATCGACTCTGATTCCGGAGGGCTTGCAGGCGGAAGGGTGGTTTCCCGCCCTCAACGGACGGAAGCGCTATATCGTCTTTGATGCGGTGCCGATTCGCAATGCTGCGGGCAAGATCATCGCCGCCATTGAAACCGTGCAGGACATCACCGAGCGCAAGGAAGCGGAAGAATCGCTGCGTACCTTGTCCCAGGCGATCGAACAGTCACCGGTCGCCGTGGTCATCACCAACCGCGCCGGGAATATCGAATACGTCAACCCCCATTTCAGCAAGATGACCGGTTACTCCGCTGCGGAAGCACTCGGTCAAAATCCGCGAATACTCAAGTCTGACTGGCATCCGCCGGAATTTTATCAAGAGTTGTGGGAAACCATCCTGTCCGGCGGCAACTGGCATGGGGAATTTCATAACATTCAAAAGGATGGGGGACGGCACTGGATCTCTGCGGCGATCTCCCCGGTCAAGGATGCCAACGGCGAGATCACTCACTTTGTCGGCGTCCAGGAAGATGTCACCGAGAAAAAGTGGGCAGCTGAAGAACTGGAGAGAAGCGACGAACAGATCCGCCTCCTCCTCGAATCGACGGCCGAAGCGATCTACGGCGTCAATGTCCTGAGCAGATGCACCTTCGCCAACCCCGCTTGCGCCCGACTCCTCGGCTACCGGCACCCTGACGAGCTGGTGGGGCAGAATATGCATTCCCTGATCCACCATACCCGCAAGGACGGTAGTCACTTTCCCGTCGAAGAATGTCGGATGAATGCCATTTTTCGGGGCGAAGGCGGGTGTCACATTAAAGATGAGGTGCTGTGGCGGGCGGACGGCACCTGCTTTGATGCCGAATATTGGGCTTACCCGCAGCGGCGGGGGCATCAAGTTGTCGGCGGGGTGGTCACTTTTTTCGACATCACCGAACGCAAACAGTGGGAAGAGCAACTGCTTCAGGCCAAGGCCCTTGCCGAGGCCGCCACTCGCGCCAAGAGCGAATTTCTCGCCAACATGAGTCACGAGATCCGGACGCCGATGAATGCCGCCATGGGGATGCTTTATCTGATGCAGCAGACGCCACTGACCGGACAACAGAAAAACTATCTCGAAAAAGCTCAGAATGCGACCAACTCGCTATTGCGCATCATCAATGACATCCTCGACTTTTCCAAGATCGAGGCCGGCAAACTGGAGATGGAATCGGTCCCTTTCCGCCTCGACACCGTCCTTGACCTGCTCTCGGACGTCAGTGCCACTGCTCTTCACGACAAACCGATCAAATTTCGCATCACCACCCCCGCCGATCTTCCTGTCAACTTGATCGGTGACCCCCTTCGTCTCGGACAGGTCCTCATCAATCTCACCGGCAACGCGATTAAATTCACCGAACAGGGAGAAATTACCGTCCGGATCGAACGGGTGGCCACTGAGAAAAATAAGGTCAAGCTCCGTTTCGCCATCCAGGATAGCGGCATCGGCATGTCAACGGAGCAGCAGAGTAAACTCTTCAGCGCCTTTAGCCAGGCCGACACCTCAACGACTCGCAAATACGGCGGCACCGGCCTCGGGCTTACCATCAGCAAGCAACTGGTCGAGATGATGGGGGGAAAGCTGACCGTCGAAAGCGAAGCAGGGAAAGGGAGTACTTTCAGCTTTTGCACCCATCTTGGCTGTCTGACGGATGCAGAGACGGCATCGCTACCGATGGCGACGCTGGTCCGTCCGGGGGAAGAGCTGGAAGAACTCACAGCGGCCGAAAGCTTTTCCGGAGTAAAGATCCTTCTGGTCGAAGACAACCTGATCAATCAGGAAGTCGCCAGAGAGATCCTGGAGAGCCGGGGCGTAACCGTCGATGTCGCCGGCAATGGCGTCGAAGCCGTGGTGCGGATCCTTCATTCCGGCGGCAGCTACGATGCCGTCTTCATGGATGTACAGATGCCGGTTATGGACGGACTGGAGGCAACCCGACGCATCCGCGCTCACCATGATTTTGACGCTCTGCCGATTATCGCCATGACCGCCAGTGCCATGGCCAGTGATCGCCTCCTTTGTCTGCAGGCCGGCATGAATGATCAAGTCAACAAACCGATCAACGTGGCCGAACTCTTTGCCACCCTGCAACACTGGGTCAAGGCCGAGGCCTTCACCCCGCTGTCGTCCGAAAAAGAGACGGCAGCGGCCGGGGGAGAGGTTATCGATCAACTCCCCGGCATTGACGTGCAAAACGCTCTCAAACGCCTCGGGAGCGTTGTTTTGCTCCGCAAGCTCCTCCTCAGTTTCCGGCAGGAGCACCTGGAGACGCTGACGATTCTGCATGCCGCCCAGGCGGCGCAGGATGACCAGCTCGTGCAACGCATCGTTCATACCGTCAAAGGCGTCTGTGGCAACCTCGGTGCCACCGCACTGGCCGACTCTGCCCTGGTTCTCGAACAGGCCATCAAGAACGGAGATGCCCACATGCAACACCGCAGCTGGGCGGCGTTTGAAAAGAACTTTTCTTTGCTCCTGGGCTCCATTCGCGCCATGGAGGAGAGGGGGAAGAAATTCTCCGGAGAAACAAAACCGTTTTCCAGCGCCATCCCGAGCGTTGACCATGAACAGCTCACCCGGATGATCCCTGAACTGCTGACTCTGCTGCAGGCAAACAACATGACGGCGTTGAGTCTCTGGGAGGAGTTGAAACCGCTTCTGGCCGACATCAACGCCAAGAAACTCGATGCCGAACTCTCCAGTCTCAGATTCAAGGAGGCCGGCCATACGTTGCAAGCCATTGCCGGAGTCATGAAGATCAGCTTCTGACTCGTGAGGTTGCCATGCAGGAAACACAACAGAAAATCCTGATCGTTGATGATACCCCGGCCAATATCCAGATCCTGAATGAGGTTCTTCAAGGTGATTACGCCATATTTTTTGCCACCAACGGTTTGGACGCCCTCCGCATCGGCCAGCAGGAAATTCCGGATCTGATCCTGCTCGACATCATGATGCCGGAGATGGACGGTTATGAGGTCTGTACCAGGTTCAAAGCTGACCCGCGCACCCATCAGATTCCGGTAATCTTCATCACCGCCATGAGTGATGAAGAGGACGAAGCTAAAGGACTGGAATGCGGTGCGATCGATTACATCACCAAACCGATCTCCCCGGCGATCGTCACATCGCGGGTGCGAAACCATCTGGAATTAAAGAAGCAACGCGATGCGCTGGAAGAGCTCTCAATGGAGCTCGTCGATAAAAACCGCCAACTCGAGAATGAACGCTCCCTGGCGCATAAGGTGTTGGAGAACATTCTCCCCCGGCAATTCGAGCTCCCCGGCTTCACCACCGCGGTGATCTTCCGTCCCTCCGACCAGCTCGGCGGGGATTTTTTCGATGCCTGGGCGGACGGCGACTTCAGCCACTTCCTCATCGGCGACATTTCCGGGCACAGCACTTCCGCGGCATTGATGATGGCGGTCAGTAAAGGGATCTTCCGCTCCCTCGGCCACACCATCACCGACCCGGTGGCAATCGTCAGGGCCGCCAACCGCATGCTCTGCCCGATGATGCTCGACAGCCAGATGTTCCTGACTCTGGTCTATGTCCTCTTCGACCGGCGCGACAACACCATGGCCATGGTCTCCGCCGGGCACAATCCGGTCTACCTCCTGGGTGGCAAGGAGATTGTCACTATCGACTCGACCGGGCCGGTCATCGGCTGGGATGAAGCTGATACCTGGGACGCGGTGCGCTCCCCCTTTGACCCCGGCATGATCTTGTTCCTTTATACCGACGGACTGAGCGAAGCAAGGGACGCTGCCGGAAAGGAATTCGATGAGCAACTTTTGATCGAACTCGCCAACGTCCGGACACCCCAAAATTTCGCTGACGAAATCTTCGCTGCCGCAGAAAGGTTCAACGCCGGGACGTTCGCCGATGATGTCACCATCTTCGCCATTGCCAGGGGAGCGTTATGAACGATATGCGCCGGTTGCACCTTTCCTTCGCGCCGACCTTCTCTCATGTCGACATGGTTCGCGCCGCGGTCAACGGTATCTGCAGCGATTTTTTCCAGCTGAGCTCTAACGCTGCGAGTGTCCTCGACTTCTGCCTGATCATTACCGAACTGATGAACAATGCCGTCGAGCATACCGATAACGTCGTTCTTCATGCGGAGATCTTTCTGGCGGATCGAGAAGCTGTCTTTCGCCTGATTTCCGCGGGCAAGAGTTTTGATCCGACCCAGACAGCGGCGATGCCCAACCTGAAACAGGATGACCTCCCCGAAGGGGGGTACGGCCTGGCCATGATTCAGTCTTTGGCGGACGGCATGGAATATGAGCGGCGGCAAAATCGCAACATGGTCACGTTACATAAAACTTTCCCGCTGACAACAGAAAAGGAAGCATGAAATGGACATAAAGCTGGAGATGGATAATGACGTCATCATCCTCAAATTGATCGGCAGTCTGGTGGCGAGCAGCGCCGCCGGGTTAAAGAAACAGACGGTTAAATTAATCGAAAAAAAATATCGGTTTATCCTCCTCGATCTCGGCAAGATCGATTTTATCGACAGTTCGGGGCTGGGGGCCTGCATCGCGATCAACCGGGATCTTGTCGCCAGCCTGGGTACTCTGGCTTGTGCCGGGTTAAATGAGAATGTCCAAAAGGTTTTCCGCATGACCCGGGCGGATCAGAAGATCCTGATTTTCGATGACCGGCATGCGGCCGTGAATGCCCTGACGGAAATGATCGCCACGGCAGATAAGTCGTCTTAAAAAGAGGTATTTGTTATGAGCGAGATAAAAATCGGCGAGATCCTCCTGGCGCAAAAACTCATCACCTCCGAGCAGTTGCAAGAGGCCCTGGAAAAACAGAAAAGTCTTACCCCGCCGCCGCTTCTCGGAAAAATTCTGGTGCGACTAGGCTATGTGCAGGAGCCCGCTCTTCAGCAGATCCTCGACCGTTACGAGAAGAGGCGCTCTTTCTCCGAGGTTCTGCTTGCCCACAACTACCTGACACGGGAAGATCTCGACGTCGCTCTGGAGATGAGCGGCAACGAACTGCTCCCCCTCGACCGGGTTCTTCTCAACCTCGACTTTATCACCGAGGAGACGCTCGCCAGGGCAATCGCTACCTTTGCCGATCTCCCCTTTGCCCACCTCGACAACAGCAAAAGCAATGTCAAGACCGGACTCGCCAACGCCATCATGGCGTACAGTCCTGCCCCGCACATGATGGTGCCGGTCAGCATTGAAGGGCGGACGATCACCATCGCCATGAACCACCCCCTGCCGCAGCAGAAGCAGGAAAAGATGGAGTCACTGATCAAGCTCAAGGTGCTGCCGGTGATCGCCCCGGAAAAGGAAATCGCTGCCGCCCGGCAACGGTTCTCCATCCTTCCCGGCAACGGCAATGTCGAGGAAGCGGGGCCCAACCTTCCCGAAAACATTGTGACGATGCTCGCTGATGAATTCGATGAGCCGGCAGCGGAACCGGAAGAACAACTGGTGACCGAGAGCGACAGCTTTCTGGTCAAACTGGTGAACAAGATCATTTATGACGCCTGCCAACTCAAGGCCTCCGATATTCACATTGAACCTTATCCTGGCAAAAAGGAGATCATTGTCAGGATGCGGATCGACGGCAAGTGTTCGATTTACCAGAGACTCCCGAGCAAATACAAATACGCCATCCCTTCCCGCATCAAGATCATGGCGGAACTGGATATCTCGGAACGGCGCAAACCGCAGGACGGGAAGATCAACTTCAAGAAATTCGGCCCCCTCGACGTCGAACTGCGGGTGGCGACGATGCCGACGGTAGGCCAGTTGGAAGATGTGGTTATCCGGGTGCTGAACATCGGCGACGCGATGCGCTTTGATCAGTTGGGACTGACCCTCCACAATCGGACCGCCTTCGAAGCAGCGATTCAGAAGCCTTACGGTCTGGTATTGGTCGTCGGTCCGACCGGTTCCGGCAAGACCACGACCCTCCATTCGGCGATTGCCCTGATCAACAAATCGAAACTTAAAATCTGGACAGCTGAAGACCCGGTGGAGATTACCCAGGAAGGATTGCGGCAGGTACAGATTAACACCAAGATCGGCTTGACCTTCGCTGTCGCCCTCCGTTCCTTTTTGCGCCTTGACCCCGATGTCATCATGGTTGGCGAAATGCGCGACAATGAAACCGCCTCGATCGCCGTGGAAGCGTCTTTGACCGGGCATCTGGTCTTTTCGACCCTGCATACCAATTCTGCGCCGGAGACCGTGACCCGGCTGCTGGAGATGGGACTCGACCCCTATAGCTTCTCCGATTCACTCCTCTGCATCCTGGCGCAGCGTCTTGCTGCCAGCCTCTGCGACCACTGCCGGGAGAAGTATCAGCCAAGCGAGGAAGAGATCGATGAGCTGATCACCGAATATGGCGTTGATGCCTTTGCCAGCACCGGAATTCGCCGGGAAAACATCACCTTGACCCGGCCGATCGGCTGCGACCAGTGCCACAACACCGGCTACAAGGGCCGTATCGGCATTCACGAAATCCTGGAGTGCAGCGATGGCATCAAGAGTTTGATCAAAAAGAAGGCCGAAACCGGTCTCATTCGCGACCTGGCCATTGCCGAAGGGATGACGACCCTGAAACAGGACGGCATTTTGAAAGTATTGCAGGGGCTGACGGATATTCATGAAATCCGCAGGGTCTGCATCCGTTAAGCGGAGTCATTATGGAAAATACCCGACAGAAAATTCTCATCATTGATGACACTCCGGCAAATATCCTGATCATGCATGCCGTACTCGGAGCGACTTATCAGACTTTTTTTACCACCAGCGGCCGCGAGGGGATCAAGATGGCCCGACAGGAGTTGCCCGACCTGATTCTCCTTGATGTCATGATGCCGGAAATGGATGGCTACGAAGTGTGTCGGGAATTGAAGGCCGAGCCACTGACCCGCCGAATCCCCGTTATCTTCATCACCACTATGAGCGACGTCGAAGATGAAATGAAAGGGCTCGAATTAGGCGCGATCGATTACATCATCAAGCCTTTCAGTCCCTCCATCGTCAACGCCAGGATTAAAAACCACCTCGACCTCAAACGTTATCGCGACCTTCTGGAAAAAGCGACCAACGAACTCGACGAAAAAAATCAGGCTCTGAATCTGCTCGCCCGGGAAGATGCCCTGACCGGGCTCGCCAACCGCCGCCACTTTAACGAAGTTCTTGAGTCGGAAATAAAGCGGGCCGTACGGTCCCGTCAGTTAGTGGCGCTGATCCTCTGTGATGTCGATTTTTTCAAAAATTACAATGACCATTACGGTCATGTCGCCGGCGACAAGTGCCTGCAAGCCATTGGCCAGCTCTTCTCCGGAACCTTTAAGCGCAGTGGTGATCTTCCCGCCCGCTACGGCGGCGAGGAATTCGCCGTGATTATTCCTGACTCACCCCCCGGCACGGCCCTGCAACTTGCCGAGAAGCTCCGCCAGGGAATGATGACGCAAGCTCTTCCACACGCCTTCTCGGCGGTGGCGGGAGTGGTCACCCTCAGCTTCGGCTTGGTAGAAGCGCAGCCGACCAGGGAGCGGAATGCCGAATGGTATATCAACAGGGCAGACCAGGCTCTGTATCGGGCCAAGGAAAGTGGCAGAAACCGCATTGAAGCAAGCAGCGACAACTTTTGAAAAAAGCTGTGATCCTGAATCAAGCGGCAAAAACTTTCATTAAATGCATCACCCGTCTGGCATAAGCCGTGCTCTTGGGGATCATCCCCGCGGCGGCACGTCCGCCGCCGTTGTAGTGACGCAAGGCTTTTTCCAATGAGCCGTACTCCCGCACCAGAGCGGTCAGCACCGCCTCCGATCCCTTGAAAGACTTGACCGGGTCGAAGTAATCGTCGTGGCTCTCCATGATCCCTTTCGCTTGCAGGAAGGTGTGCCAGTCCTTGGGGCAGATTCCGTGCATGCCCAGGGCGACGCCGTCCGTATGGACAACATTGGCCTGCAATTCCGCTTCGACCAAGCCGATAGCCAGATAAAGAGCCGGATCGGTTGTGTGACTCAGGGCATTTTCGGCGGCAGAGCGGATAATGCTTTGATCGAGCCAGGGGGCTACTTTTTGAATCTTGGCGACCAGGTCGTTAACCTTGAGCTTGAAAGACAATTTTTCTTCCAGGACTTTATTTTCATTTTGCAGTTTTTCGATGATGGCGTCCTTCTCCTGGCTCTCTACTTCCAGGAGTAATAAATGGGAAAAAACATCTCGCCCTTTCAGACTTACCGTCGCCAACACTGCACAAATCGTGAGGAGGATTACCACTATCACCTGGAGTTTCATGATCTTAGCCCAAGACTGGTGCAGGGCTTTCTGCGGGATAATAATGATATCCTCGATCAGGCAGTGCGAACTCCAAATGTTCTCCATCTTCTTTCTCATCGCAATCACTCCTTCATCTGCAATTTTAAAAACAGTCACTTAACCGGAAAGATTCCTACCGTTGACTGGAGGCAATCATGTGCTCCGATTTCATCTCCGAGGAGATGAAAAAGAGTCTATCTAATAAAAAGTCGATTGCAAGCAAGGGCTTAAGATACTTTTGTTCCACGGGGAGGAGAATGAGTGTTTCAGGGAGAGGGTGACTGATTTCCGGTAGGGGGACGGGTAAGGCAGCAACCCTGCACTGGAAGGAGTGAAATACCTGAGAAATGGGAATCGTTAGTGAAAAGAAGGGCGTTACGGACACAGAGCGGGCACCCACAAGGGGCGCCCCTACCTGAAAGATCCCCGTCTCGGCTCAAGCCGCATCCTTGAACGCATGATAAGGCTGGATCAGCACTTCTGCCGGTATCCCCAGCCCTTTATGAAGATTTCGGATCATCTTCATGGTTAGGGGACGCTTGCGATTGAGCACCTCCGAAACTCGTGCGCGGCTGCCGATATAAGTTTCAAGATCACGGCGCGAAAGGCCCCTGCTTTCCAGATGGTAGAGGATGGCCTCGATCGGGTCGGGCATGGGGAGGTTGTAATGTTTGTCCTCGTAAGCTTCGACAAGAGTTGACAGGACTTCCAGTCGATCCCCTTCCGGCGTATCCGGAAGTGCATCGAAGAGTTGGTCAACCTCTTCCAGGGCGGCCTGATAATCCGCCTCGTTCTTTATCGGTTTTATTTCCATAGTCTTTCTCCGTTCAGATCGTTGTGGCGTCAATATTGTCATAGTCTCGATGCGTACCGACGAAACGGATA
>JACUTW010000052.1 GCA_014859605.1 Desulfuromonadales bacterium
ATCAACTGGGTGTGGCGACCGAGGGAGTATAGCTTTTTTTCGACCAGTTTGGCGACTGTCAATTTTTCTGCTCCGGCAACACCGGTGAACCAAAGGGCCCGGGCCCGCTGCCCCTTGAGTCCGGCGCGGCGCTTCTGGTCGATTTCCACTTCGGACCAGTGACGGCTGCGCCGACGTCCGGCCGAATCGATCATCCCGGCCGCAACCGTGGCGTTACTGAAACGGTCGATGAGAATAAAGGCGCCGCCGCTGCGATTTTGCCGGTAGGGATCGAAGGTGATCGCCTTGCTCGCACTCACCAGGCACACGCCGATTTCGTTGAGGCTCAGCGTACTGCCCGCCTCTTCTTCGAGAGTATTGACATTGATCTTGTGCTGCAATTCACTGATCTGCACCGGGACTGTGGTCGCCCCGATCTTGAGGAGATAGTCGCGATTGAGCAGGAGCGGCTCGTCCTGCATCCAGACCAGATGCGCTGCAAACTGGTCGGCGCAGGCCGGGCGGGCCGTCGCCGCCACCAGCAGATCGCCGCGGCTGATGTCGATTTCATCCTCCAGGGTCAGGGTCACGGCCTGGCCGGCAGCCGCTAAGGTGAGATCGCCGTCGAAGGTGACAATGCGCTTGACGCGGCTCTTCTGGCCGGAAGCCGGGACCACAACTTCGTCACCGGGGCGGATCGTCCCGGCGGTGATCGTGCCGGCAAAGCCGCGGAAATCGAGATTGGGGCGATTGACCCACTGCACCGGCAGCCGGAAAGGAAGATCGGCGGCGGCCGTGGCGATCTCCACGCTTTCGAGGAATTCCATCAGGGTCGGACCGTCGTACCAATCCGTGCGCGGGCTCCGCTCCAGGACGTTGTCCCCTTCGAGGGCGGAGATGGGGATGGCGGTGATCGACGCAAAGCCGAGGCCGGCGGCGAACTCAGCGTATTCCTGGCGGATTTCCGAGAAGCGCGCCGCGCTGTAATCGACCAGATCCATCTTATTGATCGCCAGGACGACGTTGCGGATGCCGACCAGGGAGACGAGATAGGAGTGGCGCCGGCTCTGGGTGAGGATCCCCTTGCGGGCGTCGATAAGGATAACGGCAACATCGGCGGTGGAGGCACCGGTGACCATGTTGCGGGTGTACTGCTCGTGGCCGGGGGTATCGGCGACGATAAACTTGCGCTTGTCGGTGGAGAAGAAGCGGTAGGCGACGTCGATGGTGATCCCCTGCTCCCGCTCCGCCTGCAGGCCGTCCATGAGCAGGGCATAATCGATCTTCTCCCCTTGGGTGCCGACCTTCTTGCTGTCACTCTCCAGGGCGGCGAGCTGGTCTTCGAAGATCATCTTTGAATCCCAGAGGAGGCGGCCGATCAGGGTGCTTTTACCGTCATCGACGCTGCCGCAGGTGATGAAGCGCAACATCGACTTCTCTTCCTGGCTCTTGAGATAAGCGAGAATATCTTCGGCGATCAAATCAGATTGGTGTGCCATGGTGTTAACTCCAGTGAGCTTTAGCTGCTCTTCATCAGTCGGATCGGTCGGATCGGACCGATCGGTCGGATTCGATTTTAAAAGTAGCCCTCTTGTTTCTTCTTCTCCATCGATCCGGCCGAATCGTGGTCGATGAGTCGGCCCTGACGTTCGGAGGTGCGGGTGAGGAGCATCTCCTGGATGATCTCGGGGAGGGTGGCGGCGGTCGATTCGACGGCAGCGGTGAGGGGATAGCAGCCGAGAGTGCGGAAACGCACCGACTTCATCTGTACCTTTTCGCCGGGGCGGAGTTCGAGGCGGTCGTCATCGACCATGATCAGCATGCCATCGCGTTCCACCACCGGACGCACTGCCGCGTAGTAAAGGGGGACGATGGGGATCTGCTCAAGATAGATGTACTGCCAGATATCGAGCTCCGTCCAGTTGGAGAGGGGGAAGGCGCGGATGCTCTCGCCGGGGCGGACGCGGGCGTTGTAAAGGTTCCAGAGCTCGGGGCGCTGACTCTTCGGATCCCAGCGGTGGCTGCTGCTGCGGAAGGAGAAGATCCGTTCCTTGGCACGCGACTTCTCTTCATCGCGCCTCGCCCCGCCAAAGGCCGCGTCAAATTTGTACTTGTCAAGGGCTTGCTTCAGCCCTGCGGTCTTCATCACATCGGTGTAGAGGGCAGACCCGTGCGTAAAAGGATTAATCCCCTGCTCCACCGCTTCATGGTTGGTATGAATAATCAGATCAAAACCGCTCTGGGCCGCCATGCGATCGCGAAACGCGATCATCTCTTTGAATTTCCAGGTGGTATCGATATGCATGAGGGGAAAAGGCGCCACGCCGGGGAAGAACGCCTTGCGGGCAAGATGGAGCATCACCGCCGAATCCTTGCCGACCGAATAGAGCATCACCGGGTTGGCAAACTCCGCCGCCACTTCACGCATGATGTGGATACTCTCGGCTTCCAACTGGCGCAGATGGGTCATCGTCATCACTGTCTCTCCTTATCGCTTAGCGCCGGTGCAGGCCGCACTCTTTATGTTCCGCATTCTCCCACCACCAGCGTCCGGCCCGAACATCCTCGCCAGGCTGAATCGCCCGGGTACAGGGGGCACAACCGATCGAAGGGTAGCCCTGCTGATGCAGGCGATTGACCGGCAGACGCTCACGTTTGGCATAAGCCCAGACCTCAGCTTCACTCCAGTCGAGCAAGGGGTTGATCTTGAAAATATTACCATGAGCGGCATCGATCTCAATCGCCGCAATCTCGCTGCGGGTCAAGCTCTGTTCACGCCGCTGCCCAGTGACCCAGCCGGACAAATGAGACAGCGCCCGTGCTAGCGGCTCAACCTTGCGAATACGGCAGCATTCGTGGCGATTTTCCAGGCTTTCCCGAAAGGAGAAGAGCCCCTTCTCCCTTTCGAGGGTCTCCACTGCCGCTGCTTGCGGAAAAAACCAGTCAATCTTGACACCGTAGCGTTGCACAACCGCCTCTGCCACTTCGTAGGTCTCTTCATTGAGGCGGCCGGTATCGATCGCAAAGATGCCGACCGGCAACTTCCGCCGCTGTATAAGATCAATCAAAATAAGATCTTCAACCGAAAAAGAAGACGCAAGTTGTACTGGTCCCGCCGCTTGCTCAACCCCTTGACGCAAGATTGCTTCAGCTGGAAAAACCGGATCAGATTCTAATTGCTGCCCTGTTGCCGCCATGATCGAATCCCTTTCCTGTAGTGCGAACCAAACCTGCAACACTTTATTCCTGACTTAATAATTATATTTTACCGGCCTTTTTGTCAACTATAAAATTACCTATTTGATCAAGAACTTTAAATAAAATAGTACATAAAATTGCAGTACAAATAATTTGACAAAAAAAATAGCGTAACCAGCCGAAAAAAGGACGGTTACGCATATGACCAGCTCAACACACTCTTGCGCGCCGGTTGAAAGGGCGAAAGAGTGATCGAGAAACTACAATGGATCAGTCAAGAACAGGGCAAAAGGAAACAGCAAGAAATTATTGTTCAGGAGAACTCTGCTCCGCCCGCATTTGCCGGGAAGCAATGGCAAGAGGAAGAAGATTACGGTGTTTTTCCAGGGCGTGCGTCAGAGAGATCCCGTCATTAATGACGATATCTTTCGGGGAAAACGCTGTTTTGGCAAAATGCAGGCCGTCATTGCGCGCATAGACGCAGACTTCATAACGGTGTCCGTCAATCTCCATCTGACTTTGATGTACAAGCATTTCGCTGTGTTCCATGATTATTCCCCAATGTAGCGCTTTCTCGTCATACGGCTACTGCAAATAGCAAACCGGAACCCGCAGAAAAGTTGGGTCTGCAAATTTTTCCCACTGCAACGAAAAATGACCACCCCGGCCGAGGCCAAAGTGGTCATTTTTCGTTGCATACATTTATGCGGAGTTAACGATTGCGCTGCACCACGAAATCAGCGAGTTCGCACAAGGCCTCCTTGGCGGGAGACGGAGCAAAGACCGTCAGACAGGATTTAGCCCGCTCCACCAGTTCGCCAGCGCGCTGCCGGGTATATTCGATCCCCTGATAACGGCTGATCAAGGCCGTAATAGTGGCAATATCGGCCTCTTCCAACTCTTCCCGCTCAACAATGGTGGCAACCGTCTGCCGCTCCTCTTCATTACAGAGTCGCAACACCTGAATCAACGGCAGTGTCACCTTCCCCTCCGCCAGGTCGTGACAGTGCGCCTTGCCGAAATCAGCTTCTTCGGCGACATAATCGAGAGCATCGTCCATGAGCTGAAAAGCAACGCCGAGGTCCATCCCGAAATCGCGCAGCGCATCGTCCTGCTCGGGAGTTGCACCGCCGAGAAAACCGCCGCATTGGCAGGCCGCCGCGATCAGCACCGCCGTCTTGGTGCGAATGACCGTCATGTAGCGTTCTTCTGCCATCTTTATATCGCAGGTACTGATCAGCTGCAAAACCTCGCCTTCCGCCATCTTGGTGGTGGCATCGGAGAGGATCTGCAAAACGCGCAGATCACCACTGCGCACCATAACCGAGAAGGATTTGGCAAAGAGAAAGTCGCCGACCAGAACTGAGGCTTCATTCCCCCAGACAGTATTGGCCGAGGCATTGCCGCGCCGCAAGGAAGCCGCGTCGACGACATCGTCATGGAGGAGGGTGGCGGTATGAATAAATTCAACAACGCTCGCCAGATCGATATGCTGCGTCCCCTGATAACCGGACATCTTCGCCGTCAGCAGCAACAGCAGGGGACGGACGCGCTTGCCGCCACTGGCGAGAACGTATTCGCCAACCTTGCGGATCAGCGGCACATCTGACTCAAGATGTTCGCGGAACTTGGCTTCAACCTTTTCCATGTCACCGCGCAATAGCGCCAGCGCTTTATTCATCCAGGCTCTCCGTCCTTGGCACTTTCAGCAAGCAAAACGAGCGTTATCCTATAGAATCGGACGGTTGATTGTCAAAGTTTTTTTCCGGAAATTCGATCGGCAAACGGATACGGAAAAGGGCGCCGCCACTCGGTAAATTCGCCACGGTCAACTCACCACGATGCTCTTCGATCAAGCGCCGACAGATCGAGAGTCCGAGACCGGTCCCTTCGCCACGCCCTTTGGTCGAGTAGAAGGGGGCAAAGACCTGCTCCAGCGCTTGCGGGGGGATGCCGGGGCCGGTATCGCTGACATCGACCAGAACAAAACCATCCTGACGTGCCAGGTTAACCGTCAAACGTCCGCGGCCGGACATCGCCTGGGCGGCATTAAGACAGAGATTGATCAACACCTGACGGATCTGGTCGGCGTCGACCTGCAAGGGGGGCAATTCTTCGGCTTGCACAACAATTTCCACCCGTTTAAAGAGTTTTTGCGGGCGCAGGGCATCGAGAGTCGATTGCACCAACTGCATCAGATCGACCTCGCCGAGGGCACCGACGCTGCTGCGGGCAAAACCGAGGAGACCACCGGTAATGCGGCGGCAGCGTTTGCACTCTTCGATAATCGCCTTTAAATCCTCATAACGGAAATCGTCGGAGGGCGTCTCTTCGAGCATCAACTCAGCCAGACCGAGGATAATACCGACCGGGTTGTCAATTTCGTGCGAAACGCCGGCGGCGAGTTGACCGATGGCAGCGAGCCGCTCGGCGCGCAGCAGACCTTCCTGCATTTGCCGCATTTCCAGGTTGGCGTCGATCAGGGCCTCGTTGGCATCGGTCAATTCGGCACGGCTGACAGCAAGACTGGCGGCCATTTCGTTGAAGGCTCGCGACAACTCGCCGATCTCATCAGCGCCGGTCACCCGGATACGTGTTTGTAAATCACCGGCAGCGACCGCGAGGACAGCGCGATTTAATTCCCGGATCGGCCGAACCATCTGTTTGGCAACGACCCCGGCCAGGAAGAAGGAAGCCAGGACCGAGACGAATAACAGCCGGACAAAATGGGCACGGACTTCATTGATCCGCTGGTCGACCGAATCGTAGGAAAAGATAAAACGGGCATACAGGACAGGATCGCCACTCGGCCCCAAAGCCGGGACCTCCACCGCAAAGAGACGTCCCCCTTGCGGCAACTTCTCGGTACGGCAGCGGGCGCCACTCGGGAGATCGACCTCCATGGCGCCGGCAAAGAGTTGGTCATCGGAAAATTCGAGATCGATAAAATCAGGGAAGCGGGGGGAACGATAAATAACGCGGCCGGTGGCGGAGGCAAAGGCAAAGGTGACCAGATCGCGATTGATGGCAAGAAAATCAAAATATTCCGACCGGCCATCTGTCGGAGTGACGGAAAAGTCTCCCCTGAACCGCTTCTGCAGTTCAGGGGTCGCCAACCGGGAAAAGGAGAGACTTTGTGTCTGCAGATACTCTTCCCACTGCCGGGTTTCGATCCGTTCGAGAAAGAGGAAGGTCGCGCAGAGGAGGAGGACCAGAAGCAGACTGGTATAAATGAAGAGCTTCTGCCCCAGTGTCAGCTTCATCGCCAGCGCCCGCAGCACAGACCGGGTGCTATTCCTGAACGATCGTCATCGCCCGGAATTTGTCGTAACGCTGCTCGACCAGTTCTTGCGGCGACAAACGCTTCAACTCTTCCAGATGCTTCTTGAGATATCTCTTGACGCTGACGGCGGTGGCGACGGGATCGGTATGGGCGCCGCCGACCGGTTCGGGGATGACATCATCGATAATGCAGCCGAACGACATGATATCAGTGGCGGTCAGCTTCAGCGCTTCGGCGGCGACCGGACCTTTGCTGCCGTCGCTCCAGAGGATGGCGGCACACCCTTCCGGGGAGATGACCGCGTAGACGGAATATTCCATCATCATCACCCGGTTGCCGACGGCAATCGCCAGGGCGCCGCCCGAGCCCCCTTCACCGGTGACGGTGACAATGACCGGCACCTTGAGTGCTGCCATCTCGCGGAGATTACGGGCAATTGCTTCCGCCTGACCACGCTCCTCGGCACCGATGCCGGGATAAGCGCCGGGGGTGTCGACAAAGGTGAAGATCGGCAATCCGAACTGCTCGGCCATCTGCATGACGCGCAGCGCCTTGCGATACCCCTCCGGATTTGGCATGCCGAAATTACGGTAGACCTTCTCTTTGGTATCGCGCCCTTTCTGGTGGCCGATGACACAGCAGGGTTCGCCGTCAAAACGGGCGAAACCGCAGATCAGGGCGGGATCGTCGCGGAAATTGCGATCGCCGTGCACTTCGAACCAGTCGGTAAAGATATGCTGAATATAGTCGAGGGTAAAGGGCCGGTTGATATGGCGGGCCAACTGGGTCCGCTGCCAGCGAGTAAGGTTGGCAAAGATCTCTTCGCGCAACTGCACCGCCTTCTTCTCCAGCTTCTTGATGTCGGCCGAAAAATCGACTTTGTCCGTCGAATATCCCTTTAATTCCAGGATCTTCTGTTCGAGTTCGACTAAAGGCTTTTCAAAATCCAGATAAAACTGCATAGAGTTATCTCCTTACTTATCTGCTCAGTGGCAATAAACGGCTGGATAATAGCTTATTTACTCAAAAGAAACTACGTTATAACCAAAAAGCTCTTTGGCATCAGCCAAAAGCTCATCGGTCGCTGCCACCCGGCACGCCGCGGCGAGACGAATGACCGTCTCACTGCGATTCGGGATGGTCAGATGCAGACGGGTTTCACACTTGCCGGGATGGCGCAGACAAAGGGCGCGCAGCGCCTGAATCCGCTCTTGATCGACCCCCGGCGCCGAGAAGCGAAAGAGGACACGCCTGGTCGCCCGCTGCAGGGCATCGGCCATTGCGACAATCTCTGTTGCCAGCACCTTGGCCCCCTTTTCGCCGAGATCGATGGTGCCGGTGATCAGGAGCGGATCTTCCCCTTTGAGATTTTCCAGCGCCGCCGCATAAACTTCCGGGAAGGCGATAACCTCAACCATACCGGTCAAATCCTCCACCGTCGCAAAACCCATGCGGTCGCCCTTTTTGGTGATCGTCTCCTTGAGGGTCGAGACGATACCACAGATGCGCACTTCGGCTTTATTCCTTTGTTCGCCGAGTTCGCCCAGAGTGCAGGTGGTGAGACGCTTGATCGCGTCGGCATAACGCTGCAAAGGGTGGCCGGTAATAAAAAATCCGAGGACCTCTTTCTCAAAGTTGAGGAGGGTCTTTTCGTCCCATTCCGGAATATCGGGCATGATCAAACGCCCGTGATTCCCGACCCGGACGACCTCTTCCTCACCAAAGAGGGAGCTTTGCGCACTCTCCCGCTCCTGCTGAATCTTCTGACCGATCGCCATGCTCTCTTCGAGGGTGGCAATGAGTTGCGAACGCCGCGCGCCGATGGTGGAAAAAGAGCCGCATTTGATCAAGGCTTCAACGACGCGCTTATTGACCTTGCGCAGATCGACCCGATCGCAGAAATCGGCAAGATCGGTAAACAACCCGTCGCGCCGCGCCTCGACGATCGCCTCGATGGCGCCTCCCCCCACCCCTTTCACCGCGCCGAGTCCGAAACGGATTGAATTTTCCCGCACACAGAAAGAGGCATCGGAGAGATTGATATCGGGAGGTAGCACTTCAATCCCCATCTCCCGACAGTCATTGATATTCTTGAGGATCTTGTCGGTACTCGACATGTCTTCAGTGAGGAGCGCCGCCATGAACTCGACCGGATAGTGCGCCTTGAGATAAGCGGTCTGGTAAGCGATGAGGGCGTACGCCGCCGAATGCGACTTATTGAAACCATACTCGGCGAACTTGGCCATCAAATCGAAGATCGCCGCGGCGGTTTTATGATCAAAGCCGTTCTGATCCGAGCCCGCCAGGAAGATATCGCGCTGTTTCGCCATCTCCGCCGGATCCTTCTTCCCCATGGCACGACGCAGCAGATCGGCGCCGCCGAGAGAATAGCCGGCCAGGGTGCGGGCGATTTGCATGACCTGTTCCTGGTAAACGATAACGCCGTAGGTATCCTTGAGGATCGGTTCGAGCTCAGGGAGATCGTAAACGACCTTTTTCCGGCCGTGCTTGCGTTCGATAAAGTCGTCGACCATCCCCGAACCCAAAGGGCCGGGGCGATACAGAGCGCAGGCGGCGATGATATCTTCAAAGCAGGACGGCTTGAGCTTGACCAGCATCTCTTTCATGCCGCTCGATTCGAGCTGGAAGACGCCGGTGGTGTTGCCGGCAGAGATCAGTTCATAGCTGGCGACATCGTCGTCGCCGAGGGTGGTGATGTCGAAGTCCGGATCCTTGTTGTCACGAATAATCTTGACGGCATTGGCGATGACCGTCAGGTTCTTCAGACCAAGGAAGTCGAATTTGACCAAACCGATCTTTTCGACGTACTTCATCGAATACTGGGTGGTAATCGAGCCGTTCTTATCGCGATAGACCGGACAGAACTCCTCCATGGCATCAGGAGAGACGACGACACCGGCGGCATGGGTCGAAGCGTGGCGCGCCAACCCTTCGAGGCGCAGAGCAATATCGAGGAGTTCCTGAATTCGCCCGTCGGCGCTGGCCGCCTCGGTCAGCTTCGCTTCCTGCTTGATCGCATCGGCGAGTTTAATGCCGAGAATCTCGGGGACGAGTTTAGCAATACGGTCGACTTCACCATAAGGGAGATCAAGGGCGCGTCCGACATCGCGGATAACCGCCCGCGCCGACATCGTCCCGAAGGTGATAATCTGGCAGACCTTGTCGCGGCCGTATTTGCCGGTGACATAGTCGATGACCTCCTGGCGGCGGTCCTGACAGAAGTCAACGTCGATATCCGGCATGGAGATACGTTCGGGATTGAGAAAGCGCTCGAAGAGGAGGTTGTAGGGGAGCGGGTCGATATCGGTAATGCGCAGGGCATAAGCGACCAACGATCCGGCCGCCGAACCGCGCCCCGGCCCGACCGGAATCCCCTGATCTTTGGCCCAGTTGATAAAGTCAGCAACGATCAGGAAGTAGCCGGGGAAGCCCATCTGCTTGATACAGTCGAGCTCAAGTTGCAACCGGTCGCGGTAAGCGGCTTCCTGTTCGGCCGAGAAGTCGGGTTGACGCGCCCGGATGACCTCAAAACGCTCTTCCAGCCCCTGCTGCGCTCCGGAGATAAGCATCTCGTCCAGATTTGAACCGGGGGGGACTTCTAAATGCGGGAAGTGGTAATCCTTGAACTTGCCGAGATCGAGATCGCAGGCATCGGCAATCTTCAGAGTGTTGGCGAGGGCCTGCGGTGCATAAGCAAAGTCGGCAATCATCTCCGTTGAGGATTTCAGGTAAAATTCGGCGGCGGAGAAGTGCATCCGCTTCGGATCGGTGATGGTCTTGCCGGTCTGAATGCAGAGGAGGACTTCGTGGGCTCTGGCATCCTCTTTATTGAGGTAATGGCAATCGTTGGTCGCCACCAGCGGCAGATCGAGTTCCTGCGCAATCTGCATCAGGCGATCATTGGCGATGCGCTGCTCGGGGATGGTGTTCTCTTGCAATTCGAGATAGTAACGACCGGGAAAGAGCTCGGCATACCAGGCGGCCGTTGCCTTGGCGTCCTCCATCTTGTTCTGCCCGGCGAGAACCGCCACTTCACCGCCGAGACAAGCAGAGAGACAGATCAAACCCTCGCTGTGCTGGGACAGGAGTTCCTTGTCGATGCGGGGTTTGTAGTAGAAGCCTTCCTTGTACCCCGCCGAGACGAGATAGGACAGGTTGCGGTAGCCGACACTGTTCTGGCAAAGAAGGACGAGATGGTAGCCCGAGGCATCCTCGCTCCCCTCTTTGGCAAAACGGGAACCGCTGGCAACATAGACCTCCGAGCCGACGATCGGCTTGATTCCCGCCTCCTTGCACTTCAGATAAAACTCCAGGGCCCCGAACATGTTGCCATGATCGGTCAGGGCCACGGCCGGCATGCCGTATTCCTTAGCCTTCTTGATCAAATCGCCAATACGGATGGCGCCGTCAAGGAGGGAGTACTGACTATGCAGATGAAGGTGAACAAAAGGGGTCGGTTCCATAGATATTGACAGTTTCACCGGGGACAGAGGACATAAGGGCAGAGATAAAAAAACCGATTTTAGCAAACGCGAGGCGTTGCGACAACCGGTTTCCTGCTTCAGGACGGTGCGGATAATATCACCCGGCACCGGAAGCGGTCAAGGAGCAAGAGGGGGATTTTAGTTTGATTAAAAAATCGTTTTCAGATTTTCCTTGCATGCGCTACTGGCGCCCGCTATTCTTGTCTTACTAAATCTTACCGGAGGTACCCAATGGAAACGACACTCCTCTCCAGCAAGGGACAGGTCATTATCCCCAAGACGATCCGCTCCAGCCATCACTGGAAGCCAGGGACGCGCTTTGTGATTGAAGAGGTGCAAGGGGGCGTGCTGCTCAAACCGATCAGTAGCTTTCCCGAGACCGACCTGCAGAGCGGCCTGGGCTGCACCGGCTATCAAGGGCCGGCGAAGAGTCTGGAGGAGATGGAGGCGGCCATGGATGCGGAAGTGGCCCGGACGTGGCGTAAGGAAGAGCGCTGATGGTGACTTTTGATACCAATCTCTGGGTCCGCTACCTGACCAACGATGACGAACAGCAGGCACGGCGCGCCCTGGCGCTGCTGGAGCAGACCGATGCCGTCTTTCTCCCGAAAACGATCCTTCTGGAGCTGGAGTGGGTGTTGCGGGCGGCCTACCGGATCGAAGCGGCGGTCATTCACAAGTCATTGTTACAGATTCTCGGCTTGCCAATGGTGACGGTCGAATCGGCCGGGCAGGTTGCTGCGGCGCTCGATTTCTATTCCCGGGGTTTTGATTTTGCCGATGCCCTGCATCTTGCTGCCAGTGAGGGGACGGAGGCCCTCTATACCTTTGATGAACGGTTTATTCGCAAAGGGGGAGATGCGGTGCCGCCGGTCTTGGGGGTGCCGGAGGGGTAGTGGGGCGAGGAAAGAATAGAGGTCAGGGAGATGGGGGGCCCTTTAACTGCTGGGTCGCACCGGTCAATCCGGATTTTGCAATCGCGCCGCCGCCACAGCGGCCTGGCCGAGACTCAAACCGCCGTCGTTGGGGGGGACAAGGGAATGGGTAAGGACAATGAAATCCTCCTTTTCCAGTCGGGCAATGACCGCTTCCGTCAGCAGGCAATTTTGAAAAACGCCGCCAGAGAGAGCGATGGTATTGATCCCGGTTTCTTTGCGCACACGGCAACAAATTTCGCTGACAACAGCAACGAGGGTGGCGTGAAAACGCGCACTGATCTGCGCGATCGGGAGGCCGGCAACCAGGTCGGCAACGAGCGCCCGGATCATCATCTGCGGAGCAAAGACAATAGCGTCGGCAACGTTGTCAAGGGTGAAAGGATAAGGCGGATAGTCGTCGATCGCGGCGACCATCTCCAACTCGATCGCCGCCTGCCCTTCATAGCTGACGCGATTGCGCAGACCAAGGAGCGCAGCCACCGCGTCAAAGAGGCGCCCGCAACTCGAACTCAAGGGAGCATGGAGCCCCTTTTCGACCATCGTCACAATCAACTGTTCGTCGCGCCGCGCAATCTCCTGCAGGAAGGGGAGGCGGGGATAGTCGCGACCGTAAGCCTGGTGCAGGTAAGCGAGCGCCATCCGCCACGGCTCGCGGGTCGCCAGATCCCCCCCCGGCATCGGGGTCGGGGTAAAGTAGCCAACGCGCCGGAAACCGTCGAGACCACCCAACAGGAATTCTCCCCCCCACATCGTCCCGTCCGCCCCGTAACCAAGGCCGTCAAAGATCACCCCGAGGGCTGGGCCGCTCTCGCCATTCTCGGCCAGACAACTCGCCAGGTGGGCATGATGATGCTGCACGGCAATACGCTGGACGCCGGGAAGGGATTCGGCGAGGCGGGTGGTCTGGTAATCGGGATGGAGATCGTGCGCCACCACCGACGGATGGAGTTCAAGAAGACTTTGCAGGTGCGCGCTCATGGCGACATGACCGGCGTAACTCTCCAGATTACTGAGGTCGCCGAGATGCTGACTGAGATAAGCGCGATCGTCCCGAGTCAGACACAGAGTATTCTTTAACTCTCCGCCAAGAGCGAGGATCGGCGGGGCAGTAACGGGGAGAAGGACGGCACGCGGGACATAGCCGCGAGCACGGCGCAGCAGGAGGAGCTTATCGGCGAGGACCCGGGCGATTGAATCGTCGATGCGGGTATGAATGCGCCGATTATGGAGCAAAAAAGCATCGGCAATGCTCCCGAGCTCATTCAGGGCTTGCGCGTCGTCAGCGGCGATCGGCGCGTCACTGTGGTTGCCGCTGGTCATGACCAGTGCAGTAAAACCGCCGAGAGCCAAAAGGAGATGGTGCAGCGGCGTATAAGGGAGCATCATCCCGAGATAACGGTTACGCGGGGCAATGCCTGGAGAAAGGGTCGGATGGTCTTTCGCCGCCAACAGAACGATCGGGCGTTCAACGCTGCTCAGCAGGCGCGCTTCTGCCGGACTGATCTGCGCCAAAACGTGAGCCTCTGCCAAAGAAGGGACCATCAGCGCCAAGGGCTTTTCATCCCGCCGTTTACGCCGGCGCAACCGCGCCACCGCTTCGTCATTCTCGGCATCGACCGCGAGATGGTAACCACCCAGACCCTTGATAGCCACAATCTTGCCGGCCTGTAGCAGCGCGATGGCTTCAGCGAGAGGATCTCCGGCAAGGGGGATGCCGGCAAAAGAAAGGAGCGACAACTGCGGGCCGCATGCCGGGCAGGCGATCGGCTGGGCATGATAGCGGCGGGAAGCCGGATCCCGGTACTCGGCGGCGCAGGCGGGACAAAGGGGAAATTCCGCCATGGTCGTCTGCGGCCGGTCGTAAGGGATGCCGGTGATGATCGAAAAACGCGGACCGCAGTTGGTGCAATTGATAAAGGGATAATGGTAGCGACGATCACGCGGATCGAGCATCTCGGCGAGGCAATCGTTGCAAAGATGCGCATCCGGAGCGATCGCCGCGACTTTGGCGCCGGCGCCGGAGGAGGCAAGGATAACGAATGACTTTTCAGGTTGCAGGGGGAGAGTGGTGATCTGCAAGCCTTCGATCCGGGCAAGGGGGGGAGCCTCGGTTTGCAGGGCCGCCAGAAAGCGATCGAGAACCGCAGGATCGCCCTGAACCGCAATCACCACCCCGCGCCCGTCATTGCCAACCGTGCCGGTCAGCCCCAGACGTGATGCCAATTGGGCGACAAAAGGCCGGAAACCGACCCCCTGCACCAGGCCGTCAATATCAATTTTCAGCCGCTGCATGTCCATGCGCATCAAATTACCACAGCTCTTTGCTACAATGCTACCGGGCGAAACAGAGGGTCCAATCGAATTTTTTTTACAAAGAGGGTTGCAACGCACCAAGGGTCGGCATATACTTCAAAGCAAGAGATAAGTTCTCTGCCCTGCAGGTGTGGACGTAAACGCCCACGCGGAATAATGCTTCATCGGGATTGTTTCAGGGTTGCCGGTGTGCAAGCCCACAGCAGCGAGTGGGAAGCCTGAAGCAACAACAAACGGTCCCACCTCATAGTTATCGCTGTGAGGCCAAACCAACCCACGGCAGGTGCGGAGAGTAAAAAAGAAAGGGTGTCGGTAACTACCGGCGCCCTTTCTCACATCCTGCCAGCCCAATTATGTTCGTCCATTTTGTCACCACAAAAGGCCCTCCCCCGTCATGAACCCATCAACAGACCTGCAGCGCATCTATCTCCCCGGTCGTGAGATCATCCTGATCGGCACCGCTCACGTTTCGCAGGAATCGGTCGACATGGTCCGCCAGGCCATTGCCAGCGAAGAGCCGGATCAAGTCTGCGTCGAACTCGACAGCCAGCGTTATCAAGCCCTCAAGGACGATTCCCGCTGGCAATCGCTCAATCTGGTGCAAGCCATCCGCAGCGGCCAGGGCTCCTTCCTCCTCGCCAACCTCGCCCTCGTCTCCTTTCAGAAACGGATGGGGATGCAGACCGGTGTGCGTCCCGGCGCCGAACTGCTGGCCGCCGCCTCCGCCGCCGAAGAGAACGGCATCGCCCTCAGCCTCGTCGATCGTAATATTCGCACCACCCTGTTGCGCGCCTGGCGCCTGACCGGTTTCGGTAAGCGGCTCAGCATTATGGCCGCCCTCCTCTCCGGTCTCTTCGACAGCACCAAGATCGACGAAAAAGAGTTAGCCCGCCTGCGGCAATCCGACGCACTCAACGGCATGATCGAAGAGATGGGGAGCGCCCTCCCCTCGGTCAAAGCCATCCTCATCGACGAGCGCGACCGTTACATGGCGCACAACATCCGTAACGCCAGTGGCAACAAAGTCGTCGCCGTGGTCGGTGCCGCGCATGTGCCGGGGATCCTCCGTCACTTTGACAGCGACGCCCTCGATGATATCAGCGACCTCGACCTCATTCCTGAGCCGGGCTTGATCGCCCGCGCTTCCGCCTGGCTGATCCCGGGTGCCATCGTCGCCGTCTTTATCGCCGGCTTCTTTCTTGGCGACAAAGGCCGGCTCATGGATGCCGCCTTTGCCTGGATCCTCGCCACCGGCTCCCTCTCTGCCATCGGCACTGCTGTCGCTCTCGGCCATCCCCTCACCATCCTCACCGCCTTTGTTGCCGCACCGATCACCACCCTCCACCCTGCCCTCGGTGTCGGCTTCTTTACCGGCCTCACCCAGGCCTGGATCGTACCACCGACGATCCGTGACCTCGAACACGTCAGCGACGATGTCGTCACCATGCGCGGCTGGTGGGGTAACCGCGTCACCCGCGTCCTCCTCGTCTTCTTCTTCTCTTCCCTCGGCGCCTCTGCCGGACTCTTCCTCGCGTTGCGCTGGCTGACTAAGGTTTTTTAGCTTTTTGGGTTGACAGGGTTTTGTTCCATTTTCCCCCGTAGAGACGTGCCGGTGGCACGTCTCTAAATGGCACGTCTGCCGATGATTCCGCACGCCCCACCAGGGTCAAAAAGACGCCCCACCGGGGCGTCTCTACCGAACACCTATCGGGCGGCTGGTCAGGGATGATGTCAACCGGCAAATTTACCGGCAATATGACATGGTATTTTCTGTTTTAAATTGCAACTTATAAAGTATAGTTGAAGTGTTATATCAATCTATCATCGGCAAATTTATCGGCAATATTTCTTGGGAGGCCATAAAAAGTGCATAACACAATCAGTGAAATGACCCCACTTCTCCCGGGAAAAGCCGACGACCTTCAAGATTTGGCCCTGGAGGTTATTCAGCGATCGGCAGCGATCGGAACCCGACAACATCCGGTGACACTTCAAAACTTGCGGGAACTGCTGCGGATCATCAACAGCTACTATTCCAACCTCATTGAAGGACACAATACCCATCCCTACGATATCGTTCGGGCTATGCAAGCGGAGTACGACACAGAACCAGCGAAGCGGAATCTGCAACGAGAGAGCGTTGCCCATATAACGGTGCAGAGGTTGATGGAAAAGCGATTACGGGAAGACTCGACGATCAACATTGCCGGTCAGGGGTTTCTGTGTTCGCTGCACAAAGAATTCTTCAGGCTGTTGCCGAAAGAGTTCCTTGTTATGATAAATCCGAAAACCGGCAGAGAGAGCCGGGTCATTCCGGGAGAACTTCGCAAAGAACTGGTCAAGGTGGGGCAACATGAGCCACCGGGACACGACAGCCTGGCTGTATTTATGGAGAGATTTGCCACAGGTTACGACTCTGAAAAGCACCATGGCGCCAGCAAACTTGTTGCAGCGGCAGCGGCACACCATCGACTGATGTGGATTCACCCGTTCCTCGACGGCAACGGCAGGGTCGCGAGACTGTTCACTGAAGCATACCTGCAAAAAATCCCGGTTCATGGGTTTGGCCTCTGGTCAATAAGCCGGGGCCTGGCGAGAAAGAATGCCGATTACAAGTCAGCTCTGACCTGGGCCGATGCGCCACGTCGCAATGATCTTGATGGCAGGGGCAATCTGTCCAATGCAGGGCTTACGCAGTTCTGTCGTTTCTTTCTCGAAGTCTGTCTTGACCAGGTTGACTACATGGGGAATCTGCTGCGACTGGAAGAACTCGTGGAGCGAGTCAAGAAGTATGTGCAATTTCGTAGCAACGGCATGATTCCTAATCCGCCGGGTGCAGATAATCTGCGGAACGAGGCGGGCAAGATGCTTCAGGAGGTATTGCTACGTGGTGAAGTTCCCCGCGGAGAGGTCCTCGACTCTTCCGGCCTTAAAGAGAGGACCGGGAGAAATCTATTGGCGCAGCTTGTCAGCGAAGGGCTACTGGTCTCAGATACACCGAAAGGCGAAGTCAGGATCGGTTTCCCGATTCATGCTGCCGCGTGGTTTTTCCCGGAACTGTATCCGGCACTGCCAAATCTCCCTCAGTCTATTGACCAACTAGACCACCCTTGGTAGAGTGAACTTAAGTTGTCCATGGAGGTCGTTATGATTGTCAACATTTCCGAAGCCAAAACCAATTTGTCAAAGCTGATCGATATGGCCTATCACGGTGAAGAGGTTATTATTGCCAAAAACAATCTGCCCCTGGTCGACCTGGTGGTGCATAAGCCCAAAGGTAAACGCACCCTTGGTCTGCTGGCCGGGAAAATCGACATTCCCGAGCATTTCATTGACGAAGATGGCGACATTAATGACATGTTTTACGGCAAGTAAGCGATGAAAATTCTTCTTGATACCCACATCTTTCTGTGGGCAATCTCCGAACCGGAGCGATTATCCGTCCCCTGGCGAACCGCCCTTGAATCACAAGCGAATCAGGTTTACCTCAGCGCAGTTTCGATCGCAGAAATTATGATCAAGTCTTCAATCGGCAAACTCGACGTGCAGTTTAACCCGCTCGATATTGCAGACAAAAGTGGCTTTGATTTACTCGATTTTACTGCTCGGGATGCGTTACTGCTAAAAGAAATGCCTTTTCATCATCGCGATCCATTTGACCGCATGTTGATCGCGCAAGCAACTCAAAATCGATTATCCCTCATGACTGATGATACAAAGTTCTGCCTCTATGAATGTCGCCTGTTCAAATAATACATCGGCAGCATTCAGGGGGTGGTGCCGTCCCTACCTTTATGATTTGCATCTTGTACTCACTATGATACAGTGAATACAAATATTCACCAGAGAGGTATGGCATGGCCACATCAATACGCATCGCCCCTGAGACGGAGAAACGACTCGACTTTCTTGCCAACCAGACAGGGCGCACCAAAGCTTTTTACCTGCGTGAGCTTATCGAACGCGGACTTGAGGATCTCGAAGATTATTACCTTGCCGCCGATGTTCTGGAGCGGGTACGCAAAGGCGAGGAAGAGATTTATACCGTTGCCGAGGTAAGGAAATCCCTTGGCCTGGACAATTAAATACACCAGCACTGCGCAAATCGAGTTGCGCAAGCTGGACAGATCTGTCGCTGCACGTATTCTCGACTACATGGATCAGCGCGTCGCCATTCTAGAGGATCCGCGCTCGTTTGGAAAGGCGCTGTCCGGCAACCTGGGAGGTCTCTGGCGTTACCGTGTTGGTGACTTCCGGGTCATCTGCGAGATACAAGGTAGCGGCTTATGCGTCCTTGTTGTGAAGATCGGTAATCGCCGCGAGGTCTACAAATAATCACCACGCGGACTCCATTGATTCGCAGACGCCCCACCGGGGCTTCCTACCGAACACTCTCCCGAGGGCGGAGGAAGAGTGCCGCCAGAGCCGCCGCGATGAGAAGGCACCCGGTCAACTGGATTGAACTGCGCGTTCCTGCCCAGAGAATCAGATAAAAAGAGGTTCCGAGGGTGCCGACAATACTGCCAACGGTCGAGATTGCATAGAGCGCTCCGACACTCCGACCGGCACTACGCAAATCCCGCACAGCCAAAACAAAGGCATAAGGGGAAACTGCGCCGATAAAGATGGAAGGAACCAGAAATAAACACAAAGAGGCCAGAAACGGTCCGGCACGTGGACCAAGGTCGTAATCAGCCAGCAGTTCGGTGAGGGGGAAGGAATAATAGGGAAAGACCAGAAGCAACAAGCCGGGCAGTCCTAAAAGAAGTGAAAAGAGGAATCGCGACGGCCAGCGATCTCCCAACCAGCCTCCAAAGAAATAACCGAGGGCCATTCCCGCCATAAACACCCCGATCAGACTCCCCCAAACGAAAACTGAATTCCCGAAACTGGGTGCCAGCACTCGACTGCCGAGAATCTCAAACCCCATGAGTGCGGCGCCATTGACAAAGACAATGACGTAAATCAATGTCAATTGTGATTGCACACGATCCATCTTATTGCCCCTGTTGATGTTTCAAAAGATTGACCGGAGCAAAGTCGTCTGTCAATATCCGCCCTTCTAGCCCTTTTGTCGGTATGCGTGAAGCCTCTGTATATTGATCATCGATCAGCTTTGCCAGATCAAACGAGAAGCCTCTTTCTTTTCCGATCTTCGCGCCACGTTGACGAACCAGGGCTTTGTCCAGCCAATGATCCAACCTGGTCGCAAAAATCATAAAAGAACCCGCATTATCGTAAAAACTGTAATTGCGGGGAAACACGCTGGCAATGGTCTTGACTTGAGCGTGTAAATACTTGTTGGCATATTCAGCCCACAAATGCACCACCGCCACCCCGGAGGGAGTCAGATGGTCTCTGACCGACTGCATAAACTCACGGGTGGTCAGATGAAAGGGAATCTCCCCGGCCTTGTAGGCATCGAGGATAATGATGTCGTATTTCACCTTTGACTTACGCAGCAATTGCCGGCCGTCGCCAATAAAGACGTTGCCGTGTATGCCCGGCTTAAATCCGAAGTATTGCTTGGCGACATCAACGACCAGCGGGTCGATCTCAATAATGTCAAGGGTCGCTTCCGGAAATTTTCCGGTAATGAAACGTGCCATCGCTCCCCCGCCCAACCCAAGCATCAAAACTTTTTTGACCGGCGGATGAGCAAAAGCGAAACCCGCCATAATTGTGCGGGTGTATTCATAGTGTAGATAATCAGGGTCGCTCAAACGCATTGCCGTCTGCTCGTAAATCCCGAATTGCAGATAGCGCAGACCATCACTTTTATCCAGAACCTGCATCCCGGTGTACGCCGAATCGCCCTCAAAAACTAGGCGATCGGCGGCATATGCGCTGGAAAGAGTAACAAGCAAGACGGCCAAAACCATCCAGAAACGGAGTGACAATAGACATTTCATAGCTGAATCCCGTGATATCCATTTTCGTTGGCATTATAGTGTGTTACAATTTTTCAAAATTTTGCTGGAAATTAACACGTTTCCTTCTTTGAAATCCACAAGAGCTGTTAACTTTCAACAGGAGTTCTTCGATGAGATTGAATAAAAATATTGGGAAAATCATCTTTATCGCATTGGCTTTTTTTATTTCTCCAGGTTCGTTCAGTCCAGTCTTTGCGGCTGAACCTTCACCAGCATTTACTGATCCCACGACAGGAATGCAGTTTGTTTTTATCCCCGGCGGGACTTTCCTGATGGGTGACCCCACGGGCAAGGATCCCTTTGCCGTCCCGGCCCACGAAGTGACGGTTAAACCGTTTTACCTGGGGAAATATGAGGTGACCTTTGCAGAATATGACAAGTTTGCCCGGGAGACGAAAAGGGATCTGCCGGACGACATGGGGTGGGGGCGCGG
>JACUTW010000132.1 GCA_014859605.1 Desulfuromonadales bacterium
GACTTAGCCCCAGATGCAAACAAAAAAGGCGAATCATGACCCGATCCCTTCACCTCGCCCTTGATCTCGGCACCACCACCCTCGCCGGCCGTCTTCTCGACGGGCAGGGGCAGGTGCTGGCCGAAGGCAAGGTGGCCAATCCGCAGCGCGCTCTTGGCGCCGATATTGTCCGGCGGCTCGAAGCCGCGCTGGCCGGGGAGGGGGAGCGTTTGCAGGCGCTGCTGGTCGAGGGGATCAACGCCCTCCTCGACGAACTCCTGCATGCCGCCGGTGCCGGGCGCGCAGCGCTTACCGCCGCGGCAGCGGCGGCAAATCCCGGAGTAACGGCTCTCCTGGCTGGCGACGATCTCCGTCCCATCCTCTTTCCACCGCACCGGCCGCGCAATCTCTCCCTTCGCATCCTCGACCTTCCCGCTCTCCAACTTCCCGTCCCTCTCACGCTCTTCCCTTTGCTCAGCGGTTATGTCGGCGGCGACCTGGTTGCTTGTCTTTACGGTTTGGACTCTCTCCCTCCCTTTCAAGGGGAGGGCCGGGGTGGGGATGGGAGAACGATCTTGGTCATCGATCTCGGCACCAACGGCGAAATCGCCCTCGGCGGTCAGGGCGGTTGGCTTGCCACCTCGGTGCCGGCCGGGCCGGCTTTTGAGGGGGGGGAGATCAGCTGCGGCCAATTGGCGACGCAGGGAGCGATCAGCAACGTTAGCCGCAGCGGCGATCGTTTGCAGCTGGAAGTCATCGGCAACGGCGCGCCGACCGGCCTCGCCGGCAGCGGCCTCTTTGCCGTCATCGCCGTCGCGATCGACAGTGGATTGATCGATCGCAGCGGCCGGATTGTCTCGCCGGCCGAAGTCGACTCGAACCTGTCCCGCTATCTGCGCCCGGACGGCCAGGCCCAGGCGCTCTGCCTTTATCGCGATGCGCGCCGCGAGATTGTCGTCACTCAGGGCGATATTCGCGCCTTCCAGTTGGCCAAAGGGGCGGTGCGGGCCGGAATCGATGCCCTTTTGGCCCGCGCCGATATTGCGGTTACGGCGGTTGAACAGGTCATTGTCACCGGCGCATTCGGCCTTTCTCTCAACCGGCAAAGTTTGAAAAGCGTTGCCATCCTCCCCGCCGTCATGGTAGAAAAAGCGCTCTTTATTCCCGGCGGCGCCCTCGCCGGGGTGCAGCGTTTTTTGCTGCAAAGCGAGGGGGCGGCGCAGTTGCAGGCGCTGACCGCAAAGATGCGAAGTTATCCCCTTTCCGGGACCCCGGCCTTTGAGCGCGCCTTTCTGGCGGCGCTGGATTTCTAATCATTTTAACAGGGATGAAAGGGATAAAGGGGATGTTGAATTTTAAGAACAAGGCATTAGCTCTTAACATTTTGAATAAAACGATAGATCATGTTCTTATCCCTTGCATCCCCTTTATCCCTGTTAAATAGTTTTTACACCCCAGATACCAATAAAGGATTCCCCCCATGTCCGTGATCAAGCGCGCCCTCATCAGTCTCTCCGACAAGACCGGTATCGTCGATTTTGCCCGTGAACTCGCCGGCTTCGGTGTCGAAATCCTTTCGACCGGCGGCACCGCCAAACTGCTGCGCGACGCCGGCTTGCCGGTCAAGGATGTTGCCGAATTTACCGGCTTCCCCGAGATGCTCGACGGCCGGGTCAAGACCCTCCACCCCAAAGTTCACGGCGGCATCCTCGGCATGCGTGACAATCCTGCCCATGTCGCCAAGATGCAGGAATACGGCATCGAAAATATCGACATGGTGGTGGTCAATCTCTACCCCTTCGAAGCGACCGTCGCCAAAGAGGGGTGCAGCCTCGAAGACGCCATTGAGAATATCGATATCGGCGGCCCGACCATGCTCCGCTCCGCCGCCAAGAACAATCGCGATGTCACCGTCATCGTCGATCACCGCGATTATGCCGGAGTTCTCGAAGAGATGCGCAGCTCTGGCGGCGCCGTCAGTCGGGAGCGCAACTTTGCCCTGGCGGTCAAAGTTTATCAGCACACCGCTGCCTACGACGGTGCCATCTCCAACTGGCTCGGTAAGAAACTCAACAGCGAAGACAGTGAATATCCGCCGACCCTGACCCTGCAGTTTGCCAAGTCACAAGGGCTGCGTTACGGCGAAAACTCCCACCAAAGCGGCGCTTTTTATGTCGAGAAAGAGGTGGGTGAAGCCTGCATTGCCACGGCCCGTCAATTGCAAGGTAAGGAGCTCTCTTATAACAATATCGGCGACACCGATGCGGCTCTCGAATGCGTCAAGCAGTTCAGCGAAGGGCCGGCCTGCGTCATTGTCAAGCATGCCAACCCCTGCGGCGTCGCTCTCGGTGACAATCTCCTTGATGCTTATAATCGCGCCTACAGCACCGACCCCGAATCGGCTTTTGGCGGGATTATTGCTGTCAATCGCGAACTCGATGCCGCCACCGCCCAGGCGATCGTCGACCGTCAGTTTGTCGAAGTGATCATTGCGCCGAGTGTCTCAAACGAAGCCAGTGCGATTGTCGCCGCCAAGAAGAATGTCCGCCTCCTCGAATGCGGCAGCTGGCCGGCGCAGTCCGCCGCGCGCCTCGATTTTAAACGGGTCAATGGCGGATTGCTCGTGCAACAGGCCGACCTGTCTCTGTATGACGACCTCAAGGTCGTCAGCAAGCGGCAGCCGACCGCCGCCGAGCTTGAAGATCTCCTCTTCGCCTGGCGGGTGGCTAAATTCGTCAAGAGTAACGCCATTGTCTACGGCAAAGGCAAGATGACGATCGGTGTCGGTGCCGGGCAGATGAGCCGGGTCAACTCCGCGCGCATCGCCGCGATTAAAGCCGAACAGGCCGGCCTCGTTGTCACCGGCGCAGTCATGGCTTCTGATGCCTTCTTCCCCTTCCGCGACGGCATCGACAACGCCGCTGCCGCCGGCATCGTCGCCGTTATTCAGCCCGGCGGCTCAATGCGCGATGCCGAAGTCATCGCCGCCGCCGATGAGCACGACATGACCATGGTCTTTACCGGCATGCGCCATTTCCGGCATTGATAATGTAGAAAATCCCCCTCACCCGGCCGTTGGCCACCCTCAGCCCAGGGGGAGAGGGGAAGCATTGGAAGCGCAGCCCTTCTCCATGAGGGAGAAGGTGCCCCGGAGGGGCGGATGAGGGGTATTTGGAGTGGCCGTAAATAGCTTTTACCGGAGGGACGGAAATGGAACTGACTAAGGCCGAAGAAGAGAAGATAATTGTCCTTCTCACAGATTTTAATCACAAGCTTGATCTTATTATTGCAGCGCAAGCGGCACTCCTAAATAAAGTTGAGCACATGTTTACAGTAAAGAACACAACGAAGGAAAAATCATAAATGAAGATACTCGTCGTTGGCGGCGGTGGCCGCGAACATGCTTTGGTTTGGA
>JACUTW010000133.1 GCA_014859605.1 Desulfuromonadales bacterium
GCAGAGGCTCAAATAGCAGCTAAACAGGGGAGCAATATGATGGCCCTTGCAGGCTGAAAAACGTCAGTGACCGGAGAGAATTTACAGCAAATTTTGGACTTGACCGTGTCTGCAGCCGTTTCCGGCCTTTTTTATTTCTCTCCTGCGAACATCTAGAGTATCCTCCCAACACTTGGTATTAACAGAAAATCATTCGATCATCATCCTCTCTCATGATCAGGGGAAATTAAAGGATTTAAGCAACATATGGCTATCAAGAAATCCGATCTCTACTCCTCCCTCTGGGCCTCATGCGATGAGCTGCGCGGTGGCATGGATGCCAGTCAGTACAAGGACTACGTCCTGTTCATGTTGTTCATCAAGTACATCTCCGACAAATACGGCGACAGCGATGACTTTGCCCCGCCGGTGATCATCCCCAAGGGTTCCAGTTTCAAGGATATGATCGCCCTCAAGGGGAAGAGCGACATCGGCGACAAGATCAACACCCAGATCATCGCGCCGCTGGTCGAGGCCAATTCCCGTTTGTCAAAAAGTGACTTCCCCGACTTCAATGACCCGAACAAGCTTGGCGAAGGGAAGGACATGGTGGAGAAGCTCTCCAACCTGGTCGGCATCTTCCAGAAGCCAGAGCTCGACTTTTCCAAGAACCGCGCCGAGAATGACGACATCCTCGGCGACGCCTACGAATACCTGATGCGGCACTTCGCCAGTGAAAGTGGCAAGAGCAAGGGGCAGTTTTACACTCCCTCCGAAGTCAGCCGCATCATCTCCAAGGTGATCGGCATTTCACCCGACAACACCAGGGCATCGACCACGGCCTACGACCCGACCTGCGGCTCTGGTTCGCTGCTCCTCAAGGTCGCCGCCGAAGCGGGGAAGCACATCACCCTCGAAGGGCAGGAGAAGGATGTCACCATGCCGGTCTCGCCCGCATGAATATGATCCTGCACGACTTCCCGACCGCCAACATCCTCTCGGGGAACACCCTCGCGTCGCCGAAGTTCAAGGATGGTGAGCATCTGCGCACCTACGACTATGTTGTCGCCAATCCGCCCTTTTCCGATAAGGCCTGGACAACCGGCCTGACGCCGTCGAACGATCCTTGTCAACGCTTTACCTGGGGCGAACCGCCGGCGAAGCAGGGCGATTACGCTTATCTGCTGCACATCATCCGCTCCCTGAAGAGCACCGGCAAAGGCGCCTGCATCCTCCCGCACGGCGTCCTCTTTCGCGGCAATGCCGAGGCGGTTGTCCGCACCCAGCTGGTGCGCTCGGGCATCCTCAAGGGGATTATCGGCCTGCCGGCCCGGCCAATCTCTTTTACGGCACCGGCATCCCCGCCTGTATCCTGGTTATCGACAAAGAGAACGCCACCGCCCGCAAAGGCATCTTTATGATCGATGCCAGCAAGGGCTTTAGCAGGGACGGCAACAAGAACCGTCTGCGCGAGCGCGACCTGCACCAGATCGTCGATGTTTTCACCCATGCCGAGGAACACGGCGGCGAAGAAGGCTACCTCGGCTCCCTCGATAAGGTCGCCAGGGCCGAAGTCAATGCGCGCTTGAAAGAGATCAGGGGCGACAGAGAGGCCAAGGAAGAAGCCGTCGTCCTCCAGCAGTGGTTAAAGTTGAGCAGTGATGAGACAGATCTCAAACGTGCCATTAAGGAGGCCGAGGCGGCCCTCGACCGGCTTGCCTACGATCAATACCCGCGACTCACCGAGGCAGAGATTCAGACCTTGGTCGTGGACGACAAATGGCTGACCAGCATTGCCGTTGCCGTACAGGGTGAGCTCGATCACGTTGCCCAGACCTTGACCGGGCGCATCCGCACCCTCGCCTACCGCTACGCTGTACCGCTGCCGCAGATTGTCGATGAGATCGAAGCCTTGAGCGCCAAAGTCGATGCACATTTACAAAAAATGGGGTTCTCGACCCATGGATAATGGAGAGACGAAGATGGATAGTTCCCTGCCGCTTTTGCCGCTGGACATCGACCTTGAGACCAAGCCGATTCTGAAGAAGCTCGCCAAGGCCCATCAGGCACTGGCCGAGTTAAAAGGGGTAGCGGCGAGTATCCCCAATCAGTCGATTCTGATAAATACCCTGTCGTTGCAGGAAGCCAAAGACAGCTCGGCTATCGAAAATATCATCACCACCCATGACGATCTGTACCGCAGCGACAATCTAGCCCGCCACTTTGTCAGCCATGCCGCTAAAGAGGTGCATAGCTACGCGACCGCCCTGCGCAATGGTTTTGAGCAGGTCAAGCAGAGCGGACTCCTCACCAATAACGACATCCTTGAGATGCAGGCGTGCCTCGAAGAGAACCGTGCCGGGTTTCGTAAATTGCCGGGCACCGCTCTTAAGAACGAGCTGACCGGCGAAACCGTCTACACCCCGCCGCAGCATCCCGAAGAAATCATCGCCTTGATGAACAACCTGGAGAAGTTCATCAACGACGATACTCTGTGCGACTGGGATCCGTTGACCAAGATGGTGGTCATTCATTACCAGTTTGAAAGCATCCACCCCTTTTACGACGGCAACGGCCGCACAGGTCGCATTATCAACATCCTCTATTTGGTCAAGCAGGGGCTGCTCGGCGTCCCGGTCCTTTATCTCTCGCGCTACATCAACCAGAAGCGGGCCGATTACTATCGCCTGCTCCAAGCGGTGCGCACTGACAACGCTTGGGAGGAATGGCTCCTTTTCCTTCTGGAGGGGGTTGAGCAGACCTCGCAGCAGACCATCGTCCTGATTCAGGGGATCAAGGCGCTGATGCAGCAGCACAAGCACAAACTGCGCAGCGAACTGCCGAAGATTTACAGCCAGGATCTGATCAACAACATCTTTCGCCATCCGTACACCAAGATCGAGTTTGTCATGGCTGAATTGCAGGTCAGCCGCATCACCGCGACCCGCTACCTGAACGAACTGACACGGATAGGTCTGATGACCAAGCACCGTCTCGGCCGCGAAAACTATTACATCAACGATGCGCTCTTCGACTTTTTGGGGCACGCCAATGATCGCTAATTTTCTTTGCCCCACGATGGTGACATGGGTAGATAACGGCACTTTTGCACACATGTTCCGAAGTACATATATACAAAATGGCACTTTGCTATACACGTTGCCGTTCATCGGCTCGGAAAAGACGGGTTATCTATACACATCGAGCCGCCGGGGGGACGTATGAGTGGCATGATTCCGGCGGGCTATAAACAGACCGATGTGGGGGTGCTTCCGGAGGAGTGGGAGGTTCTCGAACTTGGGGCGATTTGTTCCAAAATACAAGATGGAAACTATGGAGAAGCTTATCCGAAATCGCATGAGTTCATAGGCTATGGAATCCCA
>JACUTW010000053.1 GCA_014859605.1 Desulfuromonadales bacterium
CACATCTCCGCCTCGCTGCCGTCGCTGTTGAACATGCGCATCTTCACATCGGCCACAGTCGAAGGGAGGATAAGGATCAGCCCGTCCGAGCCGATGCCGAAGTTGCGGTTACTGACCTCAATCGCCAGCGCCGCCGAGTCCGGGACCATCTCCTGGAAGCCGTCGATATAAACATAGTCATTGCCGGCACCGTGCATCTTGACGAATTTCATAATCTCGGAATCCATTTCTGCTGAAAGTCATAAGGCAGGGGGGATTATAAGGCAGGAAGAGGTAAAATGGTAGGGTTTGGGAGAACCCCGGGGGGGGACGATGAATAAACGGTCTCCGCAAAATATTCTACTTGCCAATCACCTCTCTCATGATATTATCCGTAATATGAAATCACGAATTGTTATCGACACTAATGTTCTGGTAACTGCTCTCTGTAATCAGAATGGGGCATCGCATCTCCTGATTCGCTGGGCTTTGGCGGATAAAATTACCTTGTTGGCATCACCCGCTCTCTGGCTGGAATATGAGTCGGTCATCAAGAGACCGCACATCAGGTCACGGCACGGTATTTCCCTTGAGAATATTGACATCGTGCTCGATACCCTGGCGGCGCACGTCGAACCGGTGCACCTCAATTATCTCTGGCGGCCACAACTACGTGATCAGAATGATGAAATGGTGTTGGAAACCGCCCTGAATGCCGGTGCTGTCGCACTGGTTACCTTTAATACCAAAGATTTTTCTGCCGCAGCCGAACGTTTCGCCCTGAAACTGGTCACTCCGGCGGAATTTATCACATTAACAGGAGACCTATCATGAGCCAATTCGCCCTCCGTATCCCGGATTCGCTGACAGCCTATGCTAAAGAACTGGCACGTGAAGACAACGTATCACTGAACCAGTTTATTGTGCTGGCTCTTGCTGAAAAAGTTTCGGCGTTAAAGACGGAAACATTTTTCAAGGAACGCGCCGAACGCGCCAATCATGAAAAGGCGATTAACATTCTTGATTCGGTCAAGAAAGTCCCCACCATTCCGGGGGATGAGCGGAATCCGAGGGAACGGGGGTAAGTTTTGTGACTCCTGCCGGTCAATCTTCCCAACATCGAAAGAGTCGCTCCGCCGCTTTCGTGAGCAGCAAAACACAGGCAGGAGAAGGTAAAATGGCAGGGTTAGCAGTGCGGAGCAGATTCTATTGGCAAGTCAGGGGGCGAGGTCAAATATAAAGCCCCAAACCAGGAAAGGGTGCAGATTTCTCTGCACCCTTTCCTGGTTTTTAATATCTTTTGCGGTACGGATTAATTCACCGTCACTGTGACCGGGCCTTTGATTGCACTGTGTAGCTCCTCGTGGCGTTGATTAGCTCAAGGCAACACTTATGCAAAAGCCTCATCCTATACTCTGTTGTCCGCTACTCTGGACAGTCACTTCTTACTTCTGCTACGATGCAAATCTTTTTTGCCCCTCTTAATCCCCCGCTGCGGAGTCTGCGTGATCAAAAAAATCCTCCCCCATAAAGTCCTTCATTCGTTGCGCCGCCTGCGCCTGCGCGAGCGCCTGACCGCCCACCTCTCTGCCCTGCAACGCCCGGCTCTGCGCCGGCGTGTGACCTTGCATAGCGGCGCCCCCTTGAGCCGCATTTTATCGCGCAAACTCCTTTGGGGGGCACTCACTGTTATCATCCTGATCGTCGCAGGGCTCTCTTTCCTGCCGTTGGTATCTCCGCCGCCAGTGGTGGTGACTCCGACGGTCACCATCCCGCCCCCTTCCCGCGAACGGATCGTCACCGGGGTCGTCCAGTCCGGCCAAACTTTATCGACGATTTTGGCTCCCTATCTCTCATCCCAGGAGATTCACAACCTGAAGGTCACGACCCTGACCGCCGGACACAGCTGGAAGCTGACCCTCTACGATGACCAGTTTCAGAGTTTTGTCCACGACATCAACGACACTTATCAGCTCCTTATCACCCGCCCGCTGGACGGCCAGGCGACCGCAGCCCGAGTGGAAATCCCTTATACCTACGCGGAACATGCGGTCGGCGGCACGATCAACGACAGCCTCTTTGCGGCGATGACCTCCATCGGCGAAGAAGACAGTCTCGCCATCATCCTCGCCGATATCTTTGCCAGCGACATCGACTTTATCCGTGATATCCGCAAGGGCGATACCTTTCGCGTCATCGTCGAGCGCCGGCTGCGCGACGGAGAACCGAAGGGCTACGGCAGGATCCTCGCCGCCGAATTCAGCAACGACGGCCGCACCTATCACGCCTTCCGCTTTCAGGACGGCAAGAAGAAACCGGCCTTTTACGACAGTGCCGGCAAGAGTCTGCGCAAAGCGCTGCTGCGCGCCCCCCTCCCCTTCAGTCGGGTCAGTTCCGGCTTCACCATGCGCCGCTTCCACCCCATCGCCAAGACCTGGCGCGCCCATCCTGCCATCGATTATGCCGCCCCCACCGGCACGCCGATCATGGCGGTCGGCGATGCGACCATCAGTCAAATCGGCAAGACCTCCGGCAACGGCAATTACATCAAACTCCAGCATGCCGGCGGTCTGGCCACAATGTATCTGCACATGAGCCGCTTTGCCAAGGGGATGCAAAAAGGCAAACGCGTCAAGCAGGGGGAGGTGATCGGTTACGTCGGCAGCACCGGACTGGCGACCGGGCCGCACCTTTGCTATCGCATGACCCGTAACGGCGTTCCGGTGAATCCCGCCAAGATCCCAACGACGCCGGGGGAACCGATCAGCCGCGGTGAACTCGAATCGTTTCGGGCCCTGCAAGGGCCCCTCCTCGCCAAACTGGCGACAATCCCGACGGAAATGACCAGCATCGCCGCCCCGCCGCCGGGGACGGGGGGGGAATGAGCCGCCGACTCCTGGAAATCGACCTCCGTGTCGGCCGCTGTGTTGTCTCCCCCCTGCCGGAAGCAATCCGGAAAGAGGGGCTCGGCGGACGCGCCCTGGCCGTGCGCCTCCTCGCTACCACCTCCCCGAGCAACGATGCGCTGATCATCGCCCCCGGCGCTCTCTGCGACAGCGGCGCGCCGGCTGCCAATCGCGGTTCCATTGTCTTCACCTCGCCGCTGACCAAAACAATCTTCACCGTCAACGCAGGGGGCGACTTTTTTCAATCCCTGCAACGCGCTCAGTTCGCCGCGATCGTTATCATCGGAGCAAGTCCAGCGCCGGTGATGTTGCGGATCAGCGCGCAGGGCGCAGAGCTGGTCGATGGCTCCTCCTGTTGGGGGACGGACGCCGATGCCACCGCACAAAGCCTCAAAAAAGAGAATACCGGTGTTTTGACGATCGGCCCGGCCGGCGAGAACGGCGTGTTGTATGCCGGTCTCCACGCCGGGGACGGCAACCTCTTTGGCCGGGGTGGCCCCGGTGCTGTTTTAGGGAGAAAGAGGCTCAAGGCGATCAGCGTCACCGGGGACGTTAACGGCGAAGTCGCCGATCCGTCGGCCTTTGACACCGCTTGTGACGATCTGCAGCGCTTGCTGCGCGCCTCCCCCCTCCTGGCCGGTCCGGTCGGTTTCGGCCCGTTCGGCGAAGCCGCCCTGGTCGATCTGGCGGCACGCCGCGGCCTGCTGCCGACGGAAAATTTTTCCGCCACCTTCCCGGCGGACGCTTCTGTTTTCAACGCCGCCGCCCTGGTCGCCGCCGGGAGCAGTCGCGGTTTTGGCTGCAGCGGCTGCCCCATCGCCTGCAAACGCCGCGCTGCTGACGGCCGCCCCCGCCCCGACTTTTTCACCCTGGCCGCCTTTGGCGCCCTCCTCCAGCTCCCGGATCTTGCCGGCATCCATCAACTGAATGCGGAGTGCAACCGTCTCGGCCTCGATCCGGTCTCCCTGGCCGGCGTACTCGCGGCCCGCAGCGAAATTCAGCAGCAGCCGTTGCAGGTCGAAGAGCTCGCAACCCTGCTGCAGAGCATCGCCAGCCGCAGCGGCGAAGGGGATCTTTTGGCAAACGGCGCGGCCCGCTATGCGACAAAGTGCGGTCGCCCGGAAGTGGCGATGACCGTTCATCACCTCGAACTCGCCCCCCTCGACCCGCGCGGCTTGACGGGACTCGCCCTTGCTCATAGCGTCGATCTCGCCGGACAAGGAGAAAATGCCCTGACGCTCAGTGCCGAACTGTTGCGCAAGCCGGTGCCGGTCGATCGGCTTACCTGGGGCGGCAAAGCGCGGCTCGTTCACAACAATGCTGCAGCCGTCGCCGCCTTCGACAGCCTCGGACTCTGCCGCCATCTCCTCTACACCGCCGGCCTGGAAGAAGCCGCTGCCCTGTATGCCGCCGCCAGCGGCCAACCCTGCAGCGCTGTCGATCTCGGAACTCTCGGGGCAGAAACGCTGGCACTGGAGCGTTCCTGGTTACAACAGCGTCCCGCCTCTGCCGGTATCGACACCCTGCCAGCGCGCCTCTTTACGCCGGTTCAGGGACAGACTCATCCTTCACCACCGCCGCCCCTTGATCGCAAACAGGGAAAGGCCGAGGTGCAGCGCTATTGGCGCCTGTACCATGGAGAACAACCTTCCCAAGGTTGTCTCCCTCCCCTTCAAGGGGAGGGTCGGGGAAGGGATGGGACTGAATCCGAGATCCACAAAACTCTCAACCATTACGCCACGAAACTCGTTGCCGAAGGGATCGGCCGCAGCGGCCGCGTCGCTCTCCTTGCCCAGGACGATCGCCCTCTGACGGTCGGTGCGGCCGATCTAACGAGTCAGGGGCTGGCCATCCTGCAGCACAGCAACGCAACAGCCCTCTGCCTCCTTGAACCGGCCTGGCCCTTTGCCGATTTTCTGCTGCGCCGCAACCCGCAAGCGACGGCGATCGTGCCGCGCGACAGCGAAACCCGCACCTTTCTCCATGAAATCCCCCTGTTGCGCGGGCCCTTTGCGGCCCAATGCGTCGCCACCGCCCTCAGCGCCCGCAAAGGGGTCGTCCTTGATGGCGGGATTATTTGCGCCACGGGTGCATTGACGGTTGAGCAGGCCTATGTCAACGCCTCCTCCCTTTGGCATGCGCTCTTCATCAAATATCTCCTCGACGTACTGACGGACGGCTTTCTCCTTCCGGAAGAAGCCGGGGTCTTCGCCGCTTTTCGCGCCGCCAGCTGCACCGAACCGCACGCAGACGGCCTTGCCTTTCACCCCGGCCCACTCCTTGAGGCGACAACCATCGAAGAAGAGATGATCCGGGTCGGCCGCTACACCGTCGAACGTCATCTCGTCGACTCCTTCTTCGGCAACATCTCCTGCCGCCGGGGTGACGACGTCTTTATCTCGGCGACGGCATCGAGCCTCGACGCCCTGCGTGGCGCCATCGACCCGATCCCCTTTGACAATCGCACCACCCTCGGGCTGGTGGCATCGAGTGAGCTCGCCGCCCATCAAGGAATCTATGCCGCCACCGCCGCACAGACGATATTACATGGCCACCCGCGCTTTACCGTCGCCCTGAGCATGCTCTGCGCCGGGGAGCAAGATTGCCGCATCAGCGATTGCTGGCGCGACTGCCCGCAAGTGCGCGAGCTGAACGGCGTGCCGATCGTCGCCGGTGAGATCGGCGCCGGCGGTCTGGCACAACGGGTGCCGCCGGTGATCGGTGCCAACGGCCAGGCGATCGTCTACGGCCATGGCGTCTTCACCATCGGCCGCAAAGACTTTGCCGAGCCCTTTCAGTCCCTGGTCGCGCTTGAACGCTGGTCCCGACAGGAATATTTCCGGCGCTTCGACAGCGGCGACATTTACGGCTAAATTGCAGAATGAACAATTTCAGCAGGATGGAGAAACGATAAAATGGCAACGCGATTAGGCGATCTGCTGCTCAAGCAAGGGTTAATCACCAGTGCCCAGCTCGACGAAGCCCTGAAATATCAGGTCATCTTCGGCGGCAAACTCGGCACCAACCTCATCGAAATGGGGATCCTTGAAGAGGAGGAAGTTGCCGGGGCTTTAAGCCGGCAATTTTGCGTTCCGACCATCAGCGGCGAAGAGATCATGAACGTGGAGCCGCAGGTCCTCGCCCTCCTCCCCCGTGATCTCATCGAACAACACGGCGTCCTTCCCCTTAAAGTCGAAGGCCGCCGCCTGACCCTGCTCATGGCCGATCCCTCCAACTTCAACCTCATCGACGACCTCGCCTTTCGGACCGGGATGATTATCAAGCCGGTGGTCGCCGCCGAAGTCCGCCTCGTCCTCGCCCTCGAAAAGCATTACAATATCAGCCGCGACCGCCGCTACATTCACGTCACCAAAAAGTTGGCGACGAAGCGACCGGCCCCGCCGCCACCGGCCCCCGCACCGGAAAGTGTGCCATTGCCGACAGCACCCCTCGCAGCAGAAAGCCAAAGGCCGCGGGATGCCCTGGAATTTTCCCTGGCCGATCTCGCCGCGACCGAAGAACTTGCCGAGATCGACCCTCTTGAAGAAATTCTCGACAGCGAGACCCTGGCCCTTTACCTTGCCGACGCCCGCGATCGCGACGACGTTCTCGACAGTATCGCTTCTTATCTGTCCCACGAATATGCACGGGTCGCCCTCTTTCTGGTGCGCGGCAATGCTGCGCACGGCTGGAAAGCCAGCATCGACGGGCAGGAACTCCCCGAATTCAAACAAGCGCAGTTCCCCCTCGATGAACCATCGATCCTCAAGACCGTCGTCGAGACCAGCTCCTTCCTCCTCGGCCCGATCCCCCGCACCCCTTTCAACTCGATGTTCCTGCAGGAGATCGGCGGTCGCGTGCCGCAGACCGCCCTCCTCGTCCCGCTGCTGATGATGGGGCGGGTGGTCGGCATCATTTATGTCGATGGCCAAGGGGACGAGTTGGCAGAGAAGCTCTTCGAACTGCAGAAGATCACGATTAAAGCCGCCATGGCTTTTGAAATTCTGGTACTCAAGAACAAGATCGTCAGCATGTAGCCAGGAAAACAACAGCAAAAAATCAGGGGCGAGCGAGCACCTTAATCATGTGGAGGTCAAGTCATGACACAGGAACGGGCGGTTCTGGCGGGGGGTTGTTTTTGGGGCATGCAAGATCTCTTTCGCAAGTTGCCGGGGGTTGAGTTCACCCGGGTCGGCTACACCGGCGGCGATCTCGCCCATGCCACCTACCGCAACCACGGCAGCCACGCCGAGGGGATCGAGATCCTCTTCGATCCGGAGAAGATCTCGTATCGCCGCCTCCTCGAATTCTTTTTCCAGATCCACGACCCCACCACCCCCAACCGGCAGGGGAATGACCGGGGTTCCTCTTATCGCTCGGCCATTTACTATGTGAACGCGGCGCAGGAGCAGATCGCCCTTGACACCATCGCCGACGTCAACGCTTCGGGCTTATGGCCGGGCAAGGTGGTGACCGAAGTCGCAGCGGCCGGCGATTTCTGGGAAGCCGAGGCCGAGCATCAGGATTATCTCGAACACGTCCCCAGCGGCTATACCTGCCATTATCCGCGACCGAAGTGGATTCTCCCTAAACGGGAAAATTCCAAGGATTCTGTGAGCGAGCTCTAGCTCGCGATCATCGCAGGCAGGAGCCTGTTCCTACGATTCATCAACGACAAGAGGCTGACACCCGGATGGCGCGCGAAAATTTGTTGTGGCATCTGCGACTTCCCGTGCTATCCTTTAATGGCTAGACTGTCTAGCTTGAAATGGAGAAGCTTATGAAACCCAATAAAATTGAGCGCATCCCCCATGACCGGCAATGGCAGCTTCAGGAAGCCAAGAATCGCTTGAGTCAAGTCGTCGATTCGGCGCTGCATGACGGACCGCAGACTATCACTCTGCGGGGTAAACCGGCGGTCGTCATTGTCCCCTTTGAGGACTACCGCAAACTGACCCAGCCACGCACCAGCTTATCGCAATTTTTCCAGGAATCGCCGCTCCATGCCGTTGAGCTCGATCTCCGGCGGAGTGACGATCTCCCGCGGCCGGTGGAGTTGTGAAGTATCTTCTTGATACCTGCCTGATCTCCGAACTGGTGAAGAAGGAGCCGAATCCGGCCGTGATCAACTGGCTGGATGCGCGGGATGAGCAGACCCTTTTTCTGAGCGTCCTGACCCTTGGGGAATTACAGAAGGGGATTCGGAAACTACCTGCCGGGACCAGAAGAAATGAACTGCAAGCCTGGACCGAACATGACCTCGTCGAACGCTTTAACGGCCGCATTATTGCCATTGATCTCGAAACGGCTCTGTGCTGGGGGACACTGCAGGGGGAGTCGGAAGCGCGAGGAGAAACGTTGCCGGTGATGGATTCACTCATTGCCGCCACGGCTTCGGCGCACGGCTTGATCGTAGTGACACGCAACGTCAAAGATATGGAACGCTGCCGGGTTCGGGTTTGTAACCCTTGGGGCTGAAATCTGAAGCTTGCAAACAGAACGCAAAGAGGCTGACACCACAACACGGTGTCAGCCTCTTTTTTGTCGTGAAGATGGAAAACTACTGCTGGCTGGCGTAAAGCGCCTGATCGATATCGGCGATAATATCGCCGATATCCTCGATGCCAATAGAAAGGCGGATCAGGTCCGGCTTGACGCCGCTCGACTCCTGCTGCTCAGGGGTGAGCTGGCGATGGGTGGTGCTCGCCGGATGGAGGACGCAGCTACGGGCGTCGCCGACATGAACGACCAGCGCGATCAGGCGGGTCGCCTCCATGAACTTGCGCCCGGCTTCTGCGCCGCCCTTGATGCCGAAAGTAAGGACGCCGCTGCAGCCCTTGGGCAGGTACTGGAGCGCCCGGTCATGGGTGGGGTGACTGGTGAGGCCGGGATAACAGACCCAGCTCACCAGCGGATGGCTTTCGAGAAACTTGGCGACAGCCAGAGCATTGTCGCTGTGGCGCTGCATGCGCAAGTGCAACGTCTCCAGCCCGAGATTGAAGAGGAAGGAGTTGAGGGGGGCAGGCGTCGTGCCGAGATCGCGCATCAACTGGACGCGGGCCTTGATGATGTAGGCCATCGGTCCGAAGGTCTTGACGTATTCGATGCCGTGGTAGCTTTCATCCGGCTCGACCATCTCCGGGAAGCGGCCGCAGCTCCAATCGAAAGTGCCGCCGTCGACGATGACACCGCCGACGCTGGTGGCGTGGCCGTCGATATATTTGGTGGCAGAGTGGATGACAATATGGGCACCATGCTCGAAGGGGCGGCAAAGGAAGGGGGTGCCGAAGGTGTTGTCGATAATCAGCGGCGCCTGCATTTCGTTGGCAATGGCGGCGAACTTCTTGAAATCGAGGATATTGAGGCTGGGGTTGCCGATCGTTTCGGCAAAGAGGCAACGCGTTGTCGGCCGGAAAGCCTTCTTGATCTCCGCGGCAGAAGCCTCGGGATCGACAAAGGTGACCTCGATCCCCATCTTCGGCAGGGTGACGGCAAAGAGGTTGTAAGTGCCGCCGTAAAGGGTACTCGCTGCCACCACGTGCTGGCCGGAGGAGCAGATGTTGAGGATCGCCAAAGTCGTCGCGGCTTGCCCGGAGGAGGTGGCCATGGCGCCGACGCCCCCTTCCATCTGAGCGATCTTCGTTTCGAAACCGTCGGTGGTCGGGTTGGCGAGACGGGTATAAAAGAAACCGGCCGCTTCGAGATCGAAGAGTTTGGTGACATGCGCGGCGCTGTCGTACTTGAAGGTGGTGCTCTGGATGATCGGCAGGATGCGCGGTTCTCCCGATTTCGGTTCGTAGCCCCCCTGCACGGCAATGGTGTCAATTTTCCAGTTGGGATTCATGGTCTCTCTCCTTTTGTTATGAGGAATAAATTCATTGGGGACAACGATTCAGGAATGGCGCGGGCATATTAAAACCAATCCGATCTCCTGTCCACTGCTCACACGCCCGACGACGGCCGCAACCGCGCCGCAGAAAAGACAATGCCAATGCCGCAGAGCCCGCAAAAGATCCACAGTGCCAGCCGCATACTGAACAGGAATTGCGGCAGGGTCGCCGCTGTCACCGCGGCATCGGCCATGAAGACCGAAAAGATCACGGTGATGATCATCATGCTTGTCATCATCCCCAGGGTGCGCATGCTCGCCCCGAGACTGGAAGCGATGCCGAGATAGCGGGATTCGACACTCCCCATGATGACGCTGGTGTTCGGCGAAGAGAAGAGGGCAAACCCAGTGCCGAGGAGAGCAAGGGTCGCCATGATATTAGGGAGCGGGGTAGCGGCGTCGACACTGGCGGCCAAACCGAGACCAAGGGCGCAGAGGGCCATGCCGATAGTGGCGACCATTGATGCCGGATAACGATCCGCCAACCGCCCGCACAGCGGCGAAAGGAGCGTCTGCAGCAGCGGTTGGACGATGAGGATCAAGCCGGCCTCGCGGGCGTTCATCCCCTTGACGTACTGCAGATAAAGGCTGAAGAAGAAGGTGACACCGAAAGTGGCGGCATAATTGAGGAGCGCCGCCAGGTTGGAGAGAGCAAAGACCCGATTATCGCGCAGCAGAACCATGTTGAGGAGCGGATAAGTGGTGCACGACTCGATATAAAGAAAGAGAGCAATGCCGCACAGCCCGGCGAGCATCAGCGCAAAAGCCCAAAGGCCGTGGTTGAGGTGAGAGGCGCCGGCGATCAGGAGCAAAATAGCCGCCGCGTAGACCAGCCCCCCCTGCCAGTCAAAGGGTTCACCGCGGGCATCGGCCCATTCGCCGCGCAGCTTGAGACTGGTGACCAGCAAGGTCAAAAGGCCCAAAGGGACACTGAGATAAAAGATCGAGCGCCAGCCCCAGGTGGTGACCAGGAGGCCGCCGAGAAAAGGGCCGCAGGAGATGCCGGCATAAACGCTGGCCACGGCGATACCGAGGGCCTTGCCGCGTTCTTCCGGCGGAAAGACCGCGACAACGATGGCGATGGTCGTCGCCATGATCATCGAGCCGCCGATCCCCTGCAAAAAACGGAAGGCGATGAGGGATTCGATCGACCAGGCCTGCGACAGCAGGGCGCAGCCGACGGTGAAGACGACAATGCCGTAAACGAAGATACGACGGCGGCCATGGATATCACCGAGCCGCCCCATGGCGAGGAGAAAGATCGAAGAAGAAAGGACATAGGTGGTCTCGACCAGTCCGAGCTGCAACGCCGTCGCCGCGAAGTCGCGACCGATGGCGGGCAAGGCGATCCCGACCGCCGACATCATAAAAGGCATGAGGAAATGGGCGACACAGACGACGAGGAGGGTGGCCGAGCGAGAGATCGGGGGGAGCATGATTGGCCTTTGCCGGTTGGGGATGGAGATGAAGGTGCGACAGCTTAGCCGATTTCAGGGCCAAGGGGAAGATAACAACACGACGGCGCCCTACTTTTCATACTGTCCTTCGCGGCGCCGGCAAGGCATAATAGGCCCATGATCCTCCACCCCTTGACCACCTTCAGCCAGGCGAACCGCCGCCAGATTCTCCTCCTCATCGTCGGACATCTGCTCTGGAGCGCTGTGATCTTCCTCCTCAGCGTGAGCAGCCAGCGGCTCGCAGTGGCCGGCCCTGGCTGGAGCGGCATCTTCATTGCCCTGCAACTCTACGCCGCTGCCCAACTGCTGCTGCCGGCGCTCCTCCTTCACCCGGAATCACGCCGCCGGAGTTTTTATCTCTTTTGGGGCTTGAGCCTGGCGCTGCTTATCTGGCTGCTCAACCAGCTGCCGGCCAGCGGCATCGGCCAAGAGCTCTTGACCGCACTCAGATCGGGAGCCCTCCTGCTGATCGCCACCGTCACCGCCGGCGCCCTGGCCCGCTATGTTCATCGCCTCTGGGAGATCATCCCGGTCGGTATCGTCATGACCCTCGCCGATTTTGCCAGCTGGCGCTACGGTCCCACCGCCACTTTCACCGAGCAGATCGAACACTATCGCTTGAGCCCGGAAGGGGCGCCCCCCCTCGTCGACATGATTCTGATCAAGCTCGCCTTTCCCGGCAGCATCGGCCTGGCACCGCTCTTCGGCATCTCCGACTGGATCATGGTCGTCTTCTTCGCGATTGTTGCCGATCGCTTTGGGGTCAACGACAACCTGATCGGGGCGAGCGGAGAGTCGCTGGCCCGACAGGGAAAGATCGGGCGCTATCTGCCGATTTCGGTACTGGCACTTTATATCGCCACCCTCCTGGCACAGCTTACCGGCCACTTTATTCCGGCGTTGCCGCTGATTGCCTTGATCATGCTCCTTTGGTACACAGCCCGCTTCCTGCTCCAGCGCCAACAGGGCAAAAAGATTCTGCCCTCCTCCCCCGACAAGGATGAAAACCGCCCATGAGTGAACAAGCCGTTAAAGACCCGCTGCACGGTGTGACCCTGGAACAGATCGTCAACAGCCTGGTAACGCATTATGGCTGGGAGGGTTTGGGACTCCGCATCGACATCGACTGCTTCAACAGCCATCCCTCGGTGAAATCGAGCCTCAAATTCCTGCGCAAAACCCCCTGGGCACGAAAGAAAGTCGAGAATCTGTATCTCAACATGAAGATGAATGAACGATAAAAATCGACAAATAACCGGGCGCGAAGAGGGCGAAACCGATACCAGTACCGACCCCCTTGAGGACCGATTGCTTTCGCAGGAGGAATGGCGCCCCCTGCCCGCCGACTTCACTCCCGGCTCCACCGTCATCTTGTCAGAGAAGCAGACGCGCCTCTGGGCGCTGACCCTGGATGCACGAAATATCCCCTACCGGGTCGAAGTGGACGGTGACGGCTGGCAGATTCTGGTTCCGCCGGACATCTTGGCTTTGACGGTGGAAGAATTACGGATTTTCGAAGAAAAAAACCGTAATTGGCCACCGCCCCTGCCGCCGGCTGCGCCCGAGGCGGATAATTTGCTGATCACCCTGTCGGTGCTCCTCCTCATTGCCATTTTTCATAACCTCACCCGCCTCGACTTCGGCGTTCTCAACTTGTCGACCGCGGACTGGATCAGCTACGGCAACGCCGATGCCGGCGCGATCATGTCCGGACAGTGGTGGCGCGCCGTCACCGCCCTCACCCTCCATGCTGATGGGCTCCACCTCCTTGGCAATCTGACCATCGGCGGATTCTTCATCATCTTCCTTTGCCGCACTCTCGGCTCGGGACTCGGCTGGAGCCTGCTTTTGGCCAGCGGCACGCTCGGCAACTTTCTTAATGCCTGGGTTCAATCGCCACGCCACCACTCCGTCGGTGCTTCCACGACCGTCTTCGGCGCGGTCGGGTTACTGGCCGCGATCAATCTCCTCGACCACCAGCAGAACTTACGCCGCCGCTGGTACCTGCCCCTGGCCGCCGCACTGGCACTGCTGGCCCTTCTTGGCAGTGAAGGAGAAAACACCGACATCGGAGCGCACCTCTTCGGCTTCGGCGTCGGTATTGGCCTGGGACTGGCGACGAGCTTCCTGCTCATCGGCAAAGGACGCCCCGGCCACGGGCTCAATGCCCTGCTGGCGCTGGCCTGCCTGGGGCTGGTCAGCGGCGCCTGGTGGGCAGCACTGCACTCTTTCTGATCGTCAATATCACCTGCAAACACAACAAAACCGCCCGGCGATAGCAGTCACCCGGGCGGTTTTGTTGTGCGCTTCGGGATAATTGTTCAGTGCGGAGCAAAAAGCCGGGAGATCTTATCCCTCCCCGCCTCAATCTGTTCAAAGGGAACGACCCGCAGCAACTCCTCAAGAGTCGTTTCTCCCGCCTGCACCCGGCGAAAACCATCCTCGATCATCGTCAACCGCTGCGATTGGACAAAGACGCTTTGCCGCAAGGTCTGATTATCCGGGCGACGGTTAAAGATCGACAACTCCTCCCGCGTCGGGATCCACAATTCGACAATCGGAATGCGCCCGCTGAAGCCGCTGTAGTTACAGTCCGGACAGCCCTTCCCCTGAATAAAGCCCATCCCGCTGGAAAGGGGAATCCCGAACTCGGTCAAAAGTTCGGCAGAGGGGAGGTAGCGCACCCGGCACTTGCGACAGATTTTACGCACTAAACGTTGCGCCAGAACACAACGCAAAGTAGCGGCAAGGAGGCTCGGCTCCACCCCCATATCGATCAGGCGCGTCACCGCGCTGGTGGCATCGTTGGTATGCAGCGTTGAAAAGACGGTGTGACCGGTTAAAGCCGCCCGCATCGAGATGCTGGCGGTCTCAAGATCGCGAATCTCCCCGACCATGATGTTATCCGGATCCTGCCGCAAAAAAGCGCGCAACAGCCGGGCAAAGGAATTCCCGATAATTTCATTGATCTCGGTCTGGGTAATGCCATCAATGCCATACTCAATCGGGTCCTCAATCGTCAGCGTCTTCACCTCGGGCGTATTGATGCGGGACAGGATGGCGTAAAGCGTTGACGATTTACCGGAACCAGTCGGCCCGGTGACGAGAAAGATGCCGGTCGGGCGATCCAGCGCCTGATACATCTCGGCAACATGTTCCGGCGAATAACCGAGCCCCTCCAGGGAAATCGATCCACTGTTTTTGTCGAGTATCCTGATGACAACATTCTCACCGAACTGCGTCGGCACCGTAGAGACTCGAAAGTCAACGCCGCGAACCGTCCCCCCCTTCGAGACCTTCATCTTGAAACTGCTGTCCTGCGGCCGGCGCCGTTCGGTAATATCCATATCGCACATGACCTTGATCTTGGAGATGATCTGCCGGAAATTTGTATCGAGCAGCGCTTCGTCGGCGCCCAATTCGATCTTGCGCAGAATCCCGTCAATGCGGTAGCGCACCTCCATCCCCTGCTCGGTCGACTCGAAATGAAGATCACTGGCCCCGTCCATGATCCCTTTGGTGATAATGCGCTTGACCAGAAAGCTCGCGTCCTCACTGATAAAATCACTGACGTATTTCGATTTTCCCAGGTCGTTTGTCAAGTCTTCGGACAACTCGAAATTGAACACTTCATCGTTCGCTTCTCCCCGCAAGCGGAAGACTTTTTGCTGGGCAAGGAGGATTTCACTTTCCCGGGCAATGACCGGATCGATCCGCATCTTGCTCCAACTCTCAAGCTGGGCAATCTCGTCGCTTTGCAGGGGATAAGCCATGGCGATCGTCAGACAGTTGTCCCGGCAACGGATGGGGACGATCCGATGCCGCTGCGCGAAGGATGCATTGATGACGTGAGAAAGGGCCGCATCGTAGCGGATTCCGGCGAGGCTTACAAAATTGAGGTCGTGCTGGCAGGCTATTGCCCGGGACAACTGTTCTTCTTGAATAAGATTTTGCTTGATCAGCGCCTTGCCGAGGGGGATTTTTTGTGTTTTGCTCAGTTCCAAGGCACTCTTCAGGCGATCTTCGTCAATGAGTTTCTTGGAAACCAGGATTTCCCCGAGTTTCTGGCGCTTGTTATTGTGATCGAGAACGTATTGAAGATCGGTACTTTTCAAAAAGCCCATCTGGCACAAAAGTTGACCAAGAGGCAGCGCCGGGGTCACCTTCTGCATTTCCAGCGCTTTGCTAAATTGCTCGGCCGTGATCAACTTCTTCTCTATCAGCAGTTCCCCTAGTTTCTTGACTGACATCAGTGTGATCCTTCCCAAAATACGTCCAAATTCGATTGCAGGCTGAAAAGATCATCCCCTGATACTTTCACCGGAATGATAACTTATCTTGATTGCATTCGGCCGTCAACAATGACTTTTTGTCATGTTATTAAATAATTGCCGCCAACTTTAACGCTGAAACAGAACTGAGGATAAAAAAAGCTATTCCCTGCCGGAGCGGTATTCCATCTTGGAACTTGAGCTGTCATCTATTTTTTTTTTGCAGGGCAGGACTATTTCAGGGTTGTTTTGCGCGCCAGAGGGGTTAATATAAGAAAAAGTTTTAATAACTTCACCACGGGAGATCAGCATGCTGAAAAAGATCGGTTTTTTGGGACTGGGAACCGTTGGCAAACATATGGCTGCCAACCTGCTCAAGGGACATTATTCGCTGGCGGTCTACGATTCGGATCCGCAAGTCGTTGCTGAGCTGGTCAAACTTGGCGCGACAGCGGCAGCAACGCCGAAGGACGTGGCGACGGGGAAAGATCTCGTTATCTACATCCGCCCCGAAAAAGAGCGGCTGCGCCCTGATCTTTACGGTGCCAACGGCATATTTTCCGGGATTAACCCCGGCACCATCCTCGCCGACATGGGGACGCATTCGCTGGAAAGCACCTTGGAAATGGCAGAGGAAGCCGAGAAACACCGGGTCATGTTCCTTGATGCGCCGATCTGGGGGACAAAGGAACATGCCGCCAACGGCCTGCTGACGATATTAGTCGGCGGCGACCCTTCGGTGCTCAGTCGCTGCCGTGAAGCCCTCTCCATGTTCGGCCTCAACATCCTCCCTGTGGGCGGAATTGGTGACGGCACGCGCATGAAGTTCGTCGTCAATCTCGTACAAGCGGAGTTGATGCAGGCTTTAGGCGAAGGGTTGGTCTTCGGAGAAAAACTCGGCCTCGGCTCCAGTAAGGTTCTTGAGGTTCTCGAATCGGGCGGGGTCGGCTCACCCCTCTTTAATTCCAAGGGGAGGAGCATTGCCCGCGGCGACTTCACCCGCAACCTTGCCCTCAAGTATATGCACGAGCAACTCGAACTCGTCCTCGAAGCGGCAAAAAAGGCCGACCTGAAGCTCCCCGGTGGCGAGTGCGCCTGCAACCTCTACGCGCAGGCCGACAAGGATGGCCGCGGCGAAGAGGACTACTCGGCGGTCATCAAGGTCTTGCGTAAATAACTGTCGGAAACCTTTCGATACGCAAAAGGGCGACCAGTGATGGTCGCCCTTTTCTTTTTTCAAACCAACCCGAGGAGCAACTGCCTCAGCGGGGATTTTGCAGGTAGCGGTAAAATTCCGAATCGGTGGAGATGACCAGGCGGGCGTTCTCCTTGATCGCTTTCCGGTACGATTCGAGGGTACGGAGAAAAGCGTAAAAATCCGCATCCTTGTTGTAGGCTGCAGCGTAGATCGCCGCGGCTTCGGCATCAGCACGGCCGCGAATCTGCACCGATTCACGGTAAGCGTCTGACTCAATGCGCTTGAGTTCCTTCTGCATCTGCCCGAGGATATTCGCCTTCTCCCCTTCCCCTTCGGAACGGAACTGCGACGCCACCTTCTTGCGCTCCGAAATCATCCGGTCATAGACGCGCAACCGCACCTGTTCGACATAGTTAATCCGCTTGATCTGCACATCGATGAGCTCAATACCGTATTCAGGGATATTCTTGCGCGCCTCGGCGAGGATGCTGGCAAGGATCTCTTCCCGCCCCGCCAGATTCTCTGTCGTGATCCGCTGTCCTTCAAAGTCGAGGACCTCAACCGTCCCCTCCGGAGCTTTGTAATCCTTGCCGCGCACCAGCTCCACCAGCAGCTGGCTGGAGACAGCATCGCGCACCACCGAATCGAGGATGTCATCAAGACGGCTCTGCGCCCCCTGCTGGGTGGCAACGGTGGTGTAGAAAAGGAGGGGATTGACGATGCGCCAGCGGGCGGTGGTATCGACCCAGATATAACGCTTATCCTTGGTCGGGATCTGATTAGGGTCGCCGTCCCACTTGAGGATTTTACGGTCGAAGCGGCGAACATCCTGCACTAAGGGAGTTTTGATGTGCAGTCCGGCGTACTTGACAGCGCCGACCGGCTTGCCGAACTGAGTGACGATCGCCTGCTCCCCTTCTGCAACCACGAAGAGTGAGCCCTTGCCGAGCAGAATGAGAAGGACGACAACGATGATCAAAAGTTGTTTTTTCATTATTTCCCCCCCTCTTTCGAACTGCGCAGCGGCAGCAGCGGCAGTGCCCCCGCCCCTTTACTGTCCATGATATAGATCTCTTCCAGGCGGGGCAGAACCTCTTCGAGGGTCTCCAGATACAGGCGTTCACGGGTGACCTTCGGCGCCTTGCGATATTCCGCATAAAGGGACAGGAAGCGCGCGGTCTCCCCTTTCGCCTGATTGAGCCGCTCCAGTGCATAGCCCTCGGCTTCGAGAATAGCGCTCTTGGCGACACCGCTCGCCTTGGGGACTTCGCGGTTATACTGCTCGCGCGCCTGGAAGATCAGGCTTTCCTTTTCCTGCTCGGCTTCGTTGACCTCGTTAAAGGCGGTCTTCACCGATTCAGGGGGATTGACATCCTGAAACTTGACAGTGACGATGCGCACGCCGATATCGTATGTATTTAGAATCGTTTGCAGGTCCTTTTCAATGGCGGTGGCGAGCAGGGCCCGTTCGGTGGTGAGGACTTCGGTGACATTGGAGTTACCGACCGCCTTGCGTACCGCCGCCTCGGCAACGTCGCGAATGGTCGAGCGCGGATCCTTGATATGGAAGAGATACTTGAAGGCGTCGGCGATCTGGTACTGGACGATCCACTCCAGATCACTGACGTTGAGGTCGCCGGTCAGAGTCAACGATTCTTCATTCAGCCCGGCATTGGTGTAGGTGGTGCGTTCGCCCGGCTGCACCGTGCGAAAACCGAACTCCTCTTTCATCACCCTCCCGGTCTTGACCAGATAGACCGAATCGATGCCAAAGGGGAGCTTGAAGTGCAGTCCCGGCTGCGCGAAGTCGGTGTAGCGCCCGAAACGGAGGACAACCCCGGTCTCCTCAGTGCCGACCTGATAAAAGCTGCCGCTGACCACCCAGGCAACTAGCAGGGCGGCAGCGAGACTGGAGAGCATCTTCAGCGGTGGCTTCTGCCCCTTGAAACGGGAAAGAAATTCGTTGATCTTCTGCTGGAGGGGATCAACATTCCCTCCTCCTTGCCAGTTCGTCATAGTTTCTCCCTTTAATGACCGCACACTTCGGCCTGGTTGCCGAGTGGCATTTCAGGGGGAAAGGTTAACATAGCGGCCCGCGATCCGGGAGTGAAATCGGAAAAAAGCGACACGCACAGGGCGAACGATAACAGCAGACAGGGAAAAAGCATTAAGCCGCTGAAAAGGCGGATAACTGCGGATAAAGAGAGCTAAGTCCACCGCGTTTAAACCGACCAACACCATGAACTTCCTGATTTATCAGATTTTATTCGATTTTATCTGCGGCTAACTGCCCTTTTAAGATTTTAGCCCTAAGTGACTTATCGAGGTTACTGCGCTACCAGCAATGACCAAATTTGCACGAGTCTCCAGGATAAGACCCCGAACCAACGAAAAAAGCAGAAAATCGGAAATAAGTATGGACTTTTTCTGAGAAGCTCTTGAACATACGATAGTTGCAAAAAAATATCTGCGTAGCAGCACGTCTGCGCTTTGTCTCCAGGAGAATTGCATGGGGTATATTTTTGAGTGGGATTCGCGCAAGGCTGATTCAAATCTGAAGAAACATGGGATATCATTCAATGAAGCCTCGACGGTCTTCGCTGACCCTCTCTCGTTGCTCATGGACGACCCAAAACATTCTGAAGAAGAACAACGGTTTCTGGTCATGGGGCTTTCAGCCCAGCAACGTCTGCTTGTTGTGGCTTTTGCAGAGCGCCCGCCACGTACACGGTTAATATCTGCCCGCCTGGCGTCTCGACAGGAAAGGAATTTTTATGAGCAAGACTAAAGCACAACACGACCGGAGCGCGAACAGCGACACTCTCCAGCCGGAATATGATTTTTCAAAGGCAGTGCGCGGCGTTACGGCAAAACGTTATGCAGAGGGAACCAATGTGGTGGTGATTCCCGCTGACATACTGGATGTTTTCCCGGACGCGGCAACTGTTGCCGAAACGTTGCGAGCGCTTGCCCCGGTCCTCAGACACCAACGGCAAATCAGCACAAAAAATGGCTGAGGGGAAAATATATTCACTCGGGAAAAGAATAGGGGTCAGCCCTTGACACGG
>JACUTW010000134.1 GCA_014859605.1 Desulfuromonadales bacterium
CAGCAAGCGGCGCCCCTACGTAATTCTAAAACAAAGAGCCCACCCATGACCCAGCTGCGCCCGATTTTGACAGCGCCCGATTTTGACCCCGTACGATGATGATCTTTTGCAAACAGGGCGCAGCAAGCGGCGCCCCTACGTAATTCTAAAACAAAGAGCCCACCCATGACCCAGCGCCGCATCCTGCTCCTGCTCCTGTTCGTCACCTTCCTGGCCGCTTGCGCGCCGCCGCCGCGGCAGCGGGTGCTGTGGCCGGTCTTTCCGGCGACGCCGCGTATCGAGTGGCTCGGCACCTTTGCGTCGCAGAACGACTTTCCCAAGGTCGCCGGCCAGAATTTCAGTGAATTCATCCTCGGCCGCACCGAGCCCCAAACCTTCAAATCCCCCTACGGCATCGTCAGTGATCGCCAGGGGCGCATCTACATTGCTGATGCCCATGATGCCAACCTGCGCGTCTACGATCTCAAGGCGCGGACCATCGAGTATTACAGCGAAGACCCGATCTTCAGTCGTCCCGCCGGCCTTGCTATTGACGCGGCCGACAACCTGTATGTTGTCGATAGCGAACTGAAAGCAGTGCTGGTCTTTGATAAGAACCGGCAGCCGATCCGCAGCATCGGCGTTGCCAAAGAGCTGCAGTCGCCGGCTTATATTGCTATTGACGCCAGCCGCGCCCGTATTTATGTCAGCGACCCGCGCGCCAACAAGATCGTCATCTACGATCGTTTTGGCAAAAAAGCCGGCGAGATCGGCGCGACCGATGGCGGATATGTCTTCTCTTCGCCGCAGGGGATGGCGATTGACAAGTCCGGCCAGCTTTACGTCGCCGAACTCCTCGGCGCCAGGATCAGCGTCTTTGCCCCGGATGGCACCTTTCTGCGCTCCTTTGGCGAGCGCGGCGATGCCGCTTTTCAGTTTGAAGCGCCGAAAGATCTCGCCTTTGACAGCGACGGCAATCTCTGGATTGCCGATGCCCGCCGCGCCCAGATCTATACCTATACGCCGGATGGGGTTTTGCTGCTGGTGACCGGGACCGACCGACCCTCTACCCATCCCCTCGGCTTCAGCACCCCGACGGCGATTCATATCAGCGCTGACGACAAGATTTACGTCACCGATCGACTCAATCGCCGCTTTTCAATGTGGCACTACTTTAGTGAGCGCTACCTTGCCGAGCACCCCTTTAGCGCCGAAGATCAGAGGTATTTGCAGGAAGTCGGCAGTCGGGTAGGGGAAGAGGCAGCGGAGGTCAAATCCCCCTGATTCCTTTAGGCCCGCCGTTTGGGTCCCCTTTTCAAGGTGGGAGTTGAACAAGATATTTGTTTTCTGTGGTTCTTAGTGATATAGTTTTTGACGTCAGGAGCAATTGTGCGGATATTCAAAACTAAGTGGTTTACCCGCTTTGCGAGCAAAGAAAAAATTGATGACGCAAAATTGCTAGAAACTGTTCAGAGTATTGAAGGTGGCCTTATTGATGCTGATTACGGTGGCGGCCTAATCAAGCAAAGAATTGCCAGGGATGGCGGTGGAAAATCGGGCGGATATCGGAGTGCCGTTGCGTTTAGATCAGAAAACCGGACTATTTTCATGTTTGCGTTCTCAAAAAGCGATCAAGAAAACCTCAGCATTGTTGAGAGAAGAGAGTACAAAAAAGCGGCGGCCCTTTATCTAAAAATGACCGAAAAACAAATACAAAAGGCCATTGAGAGTGGCGTTCTCATTGAGGTGGAATATGTCTAAAAAATACAAAAGTGAAGCATTGGCAGCCCTGCACCAATCATTGAGTGAGCTGCATGATATTGGTATTATACCGGCCAAAACGATGCGAGAGTTTGATAGCTCATGCCTCGTCGATGTGAAACCGATGTCTCCAAAGAAGATAACGGAGGTAAGGACCAAAGCTGGAGTGAGTCAGGCCGTTTTTGCTAAATACTTAACAGTGACCACTGGTACTGTTTCAAAATGGGAGTCGGGTAAAAAACATCCAAGCGGGCCGGCTCTGAAGTTATTGGAACTGGTCGATCGGAAGGGGTTGGAGGCTATCGCCTAGAAAACAACAGATTAAGTCCCCCTTTTTCAAAGTAGGACTCGAGCAAGATCTGTTGGTTAGTCCCTTCCCCTTCAAGGGGAAGGTTAGGATGGGGATGGGCCTGATTGGTGCCGAAAACGTCCCATCCCCACCCCGGCCCTCCCCTTGAAAGGGAGGGAGAAGATCTTGCCCCTCATTTCGCCAGATCGCCGCCTCAATCTGGTGATTTACCGCGAAGCAGGCCCTGTCACAGCGCTGAATCCTTGAATTATGCTGACTTGCACGGCGGCATAAAATTTGCTGTCACACTGTACGCGTTGAATAAGTGACAGACTCGATGGCACGATGAAGACCCGCTGTTGCAAGTTTGTCCCAGGGAGATATAGATGAAGAAAATTTCTATCATAGCACTTCTGGCGGTTTCCGTTGCCACCTCGGTTATGGCTGCTTCGGTGGTCGGTTCCCGGCATGACATGGTCTTTTCTGGTTTTGCCGTCGGCGCCGGCGGCAGCACCGAGGTTTGTATCTTTTGCCACACCCCGCATGGCGGCCAGACGAGTGTGACGCTAGCACCGTTGTGGAATAATACCGCCGTCGCCAGTGTCGGGACACTTTATAACAGCACGACCATGAATTTTACGGCGACTGTGGAACAGGTGAATGCCACCGATGCCCGGCTTTGTCTGGCTTGCCATGATGGCGGGGTTGGTATGCCGGTCAATCAGCCAAACTCCGGCGACATGGATCCGACCGCCGCCGTGATGTCGCCCAACGCTCTCCTGACGACGGATCTCTCAAACGACCACCCCATCGGCATGGATCTCGGCCTGAACCCGGAAGGAATCGACCCCGGCATTCGCCCGCTGGCAACAATTATCGGCGCCACCGGGTTTAACGAAAACCCCTTCTATGGCGCCGCCAATACCATGTGGTGTTCGACCTGCCACGATGTTCATGATGGCGATCCTCTCACCGCGCCCTTTTTGCGCATCAGTAATGCCGGGTCTGCCATGTGCAAGGCTTGTCATATCAAGTAAGCTGGCGACGATTGTGGAGAAATGCAGGCAGAAGAGGATGATCCTTTTCTGCCTGTTTTGTATAATCAAGATCTCAACGCCAAGACGCCAAGGCGCAAAGCCGCTAAGGTAAACCAGTCAAAA
>JACUTW010000054.1 GCA_014859605.1 Desulfuromonadales bacterium
AGCAACGAGACGGTCTACAAGTGGATCGAGCAACGGGCTATGCCCGGTCATCGGGTCGGCCGTCGCTGGATGTTTAAACTAGACGATGTGGACGAATGGGTCCGCTCTGGTGGTGCGGCTGATAAAATCGATAAGCCTAACACCGATCAATAAGGAACGACCACGTCCGAGTCGACTCACGATAAAAATCTTAATTCGCCCTTTTTAGGCGAGTTAGTCTGTGGCCGGGAATGGCTGGAATAAAGGTGATGCGATGAGAAGATACTCAGATGAAGAACTTTTAGCGCTGTTAGATTCCCTGGAATCTGATCGAGTCGAGCGTAAGGAATCATTCAAAGGGGATGTGCCTAAAAAAGCACGACAGGCAGTCTGTGCATTTGCCAATGATTTGCCAAACTACAATGAACCCGGTGTTCTGTTTATCGGCGCGAAAGACAACGGAGAACAGTCTGGACTACAGGTGACAGATCAGTTATTGCTTTCCCTTGCAGACATGAAAACCGATGGAAACATCTTGCCCCTGCCTGTGCTTTCAGTAGAAAAACGGTTTTTAAAAGGTTCGGAAATGGCGGTGGTTACGGTTAAACCTTCCGATATGCCGCCCGTTAAATACGAAGGTAGAATCTGGATCCGCACAGGGCCACGTCGCTCAATAGCTAACGAGCAAGAAGAACGTGTCCTTAATGAAAAAAGAAGATACAAAAACCTTCCCTTTGATATTTACCCCATTCCGTCGGCAAAGATCACAGATCTTTCAAAATCAGTCTTTGAAAACGAATTTCTTCCTGCCGCATTTGCCGTCGATGTGTTGGAGTCTAACGGCCGCAATTATGAGGAGCGATTGGCATCATGCAAGATGATCGTTTCCCCCGTAAATACCACTCCGACAGTGCTTGGACTGCTGGCCATCGGCAAAAGTCTTCAGGACTTCTTACCGGGGGCGTATATCCAATTTTTAAGAATTGATGGGACTGACTTAGCGGACTCCGTGATTGATGAGGAAGATATTGGCGGAGCGATTGTTGAAATGATTCGCCGCACCGAAGAAAAACTCAAGGCCCATAACCGCGTTGCCGTAGATATTACGTCAGCTCCAACGCACCAAATAGAAATGCCATATCCACCAGCAGCGATTCAGCAGATTCTGTATAACGCAGTACTTCATCGCACATACGAAAGCACCAACGCCCCTGTTCGGGTGTACTGGTTTAATGACCGAATCGAAATTAACAGTCCTGGCGGCCCTTATGGCAATGTCACCCCGGAAAATTTCGGCAAGCCAGGCATCACCGACTACCGGAACCCGAATGTCGGGGATGTGCTGAAAACTTTCGGTTTCATACAAACATTTGGGAGAGGTATCGCCACGGCACGAAGAGAGATGGAAAGAAATGGCAATCCTCCCCCGGAATTCGAGACGAATCAGAGCGCCGTCTTATGCATATTAAGGGGGAAATCATGACGACACCAGTTTTGACATTTTTCAACAACAAAGGCGGTGTTGGTAAGACCTCCCTCATTTATCACTTGGCTTGGATGTATGCTAGTTTACGCAAAAGAATCGTAATTATTGACCTCGACCCACAGGCCAACTTAACCGCGGCATTCCTTGATGAAGACAAGATTGAAGCGATTTGGAATCAACAAAACATCGGGTCGACAATCTATCAGTGCGTAAAGCCGCTGACCAGTGTGGGTGATATTGCTGAACCGATTCTTCAGAATATCGCTACCGACTTGTATCTACTGCCTGGCGACGTAAATCTCTCCGGCTTTGAAGACGCCTTGTCGGCCGAATGGCCCAACAGCATGGGCGATAATAATCTTTATCGACCGATGCGTATTCTTAGTTCCTTCTGGCAGGTCATGCAGATGGCTGCCCATAAAGTCCAGGCAGATCTCATTTTGGTTGATATAGGCCCGAATCTCGGAGCAATCAATCGGTCGGTACTGGTGGCTACGGATTATGTTACCATCCCACTTGGGGCAGATCTTTTTTCTCTGCAGGGCTTGAAAAACCTTGGACCAACTTTGAAGAATTGGAAAAGTTTGTGGCATAAGAGACTGGAAAACTGGAATTCTACTGCAGAAAAAAGCAGTTTCCCTGAATTCAAGCTTCCAAAGGGCAAGATGGAAACTATAGGTTACCTTTGCCAGCAGCACGGCGTACGTTTGGACCGTCCGGTCAAGGCCTACGACAAATGGGTGCAGCGTATTCCTGAGGTCTATCGGGAGTTCGTATTATATGAAACACTTTCAGAAAAAATTCGGCAGGAAGATGATCCCTATTGTCTGGCAACCATAAAACACTACCGCAGCCTGATTCCTATGGCGCAAGAACACAGAAAACCTATATTTAATCTTACATCGGCCGACGGTGCTATCGGTAGTCATGCGAATGCCGTGCAGGACGCAAAAAAGGACTTTAAACAGCTCGCTGGAAAAATCGCTGAGAAGATTGGCATTCAACTCTGAAAGTACATGGCAATCATCTATAATGTGGTGCGCAGCGGTTGGTTATCCGTTGTGACCGAGACCTTTCATCAAGTCACAGGCCAGGCCCCGCACAGTCTCATGGAAGTTCTCGTCAAGCAGCCTTAAGTCACAAACTTCGATGGAAATACAGATGAACAGTGAACCCCCTGAAATCAAAGAGCGTTTACGGATTCGCGAGATGACGATTGACGATCTTTCCGAGGTCTTTCATCTTGGCGAAAAGCTCTTTACCTCCGAGTATTCGCCGAGCATGTATCGCACCTGGGATGAATACGAAATCACCACCCTCTTCAACTCCGATAATGACCTCTGTCTGGTCGCTGAGCTGGAGGATGAAATTCTCGGTTTTGCCCTCGGGACGACAGTGGAGAAGCAGCATTCCGCCTGGAAATACGGTTATCTCGTCTGGCTCGGGATCAGGCAGGGAATCCAGAAGAGCGGCGCCGGAGCCAAGCTCTTTCGCGAGCTCAAGCGGCGGATGATCGAGCAGGGGGTGCGGATGATGCTCATCGATACTGATGCCGACAACCAGGCCGGCATCAGCTTCTTTAAGAAGCAGGGGTTCGGTAATGTCCAGCAGCACGTCTACATGAGTCTCAATCTGTCGAAAAAGAGCAAAACGAAGAAGGAGAAGCCGGAATGAGCGGCGATGCGCGTCTCGATCGGGTCTGGAGTGCGATCAACCCGCAGCGGTTGCGGCAGAGCCTGCTGGAGATGATCGATATCTATTCTCCGTCCGGCAAGGAGGAGGATATTCAGCTTTATCTCGAAGGGATTTTGCAGGCGGCCGGTCTGAAGGTGCAGCGGCAACTCGTCGAGGATGACCGCTACAATCTCATAAGCACGCTGGGGAGCACGCCGCCGCAGCTGTATCTGGTCGGGCATGTCGATACGGTGCCGGCCTGGGATCTCGACGATTACGGCGCACAGGAGGAGTGGGGGATTGTGCGGGGGCTGGGGAGTGCCGATATGAAGGGGGGGTGTGCGGCGATGCTCGAAGCTTTTCTGGCGCTGGCGACCCTGCCCTTAGAGCAGCAACCGGCGGTCGGTCTGCTCTTGGTGGTCGGCGAAGAAGAGAATGGCGATGGTAGTGAACGTTTTCTGGAGAGTTGTACCCCGAACTGGGTGGTGATCGGCGAGCCGACCTCCCTCTCCCCCTGTTTCGGACATTACGGCTATGTCGAGGCGCAACTCGTCACCAAAGGGCGACGGAGCCATTCCTCCCTGCCGGAGCTCGGACATAACGCTGTCGAGTCGATGTTGCAGATCCTGCTGCAGCTCGGCAAAGCTCCGCTCTTTAGCCGCGACAGTCAGCAGGTCTTTTATTCGATTCGCGAACTGAGTTCGTCCCGCGCCGGCTTTGTCGTCCCGGATCGCTGCGAAGCCCTCATCGACCTCCATCTCTCCCCGGAGATCTCGCCGGAGCAGGTGAAAGCTGCGATCCGCGAGCAGTTGGCCGGGGCCGGCGATGTCATCCCGGATTTGCAACTGGATGTCAGCTTTGATTTTTCCGCCAGCGGCTACCAGTTAGCCGCACAGCAATGGCTGGAGCAGGTGCTGGAAAAGATCTATCCCAAGCTCAATCTCCCCCTGCAACTCAGCCCCTTCCGTTCTCATTCTGACGGCAATCTCTTCTTTGCGGCCGGTGTGCAGCCGTTGATCCTCGGGCCGGGCTCCCTGGAGACCGCTCATACCAATGAAGAGCAGACGGCTCTAGCTGAAGTCGAAGCGGCGGCGCGGATTTACGCCGCCCTTTGTCTCGGTGCTCCATAACCCCTAAACCGTTGCACGCGGATAAATTCGGATCGAATCGGATAAACCCGGATTTATAGTCTGAGTTCCTCGTGTATCCGAACTTATCAGAATTTATCAGATTTCATCCGTGTGCGGTGATGGATGTTGATTCAATGTTCAGTTCCCGTTACCGCTTTTTCCCCCCACCGAATAATGAACCGAGCACACCACGGATAATCTGCCGGCCGAGTGAGCTGCCGATGGCATGGGCGGCGCTTTTGGCGGCGGCGGCGAGGAGATCGCCGCCGGGAGCAGCCGGAGCAGCCTTGCGGCCACGCGGTTCCGGGGTGATAACGGCACTTTCGGCCACAGCGCGGGCTTTGAGTTTTTCGTAGGCGGATTCGCGATCGACGGCTTTTTCATAATGGCCGGCCAGAGGGGAGGTGCGGATGACGTTGGCCATTTCAGCCGGAGTGAGGGGGGTCAGGCGACTGCGCGGCGGAAAGATGAGAGCGCGCTCGACCGGGGTCGGCGCCCCTTTGCGATCAAGGATCGAGACCAGCGCTTCGCCGGTCTCCAGCTCCATGATGGCGGTGGCGACATCGAGGCCGGGGCGGGCGCGGAAGGTCTCGGCCGCAGCGCGCACAGCGCGCTGGTCCTTGGGAGTAAAGGCGCGCAGGGCGTGCTGGACGCGGTTGCCGAGCTGACCGAGGATCGCTTCGGGGAGGTCGAGGGGGTTCTGGGTGACAAAGTAGACGCCGACCCCCTTGGAGCGGATCAAGCGTACCACCTGTTCGATCTTGTCGAGGAGGGCCCGGGGCGGATTGTCGAAGAGGAGGTGGGCTTCGTCGAAGAAGAAGACCAGCTTCGGCTTCTCGGGATCACCGGCTTCGGGGAGACGTTCGAAGAGTTCGGCCAGCAGCCAAAGGAGGAAGGTGGCATAGAGTTTGGGGCTCTGCATCAGGCGGCTGGCGGACAGAATGTTGATGACACCGCGGCCGTCGCCAGCGCACTGGATCAGGTCTTCGAGATCGAGGGCCGGCTCGCCGAAGAAACGGTCGCCTCCGGCTTCTTCCAGAGTGAGGAGGCTGCGCTGGATGGCGCCGATACTCGCCGCCGAGATGTTGCCGTAGCTGGTGCGAAACTCCGCGGCGTGATCGCCGACATAGCGGACCATGGCCTGAAAGTCTTTGAGGTCGAGCAGGAGGAGTCCCTGATCGTCGGCGATCTTGAAGACCAGACTCAATACGCCGGATTGGGTGTCGTTGAGATTGAAGAGGCGGGCAAGTAGGAGAGGGCCCATCTCCGAGACCGTGGTCCGCACCGGGTGTCCCTGCTCGCCGTAAAGATCCCAAAAGACCGTGGGGAATCCTTCGGGGCGGTAATCGTCGAGCTGCAGCGCTGCCACCCGCTCCTGGACCTTCGGATGCTCACCGCCGGTCTGGGCAATACCGGTCAGGTCGCCTTTGACGTCAGCCATGAAGACCGGAACGCCGCAGCGGCTGAACTGTTCGGCGAGAACACGCAGAGTTACAGTCTTGCCGGTACCGGTGGCGCCGGCGATGAGTCCGTGACGGTTGGCCATCTTCGGCAGAATGGCAATCTCTTCAATCCCTTTGGCGATGGTCAGCACTTCGCTCATGATTGGCCTCTTGTGTTGGGTTTACCTAACCACCCCCCGACCCCCTCCTTGATTAAGGAGGGGGAGATGGTCAAAAGCTCCCCTCCTTTTTTCAAGGAGGGGCTGGGGGTGGTCGATTCAGCTTGTCAATTTCAGCTGTTCCGCAATCGCCGCCATGACCCGTTCGACGATGAGCTGATGCGTCTCTTTGTGGTCGTCGAGCAGATAAAGATCGCTGAGATCAAGGGGCGCGCCGAAGCGGGCTGCGCCGCGCTGGCCGAGACCGGGGAAGCGCCAGTGATTCAATCCGCTGAGAGCGACCGGGATGACGATCGGCCGGGCATCGTAAATCAGCTTGCCAACCCCGCGGTTCCCTTTGCCGAGTGTGCCATCGGGTCGGCGCGTCCCTTCCGGGAAGAGCATGACCTTCTCGGCCCTCAGCAGTTTACCAAGGACAGCGGTTGCCCGCACATCGCGCCCCCGTTTGATCGGGAAGGCGCCGAGTGACAGGAAGAACCAGCGCAGGAAAGGGTGGGTAAAGAGTTCTTCTTTGGCCGGTGCCCAGATCATCTGCCAGGGCTGTTTTTTGAGGATGGCCCAGGGGAGGAGGACGGTTTCGTAACCGGAGATATGATTGGCAGCAAAGAGGACGCCGCCCTGGCGCGGGATATGCTCGCTCCCCTCGGTACGAAAGCGATTACAGCCGGAGGCATAGAGGCCGATGGTGGTGGCGACGAAGGTCACCCAGAATCGCTGCAGGAGTGAATCTTTCACAGTCAAGCCCTTTACGGGAGGAGGTTGAGTGGTTAACGGAGTTTTAAGAGATGCAGGACTTTGCCGGTAACAATATTGAGGATGTTTGTCCGCGCCAGAGTTGTAAAGGGAGGGGATTTGCGAATACCGATCTTCTGAAGTTCAGCGATCAAGCGTGGGTCTTTACGGATTTTCAGCCCCTTGCGAAAGGTGGCAATGGCGCGGGACTTGTGTCCGGCGAGGAGATGGACGCGACCGAGATGGAGGTAGTGCTCCGTATTTTGCGCATCCAGAGCTATGGCTTTTTCGCAGAGTGCCACCCCTTTTTTGAATTGACGGGAATTTTTGGCTAAACCGAATCCGCATAAAGAGAGCATGTCCGGGGTTTCGCCGCTGAGGCTCTGTGCCGTCTCTTTTTCCTCGATAGCCATATTTTTCCCTCGTCCGTTATTTTTTTTACGACGGCAGAGATTACCGCAGGAAGAAGCTCCCTGCAATCGGAAAATGGCTACATGATATAGCCGATGCGGAAGGCGCCCCAGTGCTGCCCCTGAATATAGATCGGCGAGGAAATATCCCAGATCCGTTCGCCGGTATCGCGATTATAGACCTGCACCAGAACCTCTTTTTCGTTTTGCGCCGCGGCCAACCCGACTTTGTCATTAAAGAGGCGTTTGGTGCGGTTTCCTTTCAGGTCTTTGTCATAATCGCCGGTCAAAGGCTGAGTATAACGGCTGTTATGGGTCGGCAGATAGCCGTTGCGGTCGATAAGAATGGCAAAAGCGACCTGACTGTCGTTGAGGAACTCATCCTGTTTATTGGTCAGCGTCGCATCGCAGAAGCTGTCGAAGCGGGTATGGTATTTCTGCGGGTTGGTGCCGGGAATCGGTTGGTAGTCTTCGTCGAAGAGATCAGTCAGCGTCAGCTTGCCGCTGCTGATCGCCTGTCCGAGAATACGCTCCATCATCCGCGCCCCGGATTGGGTCTTGGCTTTGCCTTTTTCCTGCAGCTCTTCTTCCATCATCTCTTTCAACCGTTCGGCCAGAGAGGTCAACTCGACAATTGCCTGCGAGGTCTCCTGGGCGCTCGATGCAACCTGGGCAGCGACATCGCGCACTTCGACGATGGTCGAGGCGAGCTCTTCGCTGGCGCTGGTCTGCTGCTGCGTCGAATATTTGATCTCCCGCGCTGCAGTCGTCGTCTCCTTGACCAGGCCGAGGATCTCCTGCAATTCATCGGCAACTCGCGTCACCAGGAGATTGGCGGCATCGACCCCTTTGGTCCCTTCTTCGGTGAGGATGATGGTGGTATTGGTGGCGCGTTGTATCTGTTCAATGAGGGTCTTGATCTGTTTGGTCGCCTCGGCGGTCCGCTCGGCGAGGCGTTTGACTTCGTTGGCGACGATGCTGAAGCGTTTCCCTGCCTCTCCGGCTCCGGCTGCTTCGATGGCGGCATTGAGGGAGAGTAAGTTCGTCTGAGCGGAAATTTCATCGATGATATTGACGATACCGCCAATCTGTTGCGAGTTTTCACCGAGTCCGACCATCGCCTCGGCGACGGTCATGATCTGTACCTTGAGCGTCCCCATCCCCTGTAACGCGTTTTCGACGGCGATACTGCTGCTATTCCCGGCGGTATTGGCGTTTTCCGCCTGGGCTTCAACTTGAATCGCGTTTTCCGCCACCTGCCGGGCGGTGACGGCAATCTCTTCTGCAGTCGTCATCGCCTGCTGCACAGCGCTGGCCTGCTGGGTGGCGCCGGCCGATTGCTGCGCCGAGATCGCCATGATCTCGCTGCCGCTGCTGGAGAGCTGCTGAATTGCTTCCTTGATATTCGTCACCATCCGATTTGCTTTGGCGAGTTCAAACTGCATCCCTTTAAAGACGACAGAGGTCATAGTGTTAAAGGTCGCAGCCAACCGGCCGATTTCGTCCTGACTCTCCACCGGCACCTCGACATCAAGATCGCCGTCAGCAACGCTCTGTGCTGCCGCGGTCAAGCGATTGAGGGTACGCAGGGCACGCGTGACCAGGACAAAAGATAACAGGGCAAAGATCGTCACATTGACGGTGGCGACCGTGATTAATTTGTTGCGGAGGGTGGTGTAGGCCGCAAAGAATTCACTCTTTTTGACCCCGACATAAAGGGCGCCGATCGTCTCCCCCTGTTGGTTGCGGATCGGGTCGTAGGCGGTGAAATAGGGGACTTCGAGGATTTCTGTTTCGCCGCGATAAGGACGGCCTTCGATAAAGACAGCGTTATAAGCGCTCCCTTGCAGCTTGCTGCCAATCGCCCGATCACCGTTCTCTTTGAGGACGTTGGTGCTGACCTGCACGTCGTTCATAAAGATGGTGGCAGTCCCACCGAAGAGTTCCTGGATCTTGTCGGGGACCTCAAAATTATTATTGATGACATACTCTCCTGCCAAGAGATTACCGTCGACAATTGCGAAATCATGTCCTTTGCTGCGCAGCAGGTGCCAGAAGGTCTTGATTCGACTTTCCTGCGCAACGGTCGCCTGGTGTACGGCTTCGTCATTGACCTGCTTTAAAACAAAGATCGTCGCCAGCAGTGCCGCCGATAAACAGACAACAAGAAGGAGGATAAATTTGTGACTTAACTTCATGGCAGCCTCATCGAAACAGTGCGGGAATAGTTGCAAGAAATAAAACGATGATTTATTTCGCATTATTTCGTGCTTCGAGTCAACCTTTTTGTCGGGATTTTTAATCTTTGTCAGGGGGTGGTGGGGTGATAAATGGTTGCAGCAGCAGACGGGGGAGGGTGAGTCGGGCGGGATCACGATATTCCTTGAGGCCAATAATCATTTCGAGGTGGCCGGCCCCTGGTTGGGCGCGATAGGTGCCGCAAAGGTAGTCCCACCAGGAAAGGCTGAAACCAAAGTTGCTGTTGGTCTCGCGCGGAATAATCGAGTGATGGACCCGGTGCATATCCGGAGTGACCAGGACGGTGCGCAGCCAGCGATCGATGTTCAGGGGGAGACGGATATTGCCATGGTTGAAGATGGCTGTCGCGTTGAGGACGATTTCGAAAAGGAGGACGGCCAGAGGGGCGGCGCCGATGATCAGGATCGCAGCGAATTTGATGCCGATGGAAATGATAATCTCTACGGGGTGAAAGCGATTTCCCGAACTGGCGTCGAGATCGAGGTCGCTGTGATGCATACGGTGCAGGCGCCACAGAATCGGCAGGAAGTGAAACATAACATGCTGCAGATAAATGACAAAGTCGAGAATAATAACGGCGATGGTGATTTCGAGCCAGAGCGGGAGAGTGACAAAGTTGAGAATCCCCCAGCCCTGCTCCTGTGCCATGATCGCCAGTCCCACCGGCAGCAGCGGGAAGGTGAAGCGGACGACGAGGGTGGCGATGGCAATCATACTCAGGTTGGCGAACCAGCGCTGACTCTTGCGGGTGGTTAAAGGACGGCGCGGGGCCAATATCTCCCAAAGGCCGATACTTGACAAGATGACAGAAAAACTGACAATGCGCCAAACCACTTCATTTTCCATGGATTTCAGCCTTTAATCGCTGGCCGCAGCAGACACGGCGGACGGATCTGCTTCGGGTCGGGTCAGGATGAACTGTTGCAGCGCAGCGCATGCCTGCTCAAATTTTCTCTCTAAAGAGGGTAAAGACATCCAGGCATTGCCTATCTCGCCGTTCACGGCCAATTCTTCGAAGGACCGCGCCGCTTCCGTCAATTGCAGTAAAGCCATCGTCGCTGCGGCCCCTTTCAGTTTATGTGTCGATTGGCGCAGGGCACCAACATCCTTTGCCGTTAGCGCACTGCGGATGGCCTCGATATAATCCGGTGCGTTTTCCATGAAGATGGTTGCGACGTAGCGGGAAAGGTCGATATCACCCATGGAGCGGGCAATGAGTTCCTCCTGGTCAAAAATAGCGTTTCTAGTGGTACCAATATCTGTGCCTTCATCCGCTTCTGCCGCAAACGGCACCCATTTTTTTAAAATCTCCAGGACCTTTGACACTTCAATCGGCTTGACCAGATAATCGTCCATGCCGGCCGCCAGACAGTTATCCCGATCTTCCTGCATGGCGTTGGCGGTCAGGGCAATCACCGGGATCGAATGGTCTCGTACTGCGGAAGCGGGATTGCGGATCATGGTCGTCGTTTCATAGCCGCTCAATTCCGGCATCATGCAATCCATCAACACCATTGCGTAGTCATTCTCTTCTAGCAGCTTCAGGGCTTCGCGCCCGTTATTCGCCACATCGACAAGGTAGCCCGATTTTGTCAGAAATAATTTGGTCATGTGTTGATTGATCTGGTCATCTTCGGCCAGGAGGATGCGGTTCCGGTTTTGCGTTGGCGGGGCTTTCCTCCCATTATCCGGATTGGAAAGATCACTGGCGACAGCTTCATCCCCCGCCAGCTCCTCTGGGACCGGCGCGGTTTTGTCGAGCTGTTTTGCCAGCACCACGGTAAACCAGAACTTTGTTCCACCGTCTTGGACGCTGTCGACGCCGATCGTTCCCCCCATTAACTCGGTCAGTTGGCGGGCAATGCTTAATCCCAGTCCGGTGCCGCCGTATTGACGGGTTGAAGAGCTGTCCCCCTGAGTGAAGGGTTCGAAGATCTTGTCGAGTTTATCTGCGGCAATGCCGATGCCGGTGTCGGTTACCTCAAAGCGCAGAGTCGCTTCCTTTTCGTTTTCTGCAACGGTGCAGATATGCAGCAAGACCGATCCTTCGTGGGTAAATTTGATGGCGTTGCCGATAATGTTATTGAGGATCTGACGCAGGCGACCCGAATCGCCCCGGAGCAGGATCGGAACGTCAGGATCGATCTGTGCGTGCAGCCGCAATTTTTTGGTTTTGGCATGAAGAGCAAGGAGGTTGATGGTGCCGGTTATCTCGGCCTGGAGATTAAAGTCGTGGGCTTCCAGCTCGATTTTGTGAGCTTCAATTTTCGACAGATCAAGAATGTCGTTGAGCAATTGCATCAGATTGCGCCCGGAGAGTTTGATCAGTTCGGCATATTCCCGTTGTTCTTTGGTTAATCCTGTCCCGAGCAGCAGCTCGATCAGACCGATCATGCCATTCATCGGCGTGCGAATTTCATGGCTCATGTTTGCCAAAAACCGGCTTTTAGCGGTATTCGCGGCGTCGGCAGTGGCCATGGCGTGTAACAGTTGGTCTTCGGTCCGTCGGCGGGTGGTGATGTCTTTGGTAAAGGCGAGGTAACGTGTTGCTGAGAGCTTGACGGTATCGACCGAGCACCAGCGTTTTTTGCCGTTTTTATGGATAAATTCAAATTCGTTGCTGGCAATACCGAGCTCTTGTAACGTCAAGAGATGGTGGGAACTTGCAAACGATTCCGCAGGCACCAGATCGCATATCGACAGGTTTAACAGCTCCTCTGTTTCGTAGCCGGTGATAGCAGCGGCGGCGGGATTGACTTCAAGGCAACGCCCGTCTTCATCGGTCACAAAGATTCCATCCGGTGAGTTATCGATGTAGCTGCGGAATTTTGCTTCGTTCTCGCGCAAAACAGCTTTGCTTTGCTCGATATCAGCCGTTGCCCGTTTTATCTGTACTTTCAGCAGAACGATAAAGGTCAAGGTGATAAGGATAATACCGCCCAGTGCAGCAATAGAATTAATCAACCAGGGGGGGGCCACCTGTATGGCGTTCACACTGCCGTGTGACCATTTTTGTCGTGCCTTGGCGTAGGGGGAATTTGTTTGTTGTCGCCAGTTGTACAGGTAGTTATCGAGAAGGGTCAGTAACTCCTGATTTTTTCCTTTGGCGGCGGCAAAAAAGATATCAAAAGGGTTGAAAACAACGCCGGTCGAAATGAGGCTATACTCATGCTGTTTCGCGGCTCCAAAGGTACTGTTGACGACGCCGGCGTCGACCTGCTTTGCTGCGATCGCCTGAAAAATGGTGTTGAAGTCCGGCATTTCGACAAATTCGCAGGTGATATCAAATTTTTTGACCAGATCGATAAAGTAGCGGCCGTTGAAATCGCCAATCATGATCGCAATTTTTTTGCCCTGGACTTGTTGGATCCCGTCAATTCCGGAGGAAGGTGACGTGTAGAGTTCCCCCCAGACCGTCTGCAACGGTTGGCTGCCGTAATCGAGAAATTCTGCCCGCTCCGGAGTAAAGGCCACACTGGTGAGAAGATCGACTTCACCGGATTCAAGCCTTTCCATTCCTTCTTTCCATGTGCCGTAAATATACTTGAAGCGGATGTTCTCACGCTCGGCAATAGCGGCGAGCGCGTCAACATAGAAGCCTTTGATCGTTCCGTCCTTGTCTTTGAAGATCGCCGGATAATAATCAAAGGCTCCAATCCGCACGACACGAGGTTCGCCGGCAAAAAGCGGCACACAACTCAGCAGGAGAAGGAGAAAACTCATCGTTGTAATCAGAGTTTTTTTCATTTTAATTAACGTCTCTTTTCCGCAGGCATAGAAAATCCCGCCCATTTTTCGAGCATTGCCAGGACGTTTGTCACGTCGATCGGTTTGGCGAGATAATCATCCATCCCGGCGGCAAGACAGCGGGCGCGGTCTTCCTTAAAGGCATTGGCGGTCAGGGCGATGACCGGAAGGGCATGGTTGCGGACGGCCGAGGTCGGATCGCGGATAACGGCGGTGGCTTCGAAACCGTTGAGTATCGGCATCATGCAGTCCATCAAGACCAGGGCATAGTCGGTCTTTTCCAGCAGACTCAAAGCTTCCGCGCCATTGTTGGCGACGTCCACCTGGTAGCCGAATTTTTCCATAATGGCTTTAGTCATAAGCTGATTGGTAAAATCATCCTCGGCAACGAGAACGCGGTTGTTAGGGAGAGCGGTTATGGGGGGGAAGGGGGATTTAATCCCCTCCCTCGCCAGAGAGACATCCCGCGGTGCGCTTCTGCGCTCTACCGGCGTTACGAAGACGGCTGTAAACCAGAATGTTGTAGCGACGGACTCTTGACTGACGACCCCGACCGTCCCGCCCATCAGTTCGGCGATTTGGCGTACAATCGTCAGCCCCAGTCCGGTTCCGCCGTAGCGGCGCGTGGTGGTGCTGTCTGCCTGGGTAAAGGGCTGGAAGATCTCTTCGAGTTTCTCGGCTGCAATGCCGATGCCGGTGTCATGCACCTGAAACCGCAGCGTTGTTTGCTGGTCGTTCTCTTGGTCTTTGCTGATGTGCAGGGTAACAGAACCTTTTTCAGTAAACTTGATGGCGTTACTGACAAGGTTGGTGATGATCTGGCGTAATCGTCCGGCATCGCCTTTGAGCAGCAAAGGGACATCCTGCTCGATCTCGGTCTTCAGCTCCAGCCCTTTTTTTCCGGCGCGCAGGGCAAAGAGAGCCATAATGCCGTTCATCTCTTTGTTGAGATTAAAGCAGACCTCCTCCAGTTCGATTTTGTGTGCTTCGATCTTGGAGAGGTCGAGAATATTGCTGATCAATTCGACAAGGTTCTTGCCGGAGAGCTTGACCAGTTCAGCATATTCGCGCTGTTCTCTGGTCAACTCTGTACCCAGAAGGAGTTCGATCAAGCCGACCACGCCGTTTATCGGCGTGCGAATTTCGTGGCTCATGTTAGTCAGAAAGTGGCTCTTGGCGGTATTGGCAGCGTCAGCGGCGAGTTTGGCCCGGTAAAGTTCCTCTTCGAAGCGTTTGCGCTCGGTTATGTCGATGGTGTAGCCGGCCAGCAATGTTTTTTCTCCCTGGATGATTGGGAACTTGATGGAGTGATAGCTGTGGTCGTTAAATTCCTCCTCCAGGAGCAATATTTTATTTGCGCTGACGACAGCCTTGTCGTCAGCAAAGATCTTCGCCGCTATGTCCGGCGGGAAGAGCTCCTGCATGGTCTTTCCGGTCATTTTGGAGCCCGGGATACCGATCATCTCCTGGAAGTTTTCACTAGCCATCACAACGCGCGAGTCGGAGGAGTTGACATCCTTGATATACGCATAGATTGGCGAGTTTTGGATGAACAGGGTCAGGAGATTTTTTGTTTCTTTTAGCTGGTTTTCGGCCTCTTTACGGGCGGTGATGTCGGAAAAATTCACCAGACTGGCCCAGATTTTCCCTTGGTCGTCCTTCACCGGCGAGCCGATTATTTCCAAAAGAATTTCGCTGCCGTCCGGTCGTTCAATCACCATGTCATCGACATGGGATTTTATGCCCTTCATCCCTAACAGGATCGGCATCTCTTCGGGAGGGTAGGGCTGGTGGTCCTTCTGCTTAAAGGCTTTATAGACTTCTGCCAGATTCTGTCGTGAGGCATGAGGAATAATGCCCCGTCCCAGGAGTTGCACCGCCGCATCATTGACAACCAAAGGTCTTCCCGAGGGGGCCTCGACCATGAAGACACCGATCGGGAGATTGTTGAGCAGGGTGATGAAGAGATTATTCTGGTGTTGAAGCGATTCTTCACTCTTTAGTAATAGCTGGGTGCGGCGCAATTCTTCATTCTGCATCTCCAGTTCGATCTGGTGCACCTGCAGTTCATGGAAGAGTTGCTGGACTTCATCCGGAGACAAGCCCTGCAGATCGGTCGCTTTGAGCTGCCGGGCTTTTTCTTCGGCGCGCTGGCGACGTTGTCGGGCTGCTTCACTTTGCTGGTCTGACATAAAGGTCATTCCTTCTACTAACTCTCGCCCTGTTTTTGTTTTAATTTCTCCGCGCTGCCGATTTTTTCCCTTTGCTTCTCTGGATTTTGCGTTTCGCATTATATCGTAATATCAAAAGATTACAATTAGCTAAGATGTTATTTTTTGAGGATTTAGCCGCAAAAAAGCCCCGATCATGACCGGGGCTTTTTTGCAGCCCATTGCTAAATTCTTTGCCGACAAGAGCTCAGGATTTCATCCGGCGCTCTTTTTCGGTTCAATGCCGTAGGCTTTCATCTTGCGGTGCAGGTTGGAACGCTCGATTTCGATGGCATCGGCGGTGCGGGAAACGTTCCAGTCAAATTCTTTCAGCTTCTGCAGGATAAAATCCTTTTCAAATTCATCCCGGGCAGCGCGCAGGGTAGCGCTTTCGCTGTCGTCGCTCTCCGGGCGGGGCAACAGCCGCTCGCCGGCCGTAAAGATCGCCGGCAGCTGCGCCTCAGTGATGAGCTGATCCGGCGACATGATCACCAGGCGTTCGACGATATTCTTGAGCTCCCGCACATTCCCCGGCCAGGGATAAGCACAAAGTGCCCGGATCGCTCCGTCGGAAAAGCGCTTGAGCGGGCGTCCTTCCTGCTGACAAAAGAGCGTAAGGAAGTTTTCGGCGAGGCGGGGGATGTCGCGACTGCGTTCGCGCAGGGGCGGCACATGGAAGGGGATGACGTTGAGCCGGTAGTAAAGATCTTCGCGAAAGCGTCCGGCGCTGATCTCGGTTTCGAGATTCTTGTTGGTGGCGGCGACGACGCGTACGTCAACCTCGATGGTGCGGCTGCCGCCGACCCGCTCGAATTTGCGCTCCTGCAAAATACGCAGGACCTTGGCCTGGGTCTTCAGGCTCATGTCGGCAATTTCATCAAGGAAGAGAGTCCCTTCGTGGGCCAGATCGAATTTGCCGCGGCGCTGGGCTGTGGCCCCGGTAAAGGAGCCGCGTTCATGGCCAAAGAGCTCCGATTCGATCAACTCTTCAGGGATGGCGGCGCAGTTGACTTCGATAAAGGGTTTGTCGCGACGTTTTGACAAGCTGTGGATGGCGCGGGCAACAAGTTCTTTGCCGGTGCCGTTCTCGCCGGTGATCAGCACCCAGCCACTGGTCGGGGCGGCGATGGCGATCTGGGCCTTGAGATCGCGAATGGCCGGACTTTCGCCGATCATCTCCGACTCTTTGCCGAGCTGCACCTTGAGGGTGCGGTTCTCCTCGATCAGACCGCTGACGCGTAAGGCATTTTGCAGGGACAGCAGGACTTTCTCCAGCGATAGCGGTTTTTCGATAAAGTCGTAGGCACCGAGACGCGTCGCCTTGACCGCGGTTTCGATGGTGCCATGTCCGCTCATCATGATCACCAGTTGTTCGGGATTGATGTCGCGAATCTGCCGCAAGGTTTCAAGGCCGTCAATCCCCGGCATCCAGATATCGAGAAGGATGATATCGACACTCTCTTCCCGCAGCTGGGCGAGACCGGCCATGCCGTCGGCGGCGAGGAGGACGCGGTAGCCTTCATCCTGCAGAATCCCTTGCAGGCTGGCGCGAATGCTGTCTTCATCGTCAATAATCAGGATCGTTTTCATGCAAACTCCAAAGGCTGTGGTCAGATAAGGTCGGGGGAAGTCACCGGTAGTTCGACAATAAAGCGGCTGCCGCGCGGTTGATTGTCGCGCACCCGGATATAACCGTGATGATCGGCAACAATCGTGGCGACAATGGCGAGACCGAGGCCGGTGCCTGATTTCTTTGTCGAAAAGTACGGTTCAAAGAGACGGGGCTTGTCTTCAGCGGGGATGCCGCACCCCTGATCACTCACCGTCATGGCGATCATGTTGAGGTTGTGATCAAAACTCGTCTCCAGCTCGATGCGACCTTGTCCGGCGCTGGCGGCGATGCTGTTGTCGATCAGGTTGATCAGAACGCGTTTGATCTGGTCGGCGTCAAGACTGACCGGTGGTAATTTCGGGTCAGGGGTGAAAATAAATTCGATCTCCGGATGCCCCTGGCGAAAGAGCACCAGAGTCTGTTCAATCAGTGAGTTCAGGTCGTTACGGGTCGAGTTGATGGCGGGCATGCGGGCGAAGCTGGAAAATTCATTGACCAGATTCTTGAGTTCATCGACCTGTTTGACGATCATGGCGGTGCATTCGTCAAAGACCGTCTCTTCCGGCCCGAGGCGCTCCAGATAGCGGCGCCGCAGACGCTGGGCGGAAAGCTGGATCGGCGTCAGCGGGTTCTTGATCTCATGGGCAATGCGTTTGGCAACCTCACGCCAGGCAGCCATGCGCTGCGCCTTTTGCAGCTGGGTGAGATCGTCAAAGACGATGACCGAGCCGATCACCTCGCCGGCTTCGTCGCGCAGGGCGGTGACCGTCACCTGCAAAACCAATTCGTTCTCTTCGACCGTCAAAGGGACGATCTGGCGCAGGGAATCTTTGCCGGAATGGGTCATCTGGCTGATAAAATCCCGCACCAGCGGGAAATGAGCACTGCCGAGAACTTCGAAGAAGTTGCGGTCGATTACCTCTTTGCTGTTGACGTGGAGGAGTCGTTCCGCTGATTGGTTGATGGTGAGGATGTGGCCATTCCGATCGATGGAGAGGACGCCGGCGGTGACGTTTTTGAGGACGATCTCCATGTACAGGCGGCGGGCTTCAATCTCGTGATTTGTCGTTTCAAGCTCGCGGTTGGCGGCTTGCAACCTTTCCTGTCCCTGGCGCAGATCGGCAGTCATGCCGTTAAACGCGGTGACGAGATAACCGATTTCATCGTTACTGTGCGGGGTGAGGGACATGGTCAGATCGCCGCCCGCGACCCGTTCCGTGGCTTCGGCGAGATCCTGTATCGGCTCGGTGATCCCTTTGGCAAGACGGAAGCCGACCCAGGTCGATAAAAAGAGGACGACCAGAACAATCAGAAAGAGGACGGTAATATAGACTTTCTGGACGCGCCCCTTGAACTGTTTGGCGCTTTTGTATTGATCAAAATTCGTCGAAATTTCGTTCATTTTGCTGGTGAGGGAGTAAGGGACATAGTAGTTAACGACCAGGGCGCCGACGACATCCTCGGGATTCCAGTTGGAATGGATCGGCACAATGCCGCGAATCAAATCGGCTTTGCCGGCTGGGACGACCCGCGAGGTACGGTCTCCCTGCATGGCCTTACGCAAAAGCTCTGACGAAGGCGGAGTGATCTCCCCTTTCGGAACCTGCGGATTCGATGCCCGCACCAGCTCTTCCTGGGTCGCTGAGAAGACTTCGACAATACCGAGGTTATATTCCTGTTGTTTCTGGGCAATAACCTCGCGCAAGCGCGGCAGATTCTCTTGGTTAAGAAGCTTTTCGTCTTTGACGATGCGCGCGAGTTGGTCGGCATAATACAGGGCATTGGTGGCCGAATTTTTATAATAGGTACGCGCAACATCGAGGGATTCTTCGAGAGAGCTTTCAATCTGGTTATTAAACCAGTTATCGATCGAGGTCGAGATAAAGCCCGAGGCGACGACAAAGAGGAGGGCTGTCGGCAGTAATGACATACCGGCAAAGGCGACAACCAGCTTGGTGCGCAGGCGAGCGCCAGGAACCCCTTCCTGGCGCTCGATGAGGAGGCGGATGATGTTGCGGGCCAGGATAAAGAAGAGCAGGATGATCAACAGCAGATTGATGTTGACGAGAATGAGCATCTGGATGCTCGGGGAGAAAGGGATCCGTTGCGTCAGATAAAAAAGCTGATTTTCAAAGCGAACAGTAATGGCAATGGCGACCGGCAGGAGGAGGATCAGCAGCCTTCCGAACCAGAGCTTGAATTTAGCTGACGATGGGGCCATG
>JACUTW010000055.1 GCA_014859605.1 Desulfuromonadales bacterium
TACCGACCGGAGACTACGACCGCAGCAAGGCGCTCAACCAGGGGAGCAACCATTGGTCCTTCAATCCTTACTGGGCGGCCACCGCCTTTTTCGGGCCGAAAGTCACCGCCTCCTGGCGCCTGCATTATCTGCTGAACGGCACGAATGATCAGCCTTTTGTCGGCAGTGGCGCGCAGGAAGTCAAACCCGGCCAGGCATTCCACGCCAACTTTGCCGCCGCCTACGAGGTTCTGCCGAAACAGCTGCGTCTCGGCGTCAACGGTTACTATCTCGACCAATTCACCAGCAGCGAAGTTGACGGTCGGAAAGATTCATCACGCGACGAGCGCGTCCTCGCGGTCGGACCGGGACTGGTTTGGCACTTTTCGCAGCACGCCCATCTCTTCGCCAACGGCTACATTGAAAGCGAGGCGCGCAATCGCCCGCAGGGTGAGCGTTACAATCTGCGTTTCATTTACCACTTTTAGCCCACCTTCCCTCCCACTAAAAAAACAGGGGCAGGCAACCGCGTGGTTGCCTGCCCCTGTATCCCCTGACTGCGCTTTGCAATCATCCTCAAAAACGTTTCTTGAAATAATCGACTTTTGTAACTATAATTTTAAATAAGAAGTTTATTGTAATTGTTTTTCTCAACTCCTAACGATTTCTCGGGGTATGCAATGGCGTTGGAAACAACACAGAATCAATTGGCGGGATATCTCCTGCTGATTGACCGGTACCGGCTGAATGTTTTGCCAAACTGGCATACCTCCTTGGTCAATCCGACCGGAACGCTGCGCGCAACCATTCAAAACGGTCAGGTTGAATCCGTTTACCCCCAGTCCTATTGGCCCGGAGACGGGACTGGTGACCATCTGGAATTTGCTCTGAAGTACGACGGCGTCAATCCGGGGATCCTCTCTGCCCTTTTCGAGATAGTCCCGGCAAATGAAATCGCCGACTGGATTGCCTCGAAACCCACGGGTAAATACGCCCGCAGAATCTGGTTCCTGTATGAATTTATGACCGGGAGGGAGCTGCCACTGCCGGATTTGACCCAGGGAAATTACATCGAGCTTCTGGAGTCGGATCGTTACTACACCACCAAACCCGGCCGACGCATGCCGCGCCAAAGGGTCATGAACAATCTGCTTGGCGGGCGCAGCTTCTGTCCGGTCATCCGGCGCACCGACAAGCTGAGCACCATGGAAAGACTCGACCTGCGCCAGCGCTGTGAGGATATTGTTACAGCCTACCCCCCGGAGCTTCTCCGCCGGGCCTTGAGTTATCTCTACAACAAAGAGACCAAATCCTCATTTGAAATCGAGCACATCAAACCCGGCGCCTCCCGAACCGAGAAATTCATCGGCCTGCTGGAGATGGCGGAACACCGGGACTTTTGCGAAAAGTCTCTCCTGATCGACTTGCAAAACCGCATCGTCGACCCCCGTTTTCAGGATACGGATTACCGGACAAAGCAAAACTACGTCGGGCAGACGATTTCCTATCAGAAGCAGCTCGTTCACTATGTCTGCCCGAAGCCCGATGATCTTCCCGAACTGATGGATGGTCTACTCACGGCTCATCGGATCATGACTGATGGCGCGGTGCCGGCCATCATCCATGCCGCCGCGATCTCCTACGGCTTTGTCTTCATGCATCCCTTCGAGGATGGCAACGGCCGTATTCACCGATTTCTCATCCACAATATCCTGTCCCTGCGGGGCGTCATTCCAAAAGGGCTCATGTTCCCGGTCTCTGCCGCGATACTGAAGAATCCGGCACTTTATGATCATTCACTGGAGGTCTTTTCACGCCCCCTGACCCGGACGATTGAATATGATCTTGATGATCTCGGCCAGATGACCGTTGCGGGAGAGACCGGCCGCTGCTACCGCTACATCGATATGACGCCGCAAGCAGAGGCGCTGTCCGATTTTGTGAGCCTCACCATCGAACACGAATTGACAGAAGAACTCGATTTTTTGGCGAGTTATGACAAGACCAGGCGGTCCATTCAGGAGATTGTGGACATGCCCGACCAGCTGATCGATCTCTTTATCCAACTCTGCCAACAGAACAACGGTCGTCTTTCGGCCAGAAAGAAAGAATCACATTTCGGATTCCTGACCGATGACGAGCTGGTCAAAATGGAACAGGTCTTCCGCGCTGGAGACGAAAAAGGCTGAGCATTAAGGCTCATTCAAACGTAAAAAGAGCCCTGCCACCACTTCGGTGACAGGGCTCTTTTCCCTTGTACTTATCTACCCCGGCAGCAATCGCTGTTGTCAATACTCGAAATCGACAGCAACAACACTGCTGCAGATCTGCTTGACGTGCGCCACCACCAGCTGATGATCGGGGTGGATGGCATAGGCATCAAGGCCGGCGCGGTCGTCGAAGGATGAAACCAGTCCGAAGTCGTAGGATCGCTCCGAACGGACGACATCGCGGCCGAAGACAAATTCGCGGATTTCGCTGATGATCTCGGGGAGACCGCCAAGTCCGGTGGCGAGTTTTTCGATATCGGCTTCGGTTGTTTCGGGCTTGAACTTAAAGAAAATGACATGTTTGAGCATCGATTGTCTCCTTGGTAGCGAAGGTGAAAATAGCGGAAGCAACCCTAGGCACAGAGTTATTGAGCTGTAAACTCATCCGGCTTGTCAAACCAAATCGATTTACAGGGATAAAGGGTTTTTCCGGCACCTTACTCGCCGGCGCCGCCCCCTAACACCTTGTAAAGAGTAACAAGATTGGATAGCCGCGCCAAACGGGCGGTGATGAGATTCTGCTCGGCGACAAAGAGGGCGCGCTGCGCATCCTGAACGCTGAGAAAGCTGTCAGCCCCTTTCTCGTAGCGCACCGTCGAAAGGCGCGCACTCTCTGCCGTCGCCTTTGTCAACGACTGAAGCGCCGCCAACTGTTCGTCGATGGTGCCGCGTTCGGCCAGAGCATCGGCAACTTCGCGAAAAGCGGTGAGGATCGCCTTTTCATATTGCGCAATCGCAATCTCCTCCTCAACCTTGCTCACCTTGAGATTGGCGCGATTGCGGCCGGCATCGAAGATCGGCAGGATAATCTGCGGCGCGAAACTCCAGGATTCGGAGCCGGATTTAAAGAGACCGGAGAGTTCGGCGCTGCTGAAACCGGCCGCACCGGTCAGGGTGATGCGCGGAAAGAACGCCGCCCGCGCCGCGCCGATGTTGGCGTTGGCACCTTTAAGTTTATGCTCTGCCTGGATGATATCGGGACGCAGCAGCAGGCTTTCGGATGGAACGCCGGGGGAAAGATCCTGCAGCAGAACTGCTTCGCCCAGCGCTGCGGGGAGGAGTTCCGCCGGCAGCGGAGCGCCGACCAGCAGCCGCAGCAAATTTTCGTCCTGCGCAACCAGCCGGGTCGCCTGAATGTTTTGCACCCGCGCGCCGTCGATCAGGGTCTGCGCCTGATGGAGATCGAGGGCCGAGGTCACGCCGGCATTGAAACGCTTCTGGATCAGATCAAAGGAGGTTTGCCGGCTTTCCAGGGTTTGCCGGGAAAGGGCGAGCACTTCCTGATCCGCCGCCAGAGCCAGGTAACTCTGAGCGACAGCGGCAATCAGGCTGATCTGCGCCGCGCGCTGTGCTTCTTCGGTGGCGAAATACTCTTCCAGCGCCTGGTCCTTGAGGTTTCTCACCCGGCCAAAGAGGTCAAGCTCGTAAGTACTGACGCCGACGCCGGCGCTGTACTGCCGGCGGATTTCCGCCGCGCCGGTCCCGGAAAGGTCGGCCGGCAGCCGCTGCACGCTGCCGCTGCCGCTGGCATTGAGGTGCGGCAGGAGGGCGGCGCGCTCGATCTGGTAAAAGGCGCGGAATTTATCGACATTAAGGGTGGCGATCCTGAGGTCGCGATTATTCTGCAGAGCGAGTTCGATCGTACGCTGCAGACGGGGATCAAGAAAGAATTCCCGCCAGGGGATCTCGGCCACCACTTGCCCGGCCGGCGCCGTGCTCGTTGCCTGATAGGCCGCTCCCGCTGGCCAGTCGGCCGGGGTCGGTGCCTCAGGACGTTGGTAGTCCGGGGCCAGGGAGCAGCCGGAGCCAGCCAGTAAAACCAGGATTACCGCGTAAAAAGTTGCTCTTTTCATCTCACAATCCCTCCCCGATCTTACCAACAGCAGGCTCATCTGCTGGCAGTTTATACTTTTTCCGGCCAAAGAGCCGCGACACCATGACAAAGAAGAATGGAATAAAGATCAGGTCGATAAAGGTGGCGGTGAGCAGACCACCGGTGACCGCCGTGCCGATGGCGTTCTGGGCGGCGGCGCCGGCGCCGGTGGTCAAAGCCAGGGGCAGAGTGCCAAAGAAGAAGGCGAGGGAGGTCATGATCACCGGTCGCAGCCGGATTTTGATCGCCGCCAGGGTGGCATCGACGAGTTCGTGCCCCTCGTGCAGCTGTTCCTTGATGAACTGGATGATCAGGATGGCATTCTTGGTCGATAGGCCCACGATCGTGAGGAGCCCGATCTGCAGATAGATATCGTTGGGCAGGCCCCGCAGCGTCACCGCAGCAACTGCCCCGACCAGCCCCAAAGGGATCATCAGCAGATTAACGAAGGGGATGGTCCAGCTTTCATACAGGGCCGCCACGGCGAGAAAGACCACCAGCAGCGAGATGGCATACAGGGCCGGAGCCTGGGCGCCTGCCCGTTTCTCTTCGTAGGACAGGCCGGTCCACTCGTAACCGATGCCGGGGGGCAGCTGCGCCACCATCTTCTCCATTTCATCCATCGCTTCGCCGGTACTGATCCCCGGTGCTGCCTGGCCCATGATTTCGATTGAGGGGATGCCGTTATAGCGTTCCAAACGGGGCGAGCCGTACTGCCAGCGCGCCGTCGAAAAGGCCGAGAAGGGGACCATCTCGCCATCCTTGTTGCGGACATGCCATTTATCGATATCTTCCGGCAGCATCCGGTATTCGGCCGCGGACTGGAGATAGACCCTCTTCACCCGACCATTTTCAATGAAATCGTTGACATAAGAACCGCCCCAGGCGGTGGCGAGGACGCTGTTGATATCGGCTAACGGTACACCCAGGGCACCGGCGCGGACATCGTCGATATCAAGTTTGAATTGGGGAGAATCTTCCTGGCCGTTGGGACGCACCGCCACCAGTTTCGGGTTTTGCATCGCCATGCCGAGGAGCTGATTGCGGGCTTCCATCAATTTTTCGTGACCGAGTCCGCCCCGATCCTGGAGCTGCAGATCGAAACCGTTCGCCTGCCCGAGCTCGACCACCGCCGGCGGTGAGAAGGCAAAGGCCATCCCGTCGCGAATCTGTGAGAAAGCCCCCATGGCGCGAGCGGCCACGGCCGGCGCCTTCAAATCGGCGGTCGGGCGCTCTTTCCAATCCTTGAGTCTGACAAAGGCCAAACCCATATTCTGACCGCGACCGGCAAAACTGAAACCGGAGACAGTAATCAGGGAGTCAATGGTTTTACTTTCATTTTCGAGAAAATGCTTCTCTACCTGCTCGATGACCTTGAGGGTCCGTTCCTGGCTGGCACCGGCCGGCAACTGCACCTGACAGACGATGAAGCCTTGATCCTCATCCGGCAAAAAGGCGGTGGGGAGGCGCAGAAAGAAGAAGACCATCGCCGCGACGATGACGCCGTAGACCACCAGATAGCGCACCGGCTGGCTGAAAGAGCGGCCAACGATCCTTTCATACACGGAGCGACCGCCCTCAAACATGCGGTTGAACCAGCGAAAAAATCCTTTGAACCAGCCGTATTCTCCAGGCTGATGTCCCTTTTCTACGGGTTTGAGCAAGGTGGCGCAGAGGGCCGGAGTCAGGATCATTGCCACCAGCACCGACAGGATCATGGCGGAGATAATCGTGATCGAGAACTGGCGGTAGATAACGCCGGTAGAGCCGCCGAAGAAAGCCATCGGCAGAAAGACCGCCACCAGGACCGTGGCAATCCCCCAGAGGGCGCTGGTGATCTGCCCCATCGACTTGATCGTCGCCTCTTTCGGGGGTAATCCTTCTTCGGTCATGATCCGCTCGACGTTTTCGACGACGACGATAGCGTCGTCGACAAGGAGACCGATGACGATGACCAGAGCGAACATAGTCAGGGTGTTGATCGAAAAGCCGCTGAGCGAAAGGATGCCAAGGGTACCGAGGAGGACGACCGGCACAGCGATGGTCGGGATCAGGGTAGCGCGGATATTCTGCAAAAAGAGGAACATGACCAAAAAGACGAGGAGGACCGCTTCAAAGAGGGTGCGCACGACTTCCTGGATGGAGATCTTGACGAAGGGGGTGGTGTCGTAAGGGTAGACCGGTTTGACGCCGGCAGGGAGATAGCTCGACAACTCCTCCATTTTCGCTTTAATCCGGTTGCCGGTGTCGAGAGCGTTGGCACCGGCAGCAAGACGAATCGCCATGCCGGCGACCGGCTTCCCTTTGTAGCGGCCGACGATGTCATAGTTCTCTGTGCCGATCTTGCACTCGGCGACATCCCGCAAGCGGACCGTCGAGCCGTCACTGTTGGTGCGCAACAGGATGGCGCCGAACTGCTCCGGCGTCTCCAGCAGGGTCCGGGCGTTGATGGTGGCGTTGAGCTGCTGCCCCACAACAGCCGGGGTGCCGCCGAACTGTCCGGCCGAGACCTGGGCATTCTGGGCTTGCAGCGCGGCAACGACATCGTTGCTGGTCAGACGGTAGTCGCGCAGCTTGGCCGGATCCAGCCAGATGCGCATGGCGTTCTGCGAGCCGAAGATCGTCACTTCGCCGACCCCTTCGACCCGGCTGATGATATCCTGGATATTGGCCACCAGATAATCGGTGAGGCTGAAGCGGTCGATACTGCCGTCTTCCGACACCAGTCCGACGATCATCAGGAAGTTACGGGTCGACTTGACCACCGAAATCCCCTGGCGCTGCACCACCTGCGGCAGCAGCGGCGTCGCCAGCTGCAGTTTGTTCTGGACCTGCACCTGGGCGATATTCGGATCGGTGCCGGCCTTGAAGGTGAGGTTGATCGCCACCGCCCCGGCCGAGTCGCTGGCCGAGGACATATAGATCAAATTATCGATGCCGTTGAGCTTTTGCTCAATGACCTGGGTGACGGTATCCTGCACGGTCTGCGCGGAGGCACCGGGATAGACGGCGTTGATGGTGATCTGCGGCGGTGCAATCGGCGGATACTGGGAGACCGGCAGGTTCTTGATCGCCAACAGACCCCCAAGCATCACCAGGATGGCGATGACCCAGGCAAAGATCGGGCGGTTGATAAAAAAACGGGGCATGAGAAGCTCCTGTATTGGCTTATAAAGTCCCCCTTTGACAAAGGGGGATATAGGGGGATTTGCCGTGGCCGGACTATCAAATCCCCCCTGGCCCCCCTTTGTTAAAGGGGGGAATGATAACCGTTATTTTCCTGGTGCTGCCGGCGCTTCCGCCGGCGCGCCAAAGGGGACGGCTTTAACCACCGTGCCGGGCCGCGCCCGCTGAATCCCTTCGAGGATTACCCGGTCACCGGAGCTGAGTCCCTCTTCGACCAACCAGTCATCACCGACCGTGCGCAGAACCTTGATGGTGCGCGCCTCGACCTTCTCCTCGGCGCCGACGACAAAGACCATCGGCTTGCCCACCGGGCTGCGGGTGACCCCGCGTTGCGGCACCAGCAGCGCCGCAGCGTTGTTCCCTTCTTCGAGGACAGCGCGCACGAACATCCCCGGCAACAGGAGCTGTTCGGGATTGGGGAAGAGGGTCCGCAGGGTCACGGAGCCGGTCCCCGGATCGACGCTGACCTCGGAGAATTTCAACGTCCCCGTTAATGGATAAGGCGTGCCGTCTTCGAGAACCAGCTTGACCCGGGCCGCGCCGGCGGCGTCGGTCTGCAAGGTTTTAGCGGCGAGTTGCCGCTTGAGTTGCAGGATCTCGCTGCTGGAGCGGGTGACATCGACAAAGATCGGGTCGAGTTGCTGGATTGTCGCCAGCGCCGCTGTTTGATTGGCCGTGACCAAGGCACCGGCGGTCACACTGGAGCGGCCGATGCGGCCGGAAATCGGCGCGGCGATGCTGGTGTATCGCACATTGATCCGGGCATTCTCCACCGCCGCCCGGGCCGCGGCGACGTCTGCCTCTGCCTGCTTGACTGCGGCCTGGGCATCGTCATGATCCTGCTGACTGATCGCTTTGCTCTCCAGCAACTCCTGATAGCGCCCGGCCCGGAGTTGCGCCGGCAGCAGATTCGCTTCGGCCCGCGCTAATATGGCTTGCGCACTGGCCAGCGTTGCCTGGTAACTCGCCGGATCGATCTGAAAAAGGACTTGACCGGCCTTGACTTCGGCGCCTTCGGTAAAGAGCCGTTTCTGAATAATCCCGGCCACCTGCGGCCGCACTTCAGCCACCTGCCAGGGGGCAGTGCGGCCGGAGAGTTCGGTGGTCAAGGTCACCATTTGCGGCTGTACCGTGAGCACCGCTACTTCCGGCGGTCCGGCCGGCGGCGGCGTTGCTTTTTTCTTGTCACAGCCACCCAACAGCAAGCTGAGGGCGAGCATCCCAACCGAGACATAGACCGTAGTTCTGGACTTGCTTTGCATAGTCACCTCTATCTTTGGAGTAAATGAATGTTCATTCGTAACTATTCAGCACACCAGGAAAAAAACCTTTATTTAACAGGGATGAAAAGGATGAAAAGGATAACGGCAAAAATCAAAGCGACTATTTCCTGGTTTTAAACCAAAAATGCCTTTCTGTTTTATCCCCTTTATCCCTTGTATCCCTGTTAAATAGCATTTCGTTTTGGTTGTTTCGAACATGCTGATTAGTTACGTTCATTCTTTAATAATTGAATTCGGAATGGTTCTGTTAACGCTTCACGCCATCCCAGCAGGCCTCAATAGTGCGAAGGATAAGTTCATCATCGAGGACGATAAAATTCAGAATGTGGTCGCGGGCGACAGCGAGAAGGGGACCGAAGGTCAAGGCAAAGAGAATGGCGAGGGGGAAGTCCTTGACCACCTGTTGCGCCACCCCTCCCTCGAAAAGTTCGCGGTACATATCGCGGTCTTCCCGCTTGCCGGAAATCCGGTCGCGGCGGTAGGCCATGCCGTAGGGGGAATTATGAAACTGTTCGAGATAGCGGAAGTCGAGAGGATTGGCGATGAAGTAGCCGAGAACAGCGGTGCCGAGATAAAGAAAACGCTCACGGATCGGCTTCTCCGGATCATACCCCACCAGCACCGCCGCATAGATCCTTTCTTCCAGTTCCCGGTAAAGCTCGGTAATGAGCAGATCCTTGTTCTCGAAATAGCGGTAGATCGTCCCCGCCCCGACCCCGGCCTTGTCGGCAATCATCGCCATCGGTGCCCCGTGAAAACCGTGCTCGGCGATCATCTCCAGGGCGGCACGGACGATCTCGTCACGCTTCTCCGGTTTTGACATCTTGCTCCTCTTTTTCGCTTACAGAATGAATGTTCATTCCGCTGTATACTCCTTAGGAAAATTCTTGTCCAGAGTTTTTTTGGGCCGGCCGGGTGAGGGGAATTTTCACTCCTGCCGCAGCGCTTCAACAATCGTCATCCGCGCCGCGCACCGTGGCCGCCTGCACCACCGACTGACTAAAACCACCACCCCCAGCCCCTCCTTAACAAAGGAGGGGAGCTTTAAATCCTTCTCCCCCTCCTTAACAAAGGAGGGGGTCGGGGGGTGGTGGATTTACACCAGCACCGTCCGGTTGCGCCCTTCATCCTTGGCCCGATACAGGGCGGAATCGGCGCGTTGCAGCAGCGTCTCGGTCGTATCGGTATCATTGAGAACCGCGACGCCGATACTGATGGTGATGTGAATACCGGTGGCATTACCGTGATCTTCGCGCGTCTCAATAACTTCGCGAATACGCTCCGCCAGCCTGACCATATCCGCTGGAGTCGTCTCAGCCAGGACCACGGCAAACTCTTCGCCACCATAGCGACCACCGACGTCGTAGTCGCGCAGCATACTCGCCAAAATCTGACCGACACTGCGCAGCACTTCGTCGCCGGCCGGATGGCCGTAGTTGTCATTGACCACCTTAAAATGGTCGATATCCATCATCAGCAAGCCCAGGGTTGTCCCTTTGCGTCGCGCCCGTTCAAATTCTTCATTAAAACGCGTCATCAGGTAGCGACGGTTATGCAATCCCGTCAATTCATCGCGGATCGAGGCTTCGAGCAGCGCCCCCTGGACGGTATCGAGCTTATTGCCGAGAGTATTGAGCATGATGTACGTCGAACCGAGGAGCAGGGTCAGGGTCAAGAAGGAGAGACTGATAATTGTGAGCCGGTTATCGTTCATTACTGCCGCAGTCGGGCTAAAGGGGATGGTCACACTGATGCCGCCGCGGACATCACCGGGATTGTAATTAAAATTGAAATGGCATTTGTCACAGGATTGCTCAAAGAAGAGCGGTGCCATGTAACGAAAGACCGGACCGGAATCGCGCGACTCCAGCTTCCAGAATTCATCTTCGCCATCGACAAACTTTTCTAACGCCCGCTGTTCGAACGCATCGGGAGCGTTCTCTTGATTAAGCAGCTGCAAGCTGGTGATGCGAAACTGGATTTTGTTGACGTCACTGAGAATTGTCGATATTTCCCGAGTCATCATTGCCGGAGTTTTCAGGAGAAGCAGAGTGCCGTCCACCGTCTCTTTTTCTGCTTCTACCCCGACTTCCTGCAGATAGGGATTGGCCTCCATGCCGATTTTCTTTTCGACATAGACGCCGCCATAACCGGCGTTCCAGTGGCGCACCCGGACGATCAAATCGTAATAGGAGGCAGCCTGCTGCCGGAGAGCATCGAGAAGGAGCCGGTTATTCCTTTGGTAGATGCCGGCATAAACGGCAAGGATGACCAGAGAGATCACCAGCGAGATCTTCAGATAAAAGAGGGCGAGAGGATTAATCTTCCGTTTGATCCGGAATTTCATAAAGTACTTTCTCCTGCCGGAGGATATCCGATCTCTATCGTTCAGTGCCCGGCGTAAAGAGCAGCGATCTCGTCGGCATAATAACTGAAAAGTTGCGGACGGCGCAGTTTCATGGTGGCGGTCAACAGTCCGTTCGCCACTTCCCAGGGGGTGGCGGTCGCCTGCACCCGGCGGATCTGCGCATAGCCGGGGAAGCCTGCCATGCGGGCGGCGATTCGTGCCAGGAGGATTTCTTCGCTGGCGGCAGCCGCAACTCCCAGCTTCTCCCACTCTTCACGATTGAGAACAACGAGGGCAGAGAGATAAGGGCGCCCTTCGCCGACCACCAGCACCTGCTCGAAGAGGGGATCGGTGGCGATGGCGAGTTCGATATCCGCCGGCGGCACCTTCTCGCCGTTGGAAAGGACGATGATCTCCTTGAGGCGGCCGGTAATGGTGATGTGGCCGGACGGGGTGATGCTGGCGAGATCGCCGCTGTGCAGCCAACCGGCGCCGTCGATGATCGCGGCGGTGGCGGCGGGATTCTGCCAATAGCCGGCCATGACGCATTCCCCGCGGATCAGGAGTTCACCGTTATGGGCAATCTTGACCTCGACCCCCGGCAGCGGTGGACCGACGGTCTCGGGACGATTGTCGCTTTCACTGTTGACGGCGACGACCGGGCTGGTCTCGGTGAGCCCATAGCCCTGCAAGATCGGCAGGCCAAGAGCGATAAAGAGCCGGGCGACTTCGGGATTCAGCGGGGCGCCGCCACTGATCGCCAAACGCAGCCGGCCGCCGAGGGCGGCGAGGACCTTGTCGGCAATCAGGCGTTGCAGTATCGGCCAAAGGAGGAAGCAAGGAGACCAGCCCCCCCGCCCCTGCTGATGCAGGAAACGCTGCCAGCCGACATCGACGGTCAGGGCAAAGAGACGCTGCTTCCAAGGGGGGGCCGTTGCCAGCTTCGCCATGACCCGCGCATGAATGCGCTCGAAGACCCGCGGCACCGAGATGACGACCGTCGGTCGCACCACCGGCAGATCGTCGGCAAGCTTCTCAAGAGAGCGGACATGAGCCACTCGCGCGCCGGCCATGATCGCCAGATAATAGCCGGCGGTCCGCTCCAGGGTGTGCGAAAGGGGGAGGAAGGAAAGGAAGAGATCGTCGGGATAGATCGGCACCCGGCTCAAACCGGCAAAGGCATTGGCAAGGATGTTGTGATGGGTGAGCATCACCCCTTTGGGGTTGCCGGTCGTCCCCGAGGTATAAACGATGCTGGCGAGATTATCGGCAGCTGCGCTGCCAACATCGTAGGGATCACCCACTGCCGGTAACCAGTCGGCAAGCTCAACCAACCGGGGATCGCAATCGCTGCTGCAGGCAGGATTGAGGGTGACGATGCGCTGCAGACTGTCAAGGCGGGCTTGCACACTCTGGATGACTTCCCATTGCGCCACCCCTTCGATGAGGAGGAAGCGTGCTTCGCTCTGTTCGATGATATAAGCAAAGTTATCAGGGCGGTCGTTGACAAAGAGCGGCACCGTCACCAGACCGAGACCGAGGGCGGCCTGATCAAAGACCGCCCATTCGAGGCTGTTGCGGAGCATGACCGCCACCCGATCGCCGGGGAGGAGCCCTTCGCGACGCAGGGCCACTTGCCAGCGCCCGGCCAGGGCGGCGGTCGCTTCCCAGGTGATGCATTGATCGCAGCAGCGCCCTTGCAGATCGAAACGGAGATAAGCACAAGCTGTCGGCGTGCGCCGCACCCGTTCGGCAAAGAGGGCGGGAAGGGTCGGCGCATCCTGCGGGGAGATGATATCCATTTTCCTGCTCATGCGCGGGAAACCTCGGCCCTGACCAGCTCCTGCCAGCCGGGATCAGGAGTAAAGCGATGGCCATGCGCCTGCTCCAGTCCTTGCAGCCGCGCCAGAAGGACAGCAGCGCCGCTGGCCTTGATATGCTGCAGCGGCCCGCCGCGAAAGGGGGCAAAACCGGTGCCGAAGATAACGCCGGCATCAAGGCGGTCGCCACTGTTGACCACCCCTTCGCGCCAGCAGGCGACGGCTTCGTTGAGGAGGCGGAGGATGAGACGGTCAGCGATGGCGGTGTCAACCTCACTTCCCCCTTGGCGATGATCGCCATGACGATCATCGTAAAAGCCCCGGCCACTCTTCTTGCCAAGCTGACCGGCGGCGACCAGGGCGCGGAGTTTCTCCGGCACCTCGACGGGATAATGGCGGGACAGAATCGTCGCCACCGACAGGCAGATGTCGAGGCCGACGGTATCAGCGAGACGGATCGGCCCCATCGGCATGCCGAAAGCAGTGGCGGCCCGATCAACCTGGGCCGGGTCGCGCCCCTCCTCGACCAGAGTCACGGCTTCGAGGAGATACGGCATGAGGATGCGATTGACCAGGAAGCCGGGAGAACTGCTCACCGCCAGAGGGAGGCGCTTGATAGCGAGGACAAAGGCGGCGCCGCGCTGGAGAATAGCGGCGTCACTCTGTGGGCTGCTCACCACCTCGACCAGCTGCATCTTGTCGACAGGATTGAAGAAGTGCAGACCGATGAGGCGCTCGGGCCGGGTCAGGGCGCTGGCGAGCTCTTGCAGGGGGATGCTGGAGGTATTGGTCGCCAGGATCGCGTCCGGGCGCAGGCGCGGTTCGATCTGCCGGTAAAGGCTGCGTTTGGCGTCGGCATCTTCAAAGATCGCCTCGATGACCAGATCGGCTTTAGCGACGCCATCCCCGGACGGATCGGGGAGGAGACGGTCGAGAGCGGCCTGAATGGCGCGCCCGTCCTTGAGCTGACGGCTGAAGAGGGCGGCGCCGCGCTTGACCACCTGACCGAGGCGGGCAGTGTCAATGTCCTGAATCGTCACTTCCAGCCCTTGCAGCGCGCACCAGATGGCGATATCGCCGCCCATGGTGCCGCCGCCAATGACATGGACCCGTCGGATCGGAACCCCCGCCCCACGCCCGGTTGCTTTGAGCTCTTCCTGGAGAAGGAAGACGCGCAGCAGGTTGCGGGCGGTGCTGCCGATAATCAGCTTGGCGACGGAAGCGGCCTCGGCGGCGTAATTGGCTTTATCGCGGGAACCGAAGTTCTGCCACAGGTCGATCAGGGCGTAAGGGGCGGGATAATGATGGCGATCCGCCTTAGCGGCGACGCTTTTGCGCATCCTGCCGGCGAGGAGCGCCTTGGGGAGGAGGGCCAGCATCCGCTGCCGCCAGGGGAGGCGTCGATGCGGCGGCGGCGCGCTGATCATGGCGCGGGCGGCATTTTCGAGATGGCGGCGCGGCAGGGCGTAATCGACCAGGCCGATCTTCAGCGCCGCCTTGGCCGCCAGGGTGCGGCCGCTGAGCATCAGCTCCATGGCGGTGAGATCGCCGACCAGGGCGGTGAGGCGCACCGTGCCGCCGAAGCCGGGGTGAATGCCGAGCTGCACTTCCGGGAGACCGAGACGGGTAGCGGCATCGTCACTGGCGACCCGGTATTGGCAGGCGAGGGCCAATTCGAGGCCGCCGCCGAGGCAGAAGCCATGAATCAGGGCGATGGTCGGCAGCGGCAACGCCGCCAATTTGGACAGGATGCTCTGGCCGCGAGTAATCAGCGCCAGCGCCGTGGCTTCATCGCTGATCGTCGTAAATTCGGTGACATCAGCGCCGGCAATAAAGCCACTCACCTTGCCGGAGCGGAGGATCAGCGCCTTGGGCGGAGTCGCGGCGATGACACCAAGAAGGAGGTCGAGTTCTTCGAGCACCGATTGCGACAAGCTGTTGGTCGAGCTCCCCGCCTTGTCGAGGGTCAGCCAGCCGATCCCATCCCCCTCCAGGGTATAGCGCCAATGATTATAGGGCTCTTCAGTTGTCATCATGCTCACCTCCCCGGCCCCGCTCGATCAGCATCGCCCCCCCCTGCCCGCCGCCGATGCAGAGGGATGCCATGCCCCGCTCGGCCTGGTTGCGCTCGAGAACGTGGAGGAGATGAAGGACGATGCGGGCGCCGCTGCTGCCGACCGGATGACCGATGGCAACAGCGCCGCCATCGACATTAAGTTTATCGGCCGGGATCGCTCCCCAGGGCTGCCCGAGTCCGAGTTCATTGTGGCAATAGTCCCTATCCTGCCAAGCCTGCTGACAGGCCAGGACCTGAGTGGCAAAGGCTTCGTTGATCTCCCAGAAATCGATAGAGGAAGAACTTAACCCCTGGCGCAAAAGGATTGGAGTCATGGCATGGACCGGCCCCAGCCCCATCTGGGCGGGATCGAGACCGGCCCAGGCGCAGTCGACAATACGACCGCGAACCGGGAGGTTGTAGCGCTGCACCGCGACCTCACTGGCGAGGAGGAGGAGGGCGGCGCCGTCGGTGACCTGAGCGCTGTTGCCGGCGGTGACCCGGCCAAAGGAACGATCGAAGACCGGCTTGAGCTGGGCAAGGCGGGCCAGATCGCTATCGCGGCGTACGCCGTCATCGCTGCTGTAGACGTGACCGTCGCGACCATACAGGGGGGAGATTTCACTGAAAAAGCCGGCATCCTGGGCGGCGGCGCTGCGGCGGTGACTGGCCAGGGCATAAGCATCCATCTGTTCGCGACTGATGTTGAAACGCTGCGCGAGAATCTCGGCAGTCTGCCCCATGGAGAGGTTGACGACCGGATCGCTTAAGCCCTTGAGGAGAGCGAAGACCAGCTGGAAGTGGGCCGGCCGCAGCCGCGACAGGATTTGCAGCCGGGCCCCGAGGGAGCGGGCCTTCAGCCATTCGCCGAGGAGTTCGACTGTCGCCGGCGGCAGGAGGACCGGCGCATGGCTCATCGCTTCGCTACCGCCGGCGAGGATCAGATCGGCCTGACCGCTGGCAATATTGCGGGCCGCCGAATCGAGGGCCTGCATCCCCGAGCCGCAGTTGCGTTGCACCGTCCAGGCCGGGACTTTTTTACCGCAGCCGAGGCGCAGGGCGATAATCCGGGCGATGTTGACTTCGTCGGGGGAGGGGATGATGCAGCCGATGATCACTTCATCGAGCTGCTCCGGGGCAAAGGGCTGCCGCGCCAGCAGCGCCTTGCCGGCGCCGACCGCGAGATCGGCGGCAGCAAAGGGGCCGGCCTTCGCTTGCGCCTTCAAAAAGGGGGTGCGATTGCCGTCGACGATGTAGACCGCCCGCCCCCCGGCATAAGTTCCTTTATTCTCCATGGTTGTCTCCTGTATTCTCCCTCCCTTTCAAGGGGAGGGTCGGGGAGGGGATGGGATAGCTTGGTTGTGAGCTGCTAAAACGAACTCCATCCCCATCCTAACCTTCCCCTTGAAGGGGAAGGAACTAAAACGTATGCCCGTAGTCGGCGGGGAAATCATCGACGCGAATCACTTCGCGCCGCGCGGCATTGGCGGATTCGACCATTTCGGCTTCGGCGGCGCTGATGACGCCGGCAGCAACGCCTTCGCGCAGCGCCTCGCTCTCGTCGACCGCGAAGATCTGCTTGGCTTTGCGGGCGGTGCGCAGCTTCTTCTCCACCGCTTCGGCGGCGACGACCTTGGTCAGGGCATCATCGATCCGCCCCAACGCTTCGTCCGTCCCGGTCGGCAGATAGATCCCCTGTGTCAAACGCTCCCGCAGCGCTGACGGTGCCATCAGCAGAGTGGCGACACGGTGGCCAAGTCGATCACATGCCCCCTGCGGCCGGATACCGAGGGGGAAGGTGAGGAAACGCAGCAGCCAGGCGATCGGCCGATTCGGGAAGTTGCGGAAAAAGCCGACAAAGGCGCTGTCGATAACGCGCAGGCTTTCAGCACAGCTCCACTCCAGAAGGGGGAGTTCGTCGAGGGGTCGGCCCCGCTCCTCGAACTGCTTGACCATGGCCGAGAGCAGATAAAGGTTGGCAAGGATATCGGCGAGGCGACCGGAGAGCTTCTCCTTGCGCTTGAGATTGCCGCCGAGGATCAGCATCGCCACATCGGCGGTGAGAGCGAAGGCACTGCAGCGGCGGGTGGTGCGCTGCAGGATGCGCCGGGCCGGGCCAGCAGGGACGGAGAGGAGGAAGCTTCCCCCCAGACCACAGCCAAAGGAGCGGAGCGCGGTGCGGATAGTCAAGCCGACATGAGCAAAGAAGGCGCGATCGAACTGCTGCAAGCCCACGGCCGGGTCGGGATGCGCAACCGCCTGCATCTCCTTGAGGACATAAGGATGGCTGCGAATCGCCCCCTGGCCGAAGATGATCAGGGTGCGGGTGAGGATATTCGCCCCTTCGACGGTAATGCCAATGGGGATCGACTGATATGGGCGGCCGAGATAGTTGCGGGGACCGAGGCAGATGGCGCTGCCGCCGGCAACATCCATGGCGTCGTTAAGGACCACCCGCATCCGCTCGGTCAGATGGTATTTGACGATGGCGGAGAGGACCGACGGTTTTTCGCCGCGATCGACGGCGGCGCAGGTGAGGACACGAGCCGCCTCCATCTGATAGGTCAGACCGGCGATGCGTGCCAGCGGCTCTTCCACCCCTTCCATCGACCCGACCGGGACGCGGAACTGGCGGCGGATACGGGCATAAGCGCCAACACCCCGGCAAGCGAGTTTGCCAGCGCCGGTGCTCAGCGCCGGCAGGGAGATGGAACGGCCGACACCGAGACACTCCATCAGCATCCGCCACCCCTGCCCGGCTCGCGCCGCGCCGCCGATGAGATAATCGAGGGGGATGAAGACATCCGTCCCCCAGTTGGGGCCGACCTGGAAAGGGATATCGAGGGGGACATGGCGGCGACCGATGGAGATTCCCGGCGTCTTTGTGGGGATGAGGGCGAGGGTGATGCCAAGCTCGACCTTGTCGCCGAGGAGGTGCTCGGGGTCGTTGAGTTTGAAGGCGAGTCCAAGGAGGGTCGCCACCGGGCCGAGGGTAATGTAGCGTTTCTCCCAGTTGAGGCGGATGCCGACGATCTCTTCCCCGGCAAAGATCCCTTTGCAGACGACGCCAAGATCGGGCATTGAGGCGGCGTCACTCCCGGCTTCCGGTCCGGTGAGGGCAAAACAGGGGATCTCTTCGCCCCGCGCCAGACGCGGCAGGTAGTAATCCTTCTGACCCTGCGTCCCGTACTGCATGAGGAGTTCGGCGGGGCCGAGGGAGTTGGGGACCATGGCGGTCACCGCCGCGGTGATGGAGCGGCTGGCGAGCTTCATGATCACCGCCGAATGAGCGAGGGCGGAGAAGCCGAGGCCGCCGTATTCGGGGGGGATAATCATCCCGAAAAAACGCTGGGTCTTGAGGAACTCCCAGACCTGCGGCGGCAGATCCTTGTCGTGTTCGACAATCCGCCAGTCATCAAGCATGGCGCAAAGCTCTTCGACCGGGCCGTCGAGAAAAGCCTGTTCCGCCGGGGTCAAGGTCGGGGGAGGGAGGGCCAGGAGTTTTTGCCAATCCGGATTTCCGCTGAAGAGTTCACCGTCCCAGCCGACACTCCCGGACTCCAGAGCTTCGCGCTCGGTGGCGGAGAGGGGCGGCAGCATCCGCTTGAAGAGGGCAAAGAGGAGGGGGGTCAAGATCACACGGCGGAGAGCGGGAAGACAGAGAAGGATGGCAAAAAAGGCCGCTACCGCGGCAAGAATAAAGACTGTGGTCATGTCGCCTTCCTTTCATTTCATAAAGTCAAACTATGACATAAGTTGTCCTGTTTTGTCTTGTCTGATCAGTGGGGAACCTTAACATTTCAAACAGGAAATTCCTCTGCGCTCGCCCCAGCGCTGTACCGCCTTGTTCAGCTCTGCCATCCCCACCTGCAGCGGGCCCTTCATCCCGAGATAATATAGGGGCGCCAGCAGACCGGCGTACGTGGAATCCTGGACGAACTGCACCCGGTCGCGTTCGAGCTCGACGATTTCATAGCGATAGATCCAGCTGAAGAGGCCGGGGAGAGGATAACGGTAGCGCCAGCACAACAAGCGGCCGGCATCGGCCTCCCGCACCGTTGCCCGCACCACAAAGGGCTTGATAGCGGGGAGGGCAACGCTGACATCGATCCCTTTGCCGACGCCAATCGCGCCGCTGACCTGCGGAAAGAGGGGGTTCCACTGCGGATAAAGACCGGTGTCAGCAAGGAGCTCTCTGACCCGGTCAAAGGGTGCATCGAGGGTGATTTCCGTATGAATCTTCAACTTTCGACCTTTC
>JACUTW010000056.1 GCA_014859605.1 Desulfuromonadales bacterium
TTGCACTGCGCAGAATTTCGAGGGCGTAGCTCACGCCTTGTAATCCTGCTCGATCTCCCGTACCGCCTGCTCAAAAGACAGGGTTTCGTGTCCGCCGGCCTTCGCGCGATCATAAGCACGGACATCGTCAAGCTCTTCAAGTGCGGCAAGAATGCGATCCCATTCATCGCAAGGCAAAACGACAGCTTTGCGCTGATTCTTTTCATCAATCAGGTATTGCGGATGAAGTGTAAGCACCTTCCCTCTCCTTCCTCGCAGACTTTATGCTTTCGGCGCCAATTCGGCGGCTTCTTTTTCCAGCCGTTTGCGGGTACGCAGCGGCGTGTAGTTGCAGAACGGCTCTTCGGCCATGTAATCGCCGTAGACGGCGTCAGCTCGGGCGCGGCAGCCACCGCAGACGTTGATGAATTCGCACTCGCCGCACTTGCCTTTGTAGGCTTTAAAATTGCGTAGATCGTTGAAGACCTTGGAGTTGAACCAGAGTTCGCGGAAGGGAACCTGCTTGACGTTGCCGACCGAGGAGTGGAAATAGGAGCAGGGCTTGAGATTGCCGAAACAATCGATCAGGCAGATGGTCTGGGCAGCAATGCAACCTTTGCCGCCGCCGGTGGAGAAGGTCAGGGAGCGGCGGGTGAAGTCGACCCCTTCGGCTTTGGCCATCTGCGGCACAATGCGGTAGTAATGGGGGGCGCAGGTCGGACGCATGAGGATATCGTCCTCCCCTTTCTCCTGCTGGTAGTGCCAGGCGAGGATCTCTTCGTAATCTTCCGCCGAGATCAGCTCGTTCATAATCTCTTCGCCGCGACCGGTCGGGACGATCATGAACATGTACCAGGCGGTGGCGCCGAGGCTTTTGGCGACCTTGAAGGTGGCAGCGATATCGTGCTGATTGCGCTTGGTAAAGGAGGAGTTGATCAGGAATTTGATGCCGTGCTTGTTGAAGAGTCCGGCAGCGCGCACCACCCCGTCGAAGGCGCCGGGGCAGGAGCGGAAGTCATCATGAATCACCGCGGTCGAGCCGTCGAGAGAGAGGGAGACCATCTTGATATCGGCCTCTTTCATCTTCAGGCAGACCTCGTCGGTGACCAGAGTGCCGTTGGTCGCCATGCACATGCGCAGCCCTTTGCTGGTGCCGTACCTGGCGATGTCGAAGATGTCGGCGCGCATCAGCGGTTCGCCGCCGGAAAGGACCATGACCGGCTTGCTGACTTCGCAGATATCGTCGATCAGCTTGTAGGCTTCCTCGGTATTGAAGTCGCCGACCGCGGAATCCATATCCGAAGAACAGCGGCAATGCACACAACTGAGGTTGCAACGCTGGGTCGTCTCCCAGGCAATCCACTTGGGGATAAACTCTTCACTGCTCATGGTCATTCCTTTTCCTGGTGTCCGCATTCGAGATTTTTATGCCAAACAAATCTCCTCAAATAAACAGGCAATTTTTGCATATTAACGCTCATACAGTCAAGGAAAGGATTGTCAAACCGTCCGGTTGAACAGGACTCAGGACGCTTGCTGCCGACCTTTTTCGATCAGCTGCCGCAACTCGGTGAGGAGCTCGCGCACCAGATCATACCCTTCCTGCCAGAATTCGGGAGCGTTGAGATCAATGCCGAAAGGGCGCAGAGCCTCGACCGGCGATTGGCTGCCGCCACTGGCGAGGAGGGCGAAATATTTCGGGACAAAGCTTGCCCCTTCCTGCTGATAACGACGGTAAAGAGCGAGGGTGACGAGTTCGCCGAAGATGTAGGAGTAGCAGTAAAAACGCGATTGAATGAAATGACTGATGTAACTCCAGCCCCAGCGGTAAGGTTCGATCATCTCCACGGCGTCGCCGAAAAGTTTGCCATTCTCATTGAGCCACAGGGCGCAGAGATCGTCGCTGGAGAGGAGCCCCTCGCCGCGCTTCCGGTGGGCGGCAAGCTCGAAGCGGGTCAGGACATTCTGCCGCAGGGTGGTGGCGATAATCTCCTCGATCTTGCTGCAGAGGAGAGCGATCTTAAGTTGCGGATCGGTCTCGACGGCAAGGAGATGACGGGTGAGGAGAATTTCGGCAAAGACGCTGGCGGTCTCGGCGAGAGGAAGGGGGGCATTGTAGTTGTAAAGATTTTGCCGACCAGAGAGGACAAAGTGGACGCCATGCCCGAGTTCATGCGCCAGGGTCGAAAGGTCGCGCAGGGTGCCGGTGTAGTTGGTGAGGATATAGGGAGCAATCCCCGGCGCCATGCCATGGCAGAAAGCGCCGCCACTCTTCCCCGACGCCGGAAAGACATCGATTCTTTTCTCTGCAAAGAAACTCTGCGCCAACTCCGCCAATTGCGGCGAAAAGGACTGAAAGGCCGCCAAAACCGTCCCTTGCGCTTCGGCAAAATCGATATGGCGCACCTGTGTACTCAAGGGGGCATAAAGGTCGGTATTCTTCATCCGCTCCAGGCCAAGAAGCTGACGCTTGAGGGCAAAATACTCCTGACCGAGACGGTAATTCGCTTCGCTGACATCCATCATCTTCTCGACCATTGCCGGCGCGGTCTCGCTCTCCAGATGGGTCGGCGTCATCAGCTGCGGATAACCGCGCAGCTCCGCTTCCTTGCCGTGGTCAAGGAAGATGTTGTTAAAACAGGCGACCAGCACCGTTCCGGCAGCGGCGTGCCCCTGGAGGAAAGTGCTGAATGCTCCTTCGCGCACGTTGCCGTCAGGATGATACAGGAGAGCGAGGAGCTCTTCGCCGCTCGCTTCCCGCGGAGACTCTTCAGCGGGGAAGGTGAAGGTAAAACGCATCTCGCCGGTGACCTCTTCGAAGAGCTGGGCAAAGGCCTCCTTCCCCGAGAGATCCTTGCGCTTGAGGGCCTGCTCGACCGCCTCGCTCAGGGTGTAAGGGGCATGGGCGCGCAATTGTTGCAGATAATGCTTATACTCCTGCAGCTCCGGGGCGCTCAAAAGAGGAACGAAGATCTCGTGACTGAGACGCAGCAGATCGAGCTCAAAGAAGAGGGTCGTCTCCGTCACGGTGTGCCACACTTCGCGGGCGCGGGCAAAGAGGGCTTTGTGGCGGTCGTCGTCACTTTTCGCACTGAAGAGGAGCTGGGCGTAAAAGTAGGGCTGCAGCCCTTGTTTTTGCAGTGCTGCATAACTTTGCAACGCAGCGGCCAGAGCCGGCGCACTCATCGTTTTTTCGTCGAGAGTGCCACGCCAATCGGCGGCAAAGGCTTGTGCGGCGCTTAGTGCGCCTTGCAGATCCCTTTCCCAGGCAGGATCGTCCGGCGCAAGGTAAAGAGGAGTCAAATCCCAGCAGTTTTCAAGGGAAGGGGTCGTAATCATGTTGCACCTCGGGTTTTGATTTTGCGCAGTCGCGCACCATGTTGGTCAGGGAGACTCCGGGAGGGTGATTGGCTCCCCTCCTGTTTCAGGAGGGGTTGGGGGAAAACTAGCCTGTCATCTTTACGGCTGCTTTCTATCCGTATGCGATGCAAACAAAAAATCTAAATATTTCAATATATTATTCTATTTTTCCGCTTTCCAGTTAAGCAAAAAACTACCCCCAAACGGGTATGTATTCAGCAAATTTTGTCGAAACATTATTGGGATCTTTGGGTTTGATCTTACCCTGCACCAACGCCTCTTTTATGACCAATGATACCTGTGGTCTTTGCTTTTCATGCATCTTGAACCGTTCTCTCAGACTGGCGTTGGTCATGCCACCACTGGAAAAATATTTGATGATGCTATGCTGGTAACAGGCCTCGATCCGCTCCATGGGGGTCAACTCTGCGAAGGTTTTTGGGCAGTACATGGTGACTCGAAAAGAGTTTTCCAGCTCCTCGAATTTCAATGGTGGCAATCCGAACAGCTCGATAGAGGCAACGGCTTTTTCGAATCCGGAACCACGCTCCTCACAAATATTGTATCGGCGAAATGCGGCCGCAAGAAATTCATTCCTCGATTCCGGTGTAGTTCTGATCAAACGATCAATTTTTTTGGATGGGAGCAGCTTACCGGGATTTGATATTTCTATACGATCCACAAAGATTTCAATCATGGGACCGGAGCCACGAATACTGAAATCCTGATGGATAAGCGCATTGGCAACCAACTCCCTGATAGCTATTTCAGGATAGACAGTTGTCTCGGCCCGCAACGCATTTTTTATGATTTCACTACTTGGCAGCATGGCCTCGATAAAAGCAACCAGGCCTTCAAAGCCGATGGCATAACCTTTCGAGCCGGGGAATTCCTTTTCGGCTTCCAACTTATTGATGCCCTTGTACTTTATGAGGCGAACACTCTTGCGTGCCAAGCCGTCAAAATCTTTCAGGTTTTGCGCTGCCGACAAAGCTCCGAAGTTGGTGATGTAATACCCGGCACCATCGACCTCGTCGATCATTTTCTCATCTTTCATCCATTGCAGCACTTCGTCATTTGTTTGCGGAACAGGCTTACCCAGCAGCTTGTAAATAGTGCGGTAATCAAGAATATCCAGTATCTCCGGCGCGGACTTGAGCTTGGAGGCATGCAGCTCCTCAAATTGCGGGGTTTTGCTATTCAGCATTAATCCGCCTATTTCCTGTCGTGACGCCTTTCTGGTCGTTCCGCCGCTACGGATGTAGGCGTCTTCCATGGTCCCCGAGTACAAGTGAACAGGCTTGACTGCGCTCTCCCGAATATGAACAAACAACAAAGGGATGCCCTGATAATTTTCAATGGCATGATCAAGGGTAACGACTGGATTCAGCGAGTCCCGGCACAGACTGCCCAACCGCTGCACGATTTTTTCGGCGGTCTGCTGTTGAACGCCGACGAGGCGAAGCGGCTTATCTTCGATGCCAAAGACCATGAAACCACCGCCCGGCTGATTGGCAAAGGCAGACAAGTGCCGACAAAGCTTGGCGTTATGCGGCGACAGGTCTTCCTTCCAATCCAGCTCATTCAGCTCTTGCGGAATGGGGTTGAGGCTGTGGCTGAGAAAATCAAGCGCCTTCTGAATCCAGTTTTTGATCATTTCCGTTTCCCAGTTAAGCAAAAATAGTAATTGATAACAACTTGTTACGCTATTTTTCCGTTTCCCAGTTAAGCAAAGACAGCTTCCCTCCATTTGGCACTGCTCGTACGGTTTTTGATTTCTCGGAGAATGTATCCTCTTCGTTCGCGATTATTTACCTAAATCCACCATCATTCCCGAAATCCACCCCTTGTACTTCCCGTCCTTGCTGGTCGACGAGGAGCGCCAGAAGATTGTCGCCCCAGACCAACAGAGTGCGCCAACCGTCGCCATGCGGCCGGTCCTCGGCAAAACGGCGCACCAGCTGCCATGGCGCGGCCGGCGTCTCGGCCAGCACCTGCTCCCGCTTCATCTTCCCCGCATATTCCAGCCGGTATTCCTTACCGATCGCCTCACTCTGCGCCCCGCCGGGAAAGAGCTTGCCGCGCCAGTGCGCAGGCACCTGCTCGCCCGCTTGCAGGAGGCGGATCAGTTCGTTACGGTCTTCTTCAGTCAGGTTTGTCATTTAATCTCCTCTCTTGCAATAAATTACAGTCACAAACCAAGCAAAACCGCCCCGCCCGGCAAGTCCGGAAGGGGCGAAAAATCAGCAAATCTCTCATATAGCGGCGTCCGGTAAAAGCATCAATCTCTCCGGAATGATTAGGTCAGCAACTAAAAATTGCAGACCTTTCTTACCTTGCCGCCGCTTACGCTGTCAATTGCAAATCAGCGGCACGTCAGGGTTTGAAGCATTTCGCGCCGGTGTTTCGTTCGCCGAAGATCACAAGGAATTCTCCGACTACCCCCATCCCAGAAATTCTCTAACAAGCTTTAAGATATTTTGAAGCCCTCTATCACCATACACTCTTCCCCTAACCCCTTCAGCACCTCGCTCACGATGATGGCATAACGCGTTTACTCCCGCCTGCACGCGACGTTGACAGCAACAAGGCGGCTCGGCTAGGCTGACGACACTCTCTGCGTTGAAAGGAACCGCCATGCTGCGCCGCCTCCCCCCGCAACTCCCCCGCCACCTTGTTCAAGGCGGATTTATCCTCTTCTTTCTCTGGATCGGCATCCGCTTTTATCAGTGGAAGAATGCCATTGCAGCGACCGGGATCGCCCCCTTTCCCCGCCCGGATGCTGTCGACGGCTTTCTGCCGATCAGCGGTTTGATGAATCTACGCTACTGGCTGCAGACCGGCGAGCTCTTCCCGGTCCATCCCGCCGCCGCCCTGATCCTACTCGCCGCCCTGTTGACCGGACTCCTCCTCAAACGCGGCTTCTGTGCGTGGATCTGCCCGGTCTTTGCCCTCGGCGAAGTTCTGTGGCGTTTTGGCCACAAACTCTTCGGGCGTAACTTCATCCCCCCCTTCTGGATCGATCTGCCCCTGCGCAGCCTCAAATATCTCCTCCTCGCCTTCTTCCTTTATGCTGCCACCCTCGCCATGTCATTGCCGGCCATGGAAGCCTTCTTTGCCTCCCCTTACCATCAGATCGTCGATGTGCGCATGCTTCACTTCTTTATCTCCCCGTCAACGACCGTCCTGATCTTCGTGGCGGTGATAATCGTCCTTTCGGTCTTTGTCAAGCTGCCCTGGTGCCGCTATCTCTGCCCCTACGGCGCTCTCCTCGGCCTCGTCTCTTTGGCCTCGATCGGCAAGATCCGCCGCTTTCCGGAAAAGTGTGTGCGCTGCAATGCCTGCTCGCATCGCTGCCCCGCCTCTTTGCCGGTGATGCTCAAGACGACCATCCGTTCGGCAGAATGCTTTGCCTGTTATCGCTGCGTCGCCGGCTGTCCGGCGCCGGGAGCACTCCACTTCACCTGGGCGCGGCGCTGGATCATCCCCCCCCTCCTCTTTGCCGTCCTCCTCCTCACCCTCTTTATCGGTGTCGATCTCTACGGTCGCAGTATCGATCGCTGGCACTCCGGAGTTCCGGACCAACAGGTCTGGCTCCTGCTACAACCTGTGGAAAGACCGTGATTTTCTTTGACGTCACCGGGATGCTGTGTTAAAAAATACGGCTCTTGACGCACCCCAATTTCTTTGCCGGAGGCAACATAAAACGATGAGTATCGATACCAAGATTATTTACACGATGGTCGGGGTCAACAAATTTTACGACAAGAAACCGGTCTTCAAGGACATCTACCTTTCCTATTATTACGGAGCCAAGATCGGCGTTCTCGGCCTCAACGGCTCAGGCAAGAGTTCGCTGCTGCGTATCCTTGCCGGCGTCGACAAGGACTTCACCGGCCAGACCATCCTTTCCCCCGGCTACACCATCGGCTATCTCGAACAGGAACCCCTCGTCGATTGTTCCAAGACCGTGCGCCAGGTCGTGGAGGAAGGGGTGCAGGAGACCGTCGATCTCCTCAAAGAGTTCGAAGAGATCAACGCCGCCTTTGCCGACCCTGATGCCGACATGGAGAAACTCTGCGACCGCCAGGCAGTGGTGCAGGAGAAGCTCGATCATCTCGACGCCTGGGACCTCGATTCCCGTCTCGAACTGGCAATGGATGCCCTGCGCTGCCCGCCGGCCGACGCGCAAGTCGGGGTCCTCTCCGGTGGCGAGAAGCGCCGTGTCGCCCTCTGCCGTCTCCTGTTACAGAAGCCCGACATCCTCCTGTTGGACGAGCCGACCAACCATCTCGACGCCGAATCGGTCGCCTGGCTCGAACAGCATCTGCAACAATATGCCGGCACCGTCATCGCCGTCACCCATGACCGCTACTTCCTCGATAATGTTGCCGGCTGGATCCTCGAACTCGACCGCGGCGCCGGCATCCCCTGGAAAGGGAACTATTCGTCGTGGCTGGAGCAGAAACAGGATCGCCTGCGCCAGGAAGATAAAACCGAAGGGCAGCGCCAAAAGACCCTGGAGCGGGAACTCGAATGGATCCGGATGAGTCCGAAGGGGCGCCACGCCAAGAGCCAGGCGCGTATCTCTTCCTATGAAAAACTCCTCGGCCAGGAAAGCGAGAAGCAGGAGAAAGAGCTCGAACTCTTTATCCCCCCCGGCCCCCGTCTCGGCAATATCGTCATCGAAGCTGAAGGGGTGAGCAAGGCTTATGGCGACAAACTCCTGGTTGAGAACATGACCTTCCGTCTCCCCCCCGGTGGTATCGTCGGTGTGATCGGCCCGAACGGCGCCGGCAAATCGACCCTCTTCCGCATGATTGCCGGCCAGGAGCAGCCGGATTCCGGCACCATCCGCATCGGCGAAACCGTCAAGCTCGCTTATCTCGACCAGAGTCGCAACCTCGACCCCAACAAATCGATCTGGGAAGAGATCAGCGGCGGCCAGGAGCAGATCGAGCTCGGCAAGGGTCTGGTCAACTCCCGCGCCTATGTTTCGCGCTTCAACTTCTCCGGCTCTGACCAGCAGAAGAAGGTCGGCCTCCTCTCCGGCGGCATGCGCAACCGCGTCCACCTCGCCAAGATGCTCAAAGAAGGAGCGAACGTCATCCTCCTCGACGAACCGACCAACGACCTCGACGTCAACACCATGCGGGCGCTGGAAGAAGCGCTGGAGAACTTCGGCGGCTGTGCCGTCGTCATCAGCCATGATCGCTGGTTCCTCGACCGCATCGCCACCCACATCCTCGCCTTTGAAGGGAATAGTGTCGTCACCTGGTTTGAAGGGAACTTCTCGGAATACGAAGAGGACAAAAAGAAGCGCCTCGGCGCCGAAGCCGACCGCCCGCATCGCATCAAGTACCGGCAGCTAACACGGTAAAGGCCTTTCCTCTCGCCCCCTCCTTAATCAAGGAGGGGGCCCAATAATTCTCCCTCACCGATAATTTTCTCCTCAAAACAGCGTTTTTGTCAGATAATTGTAAGAACCTGCCACTATCTTCATCCTACCGAATGCGCTTTACCCGATGTCCGGAGGAGTACTACGGAGGGTGTGATCTACTTTATTTATATTGAAGTGGTGAGCTTGGGGGGATGATGTGTTGCCGCGGTTCGTCGGCAACATCGCAGCATCGAACAGACTCCGGGATTGTTTAAATATTTTTCTCTTCTTTTGGCGGACCTTATGGTCCGCTTTTTTTTGGCGATCAGGTCGACTCTTACTACTTTTTTCTTTAATGCCGCTGCGTTCTCTGCTAGTCTGCGCCAACTTCACGGAGTCACGCCGATTATGACCAACCTGCCCATCATCCTCCCTCGCGCCGAGCATCACATTTCCCGCAAACAATTTGACGAAATGACCCTGAAAGTTTTGTACCGTCTGCGCGGCCAGAACTTCAAAGCCTATCTTGTCGGCGGCTGCGTGCGCGATCTCCTCCTCAACCGCACCCCCAAAGATTTCGATGTAGCGACCGATGCCACCCCCGGCCAGGTCAAGAAGCTCTTCCGCAACTGTTTTCTGGTCGGCCGCCGTTTCCGCCTTGCCCATATCCGTTTTGGCAGCGAAGTCGTCGAGGTCGCCACCTTTCGTCGCCATGCCCAGGCGGACGATCTCCCCGAAGACCCTGCTGACCACCATCATTTTCGCGAGAATGTCTTCGGCACCCCGGAGGAAGACGCTTTCCGCCGCGACTTTACGATCAACGCCCTCTTCTACGATATCGATTCCTTTGCCATCATCGACTACGTTGGCGGTCTGCGTGATCTTGCCGAGCGCCGCATCAGGGTGATCGGCGACCCCCTGATTCGTTATCAGGAAGATCCGGTGCGGATGCTGCGTGCCCTCGAATTTGCCGCCCGCCTCGACTTCACCCTCGATCCCGCCACTTATGACGGAATCCTGCAATGTGCGCCACTGGTCGCGACAGCCGCACCGGCCCGGGTCCGGGAAGAATTGCAGAATCTCTTTCGCTACGGTATCGCCGGAGCGGTGCTGCGCAGTGCCAGCGCAACGCAACTTTTGGCTCCACTTTTAGGTGGGTATCAAGCGGATGAAACGACTCTGCACCTGCTCGACGCCAGCGATCAGCGCACCGCGCAGGGGGAACCGGCGGTCAGCGAAGGCTTTGCCCTCGCTCTCCTCTTTGCCTCGGCCTTTGTGAAAAAGAGCAGCAAATGCCAGACTCTCAGCGAAGCCCTCCCCCTCTCTTCGACCCTCCTCGCCGCCCACTGTGAATATTTTCATATCGCCTGCGGCATCCGTCATCAAGCCCGCGAACTCCTTTTAGCCCTCTTCCGTTATCTACGCGGACCGGGACAGCGTGGCGAAAAACGTTTTCTCGTCCATGCCGCGGCGCAGCCCGGTTTTGAGCTCTTCCGTCTTTATCTCGCCGCCAGCGGTGCAGGGGACGAACTGCTCGACCGCTGGCAACAGCACCTGGAGCGGCATCGGCAACCGGACGCGAAGTTGCCCGACGACGCAGAAACGCCCAAAGGCCCACGCAAAAGAAAGCGCCGGCGGGGCGGGAAAAAGCGCCCGGCAGCGCCGGCGGCGGAATAAACAAAGACGGGATGCGCCGCAGTGGCTAGCTAGTAGTTTTGTGAGTGGACAGATTTTGCACCAACATATATAGCGTCTCCCTGCTGCAAAAATTGCTACAGGGAGATTTTCTTTTTAAAATCAGCAATATAAGGAAAATGTTATTTTTATAGATCTCTCTTAGTTTATGGTGCTATCTTTGTTACAAATGCTAGCGAAGGAGAAAGTCCATGCCAAAACGGAATCAAGTAAACGTTACTTTCGATGACCCAGAAATGAATAATGTCAACGAATACTGCCGCGTACACGGCCTGACGCCCCAGGGTTTTCTCAGAACGGGGGCAAAGCGGTTGATCCAAGAAGATATCTTGGAGCGCAACGCTGACATTAGGACTTTGAAGGCCTGGAAAGAGGTTTGCGAGGGGAAATCTGAGCCAATTGATGATTTGCTGAAAATGATCGAAGACGACAGTAAAGCCGCAGCAGAAATGATCGCACACAGCCGTGCCGCTGTAAAAGGATAGCGGTTTATAAGATGTTAAAAAAATACCTGAAAATTCGTCGCGCGCCGCATTTTGTTTCTGCCTATGCGGAGATGAGTTCTTATTTAAAAAAATCAAGCCCCATGGCGTATTTATCTCTCGCCCAAGGGATGAAAACGATTTTAGATGTAATCGAGGCTCATCCCCGGGGCTGGCCTGTCAGGAGAAAAAACATCGGTGGGATTGACCTTGAGTTTCATATTGCCATTGTCAGCATCTATTACAGAAAACTTCACGTGCGTTACGCTGTGGACGATGACGATGTTAGCCATCTCTTGGATGTGTGGGTTGATGGTCAGGATGAGCCAAGGTATATGACCGACAGCGCAAAGCATTAGCGTCACAACTGCCATAAAACTAAAAATCCCCAAAAGTCCAGAGTTAAACAAAAAGCGGGGGCCGTAACTTGCGGCCTCCGCTTTTTACCTTTCTCTCTGATCAAATAATTCACCCGTGATTATGACTCAACCACTCACAAATTTATCTACTGCATCTGCCGCAGCAACTCCCTCAACTCGCTAATCTCCGCAGCGCTCGGCGGTCGCCCGGAGAAGATCAGGGCATTGTAGCGGGCCGCAAAGGTGCGGGCGGCGGGATAGCGGGAGCGCGCGGCGAGGGTGTGCAGGCCGAGACTCAAATCGTCCGTGGCGATCTGCTCTTTGCGGAGTTGCCGTAAGAAACGTTGCAGCAAACGCTCCTGAGGCGAGCGGTGCAGCCGCGGTCGCAACAACGCCAAGAGCACGACGAAGACGACCGGTCCGACGACAAAGGGAATACTCTGCTTGAAGATAGCGGCAAAATCCCAGCGGCGGGTCTCCTTGCCGGCGCGGCGCAGCCAGTCGATCTGCTGGCTGAGATCGTAGCTGATAACCGTGCGATTCCAGTAGTAATTGAAAGCGTCAACCCATTGGGACAGGCCGCGCATGCGCTGCTGCTGGACATTGCCGACGCTGTCGGCATTGCGGGCGAAACGGGTCGGATCGAGTCGTTCCCAATAGCCGTCAACCAGCGCCTCGACCCAGAGATGGGCGCGATCTTCACTCACCAGATAGTAGCCACCAAACTCACTATACTCCCCACCATAATATCCCCCGACCAAACGTGCCGGCACTTGAGCCAGGCGCAGCATCGTGGCAAAAGCGACCGCAAAGTGCTCGCAGTAACCGGATTTCTTTGCAAAAAGGAAATCGTCGATCGGCGCCGCGCCCCCCGGCAGATCGGTGAGGCTGTAGTTCAATCCCTGTTGCAGAAAGAAACCTTCGATCGCCGTAATGCGCTGCCGCGCGCTATCCCCCTCCTGGATTAATTCAGCCACCGTGCTCCGCAAGCGCGGCGTCACCTCCTCCGGGAGTGTGAGATACAGATCGAGGGGGAACGGCTTGCCGCTGCGAATGCGGCCCCCCTGGCTGGAGATCGCCTGCACCATGCTGCGCTGATTCAGGGGGCGCTGCACAATCACCAGACTGTCGGGAGTGCGGGCGGCCGGCAGACCGCGCCACTGCACGAGCGGATCGAGACCGGGGAGGAAGAACTCGCCGGTCGGCTCGATGTATAGGCGCTGCTGTATCCCGTTCTGGCTCGCAGGGAGATTCATCTCGGCGGCCGGGGGGGACCGGCGCACCCAGGCCTTCCCCGCCGGGGTATTGAGCACAATCACCCGCCAGTAAAGTTCGTTGACAGGTTGGCGGGACGTTTCGACGCGCAGCACGATCCGCTTGCTTTGCGCCAGGGTCGAGACCGACCCCGGCTCGACATGATCGCTGATGCCGCTGATCGCACTCTGCGGCTGGTTGAGAAAGTTCCAAAGGGGGATCTGGGTGCGCGGCAGAATGAAGAAGAGCGGTGGGACCAAGAGGAGAGAGAGGAGCGGCAAGCCCAGTCCGATGGCAAAGATTGCCCGCAGAGGACGACGGTCGAGCTGCGCCTGCGGGTCGGCGTCAGCATAGCAAAGGAGGAAGAGACCAAAGGCAATCGCCAAAACCTCCAGAATCAAAAAGAGCAGGAAGACGCTGCTCAGGGAATAAAGGGAGGAAGCGGCCAGGGCCAAAAGGGCGAGGATGAAGATCTGCAGCAGATGGCGGCTGCTCTTTTCGGTGAGCAACCGCAGGGCGAGGAGCAGAGCCAAAAGATTGGTCGCCGGCCCGACAATATCGCCGCGACTGGCGTGCGCTCCGTACCAGACAAAGGCGACAACGATCAGCAGCGTTGCCGGGCGCGCCGTCAGGAGAACCGTGCCGCGCTGATCGGCCCAGAGACCGAGGAGGAAGGCGACCGGCAGGACAAGGCGCAGCGGCAGATCGAGCCAGGGCCACAGGGGGGCGGCGCCGACCAGAGCGGCCAGGGCGGCGATGCTAAGGAGGAGGCGTCTAATCGGCATCGGTCAGGGCCAGAGCGCGCAGCAATTTGAGTTTATGGTTGCGGCCGCTCCCCGGCGCCAGCAGATTTGACCCCAGCCGCAAACCGACGGGGCGTCCACGGCGCAGGGTGCGGTCGATCAGCCAGGCGGCGCCGCTCAAGCGTTCTTCCCAATTGGCACCGGGGAGTTCGGCCGGGACGATGATGACTGGCTCGCTGGCGTCACTCTCCAACTCCTTGACCTTGAGACTGTCGTGGCGGGCCGAGAGGCGCCAGTGAATGCGCTTGAGCGGTTCACTGCCGGTGTAATCGAAAATCCCGGCCACGACCCCTTGGTTGCCGCGCCGGGCGCTGCTTTGTCCAAGGCGATGCGCTTCTTTGCCGCTGGCACTGAGGAGGTAGGGCAGAGGGCGCGGCGCCGGAAAGACGAGGATGTCGCCATCGAGAGTAAAGGTCTGACGGCGCACAAAGAAAGCGACGGGAAAGGGACTGCTGATGCGCATCTCCTTGATCTGGTGCTGGCCGCGCCGCGCCGGGGTGTAAGGGAGGGTGACGCGACCACTGCTTTGCGCCGGGAGATAGGGGAGGAGAACACTTGTGTCATCCAGTTCGACGCGCAGCAGGAAGGCCGGGAGAAATCGCCGCGGGTTGTGAATCCGCAGGGTCAACAGCGTTGCAGTGCCGGCATAGACTTCATCCGGGACCTCGAGGTCGAGCCCATAGCCTTCGATGTTGCGCTTGCCGGCAAAGCCGGTGCTCGCCATAAAGGCCAACAGGGCGGCAACGATCAGATACAGGAGATTGTTGCCGGTATTGACCGCAGCAAAGCCGAGGACCAGGGTCATGCCGATATAGATCCCGCCGGTGCGGGTCAGTTTCAGCGGGGAACCGGAAGTGTGCGAACGAGCGATGACAGCACCTCACGTTTGTTGATCCCCTCATGTTCGGGGCGCAGGATCAGCCGATGGGCGCAAACCGGCAGCAGCATCGCCTGGATATCTTCGGGGATGACATGATCGCGTCCCTGCAGCCAGGCGCAGGCGCGGGCGCTCTGGGCAAGGGCAATGGCGCCGCGCGGCGAGATGCCGGCGCTGACCATCGGGGCATTGCGGGTAGCAACAGCAATGCGATGGATATAATCGATGATCGCCGGCGCCAGATGCACCTCCTTCTGCGCCGCCTTGCGACTGGACAGGAGCTCCTCCTGCGTTAGCAGGGGCTCGATATGTTTCAGCTCGTCGCGGATACCACCGCCGGCAATGATCTGGCGCTCGATCTCGGCGGCAGGGTAACCGATGCCGGTGGTGATCAGGAAGCGGTCGAGCTGTGACTCGGGGAGAGGGAAGGTGCCGACCTGCTCGCCGGGATTCTGGGTGGCAATGACCATGAACGGCTCGGGAAGGGGATGGGTCACTCCTTCAACGGTCACGCAGCGCTCCTCCATTGCTTCCAAAAGGGCACTCTGGGTGCGGGGCATGGCACGATTGAGTTCGTCGACGAGGAGGATGTTGCAAAAGATCGGGCCGGGGATAAAACGAAAATCGTTGGCAGCGCGATCAAGGATCGACAATCCGGTAATATCGGAGGGGAGGAGATCGCTGGTACACTGCACCCGGCCAAAGAGGAGGCCAGTGGCGCGGGCCAGAGCCAGAGCCAGGGTGGTCTTGCCGAGGCCGGGACGATCTTCCAGAAGGAGGTGACCGCCGCAAAGGAGAGTGATGATCGCCAACCGCAAAGCTTCGTGCTTGCCGGCAAGATGCTCGCGGTCAAGGGTGTCAAACAAGCGGAGGATCGCTTCCCGTTCCTGTTGTGCCATATCAACTCCTTCAAGGGATATTGGAATTTATCTTACCCTGTGCCCCACTTTGGAGGCAAGCGGCTCACCAGATTGTACCGGCCGGACGGAGTTGGGGACAACGCCGTTGACAGCAAACGCTTCAACAGCTTAATCTCCCGATGTCTGACCTCATTCATCACCCCTTTGCCGCAGGAAAAGATGATTTTATGACCCGTCGCAATGTCCGCAGAAAAGTCATGATTCCTCTGACTCTAACCTTTTTAGTCCTCTTCGCTGCCTTTCTTTATAGTGGTTACGCCATTCGCGAAGAAAAGATTGAGCGGGAACTTGCCCACCGCTACGAAGTCGCCCAATCGACGTTAAACGAGGTCATTGCCCGGCGCGTTGAAGTCATGACCACGGTCGGCCAGTTTCTCGCCGATGACCAATTATCGCTGGCAGCCATGCGCAAGGGCGACCGGGGCGCCCTTTACCGGCAAGCCGCTCCCTTCTATGCCCGCATGGCAGAGAACGCCGGAATCACCCACCTTTATTATCACACCCCCGATGGTCACAACTTTTTGCGCGCTTATCGACCGGAAGTCTTTGGCGACCTGATTACCCGCCAGACTCTGCGGCACGCCATTAAAACGGGAATGCCGTCCCATGGGCTCGAACTTGGCGATCTCGGCACCCTGACGCTGCGGGTGGTGACCCCCTGGCGCGACGAAAACGGCCTGCTTGGCTTCATCGAAATCGGCACCGAGATCGAGACGCTCCTCTCCGCTCTGCGCAAGATTGGTGGTTTCGACTACGTCGTGAGCGTGCAAAAAGAATATCTTGACCGCGCCAAGTGGGAAGAAGGCATGCACCGCCTCCATCGTTTCAGTCTATGGGAGACCTTCCCGAACAAAGTGGTGATCGACAGCAGCCTGGATATTCCCGAAGCCAACCTCGCCAAAATCCTCAACCTGACCGGTAGAATCAACAACAGCGGATCATGGTACGAGATTAACAGTGGTGACGGCCGCCGTTTCGCCATCCGGAAATTGGCCTTGATCGAAGCAGGAAATCGGCTGATCGGTGATTACTTTCTCCTGTACGACACCACCAACGAGACCAAAGTTTTTTACCTTTTTATTGTCCGCGTCATCGGCATCGGCCTCTTCCTCTCAGGGGCCCTCTTCATCTTTGCCTGGCGCATCCTCGGCAGGACCGACCGCGAATTAACGACAACCACCCAGCAGCTCGTCGATGAAAAGAACGCGATCGAAACAATCAATCTCTCTCTGGCCACAGAAATCGAACTCCGCCGGCAAGTCGAAGTCGATTTACAACTGCTCAACGAACAACTCGAAGAACGCGTCCATGAGCGGACCGCGAAACTTGAAGTCGCCAACCACGAGATCGAAAAGAACCGCAACGAGCTCGCTTCCGCCTACGCTGATTTGCAGGCCAAACAGGCGACCATCCTCCATCAGGACAAGATGGCCTGTATCGGTCAGCTCGCTGCCGGGGTGGCCCACGACATCAACAACCCGGTGGGATTTGTCAGCCATAATCTCGATCTCTTCGCGCGCTATTTCGATCAACTTGCCCATTTTATCGCCCTCCAGGAAGAACTGATCAAATCCCGGGGCGACAGCGACCTGATGAGCGCCTGGGAAAAAGGCCAGCGCGATTTCAAAGTTCAAAAAGTTTTCGCAGACCTTGCGGAAATGATCGAAGAATGTCGGGACGGGACGGGCCGGATCACCCGGATCGTCCAGAGCTTGCGCAGCTTTTCGCGGCAGGAACATTTACAACTCCAGCTGACCGATCTGCATCACTGTCTGGAGAGCACCCTGACCATCCTTCGCCCCGAATTACGCGACAAGGTCACGGTCCTGCGGGATTACGGCGAGCTGCCGCAAATCTATTGCTATACCGACCAAATCAATCAGGTCTTGATGAATCTGTTGCTGAATGCGGCCCAGGCCATCACCGACACGGGAGAGATCCATGTGCGCAGCTGGACGGAGAATGAGCAGATCTATCTGTCTATCGCCGACAGCGGCTGCGGCATCCCGGCAGAGAAACTTGAGCGGATTTTCACCCCCTTTTACACCACGAAACCGATCGGGGTCGGCACCGGCCTGGGCTTGAGCATCGCCTATGATATTATCGTCCGGCATCAGGGTGAGATCCGGGTCGAAAGCGCGCCGGGGGTGGGGACAACCTTTACCATCCGCCTCCCTTTCGATATCCGCTCTCAACCACGCGCGCCCAAGGGCGAAGCCAAGGGCGACACCGTGATCAATCAAAGAACGCCAGGAGCAGACCTTGACGACTAAAAAGACCCGCCTCCTTTATGTCGACGACGAAGCCGCTTACCGCCGGATCTTTTGCCGCGAGCTCGGCGACGATCCCCGTTTTGAGATCGAAACCGCCGAAAGCGGCACCGCGGCCCTGCAACAGCTCAAGACTTTTCCGGCGGAGATTGTCCTCAGCGACCTGTCGATGCCGGGGATGGACGGCATCGAGCTGTTGCAGGAGATCCGGCAGCGCTATCCCGAAATCTTCGTCCTCATCCTCACTGGCGTCGACTCCAGCCACGAAGCGGTGCGGGCAATGAAAGCCGGCGCCTACGACTACATTCTCAAACCCTTTGACATCACTTCATTGCTGATGCAGCTGGAGAAGATCCTTAAACATCAACAACTGTTGCAAGGGAATAAAGAGAGCGGTCATGCAGAGGTCCATTTTGAAGCCCTGGTCGGCCAGGATCCGGCGATGTTCGAGCTCTTCGAATTCATCCGGCGGGTCGCCCCGACCAATGCCACCGTCCTCATCCGCGGCGAAAGCGGCACCGGCAAAGAGTTGATCGCCGCCGCCCTGCACGCCCGCAGTCCCCGCCGCGACCAGGTCTTTGTCCCGGTCAACTGCGCAGCTTTGAGCGAAGGATTGATCAACAGCGCCCTCTTCGGTCATGAAAAAGGGGCCTTTACCGGCGCCGATAAACGCAAAGCCGGATTTTTTGAGCACGCCCATAACGGCACCATCTTTCTCGACGAAATCGGCGACATCCCGCTGGCCACCCAGGTCGCCCTGCTGCGGGTTCTCGAACTCGGCACCTTTCAGCGCGTCGGTGGCACTGAAACCATCAAAGTCGATACCCGCATCATCTGCGCCACCAACAAAGACCTCGAAGCCGCCATTCAAGAGAAGAGCTTTCGCGAAGACCTTTATTATCGCCTCAACGTCGTCACCCTGACCGCGCCCCCCTTGCGGCAGCGCCGCACCGACATCCCCCTCCTCGCCGATTATTTCCTGCACAGGTACAGTCAAGAAAATAACAAAGGGATCAAGGCGATCAGCAAAGAAGCGCTCGATCTCCTTTGCGCTTATCACTGGCCCGGCAACGTGCGGGAGCTCGGCAATGTCATCGCCCGCGCGGTCGTCTTCTGCCGCGGCACAGAACTCCAGCCGGCGCACCTGCCAACCGAGCTGCGGGACAACAAACAGAGCGCCGGTTTCCATCTCAACCTCACCTCTTCCCTCCTCCCCGAGATCGAAGCGACTGTCATCCGCCAGGTCCTCCAAGCCAAAAACTGGAACCTGTCCCAGGCCGCCGAAGCCCTCGGCATTGCCCGCGGCACCCTTTACAGCAAGATCAAGAGTTACGGCCTCGAAAAGTCGTCCTGAAGGGGCGGCGCATTGCCCCTGCCGAAAATTGAACACCCCGCCGCACGC
>JACUTW010000057.1 GCA_014859605.1 Desulfuromonadales bacterium
TAGCAAAACGCATGCCGTGAAAATTTACAGGGTCCAGTGGTCTCTGCTTGGTTTTGTCGCTTTGTTCGATCCTTGACGAAGGACGGCAATATGCCACAAGCATTAAATAACCTGATTAGTTTCAATCTTCCGCAAGTTTTAATTCCTCCCCTTTCAAGGGGGAGGTTAGGAGGGGGATGGGTCTTATTGGTACCGAAAACTTCCCATCCCCACCCCGACCCTTGAAGGGGAGGGAGAAAATCTTAGTGCGGAAGATGAGCGCTTCTGAGTAACTTCAATCTAAGTGCTTAAAATCACATGCTCTGGAAATTTGAAGTTTCTCTCTGAAAAATCGTCCCGAAGGGGCGTCGGTTGCTAATCAGTTTAAATAAAGCATTGACACGGTGACGCTCTGTCAGGTACTTTTGATGAAAGTCTATAAAGCCGATAGGTATTATGATATCAAAAAAGACCAAATATGGCTTGCAAGCCCTCCTTGCTCTCGCCCGCACCTATGGCGACGGACCGGTCCTCATTGCCGATCTCGCTGAAGAGGAGCGCATCCCCAAGAAATTTCTGGAGGCGATCCTGTTGCAACTCAAGAATGTCGGGGTATTGTCGAGTCGGAAAGGGAAGGGGGGCGGCTATGCGCTGGGGAAACCGCCGGACGAAATCAGCATCGGCCAGATTGTCCGCATCCTTGATGGGCCGTTGGCACCGGTGGAATGTGTCAGCGTCACTGCTTATCGTCCCTGTACTGAATGCCGTGATGAAAGGACCTGCGGTATTCGTCTGGTGATGAAGGATGTACGCGATGCGATTGCTGATATTCTTGATCACACCACCCTGGCCGACATGCAGAAGCGTTCGGAAGATGCGGCGCAGCAGCAAAAGAGTGTGGTCGATTTTCAGATTTAGATGTGACAAATTTTTTATCCATAAATCTACTTGATTGATAGACCTAAAGAGAAAGGTATTAAACCATGTTGAAAAAAAGATTGCTTCTGACTGTTGCCGCCCTGTTGCTGGCCACGGCAAATGTGCAGGCGGCGGAAGTCACCCTGCTCAACGTCTCCTACGACCCGACCCGCGAACTCTACACCGAATTCAACGCCGCCTTTGCCAAAGAGTGGCAGAAGCTGAGTGGCGACAAGGTCCGTTTCCGGCAGTCGCATGGCGGTTCCGGCAAGCAGGCGCGCGGCGTCATCGACGGTCTGGAGGCTGATGTTGTCACCCTCGCTCTCGCCGGTGATATCGACGCCATTGCCGAGAGAGCCAAGCTCCTCCCCGCTGATTGGCAGCAGCGACTTCCTTACAATAGCGCTCCCTACACCTCGACCATCGTCTTTCTCGTGCGCAAGGGGAATCCCAAGGGGATCAAGGACTGGAACGATCTGGTCAAGCCCGGCGTGTCGGTGATTACCCCCAACCCCAAGACCTCGGGGGGGGCGCGCTGGAACTATCTGGCTGCCTGGGGTTATGCCATCAATCAGAACAACGGCGATGAAGCCAAGGCCCGCGCCTTTATCTCCGCCCTCTTCAAGAACGTGCCGGTCCTCGATTCCGGGGCGCGTGGCGCTACCACCACCTTTGTCCAGCGCGGTCTTGGCGATGTCTTCCTGTCCTGGGAGAACGAAGCTTTCCTCGCCCTCAAGGAGTTCGGCGCCGACAAGTTCGAGATCGTTGCTCCCCCCCTCTCCATCCTTGCTGAACCTTCGGTGGCGCTCGTTGACAAGGTCGTTGACAAGCGCGGCACCCGCAAGGTCGCCGAGGCTTATTTGAACTATCTCTATTCGCCGCAGGGACAGGAGATTGCCGCCCGTAACTTCTACCGGCCGCGTTTGCCGGAGGTGGCCAGGAAGTACGAAAAACAGTTCCCGGCGCTACAGCTTCTCACCATCGACAAGGATTTCGGCGGCTGGAAACAGGCACAAAAGAAGCACTTTGACGATGGCGGTATTTTCGATCAGATCTATCAGCCGGGGCGGTAGGGATGCGTAGGGGCACGGCGCGCCGTGCCCGGCATTCGGGAATGAGCAAAGAGGGCACGGCACGCCGTGCCCCTACAAGGATTCTGCAATGAAAATAGTGTTGAAACAAGCGAGCGTCATCCCCGGTTTCGGTCTGACCCTCGGCTATACGGTCTTTTACCTCAGCCTGATCGTCCTCCTGCCGATCTCCGCCCTCTTCTTGAAGACTGCGACTCTCGGTTGGGGGGAGTTCTGGTCGATCGTCAGCAACCCGCGGGTGGTGGCGTCCTACCGCCTCACCTTTGGCGCGTCGCTGGTCGGCGCCCTGATTAATGCTTTTTTCGGTTTCATCGTTGCCTGGACGCTGGTGCGCTATTCTTTCCCCGGTAAGAAGATCATCGATGCCCTTGTCGATCTCCCTTTTGCCCTGCCGACGGCGGTCTCCGGTATCGCGTTAACGGCGATCTATTCTTCCAATGGCTGGGTCGGCCGCTATCTTGAGCCGCTCGGCATCAAGGCCGCCTACACCCCTCTCGGGGTGACGATTGCTCTGACCTTTATCGGCCTCCCTTTTGTTGTCCGTACCTTGCAACCGGCCCTGGAGGAGCTCGATCCGGCGACAGAAGAGGCGGCGCGCAGCTTGGGAGCGAGCCGGATGCAGACCTTTCTGCGGGTGATTCTACCGGCGGTCTTCCCGGCCCTGCTCACCGGTTTTGCTCTCTCTTTTGCCCGTGCCCTCGGCGAATACGGTTCGGTGGTCTTTATCTCCGGTAACATGCCGATGTTCACCGAGATCACCCCGCTCCTGATCATCGCCAAACTCGAGCAATACGACTACGCCGGCGCCACCGCCATTGCTTCGGTGATGCTCCTCGCTTCCTTTGCCATCCTCCTCGTTATCAACTTTTTGCAGTGGTATAGCAGTCACCGCTACCGGACAGGAGTCTGACCATGGCCGCGACGATTTCAATGCTCAAAGGCGCCAGTAACAGCCCGGTGGGCCTCGCTAGATCCGAGGAGAACGTCTGGATCAAGCGGGGACTGATCATCGTCACCCTGCTCTTTCTCGGCTTCTTCCTCTTCCTCCCCTTGGCGGCGGTCTTCTCGGCTGCGCTGGAGAAGGGGTTTGGCGCCTATTTCGCCAGCTTTGACGATCCCGATGCTCTGGCGGCGATCAAGCTCACCCTGATCGCCGCCGGGATCGCCGTGCCCCTCAATCTGGTCTTTGGCCTCGCAGCCGCCTGGTTGATCGCCAAGTTCAATTTTGCTGGTAAGAGCGTCCTTTTGACCCTCATCGATCTCCCTTTTGCGGTCTCGCCAGTCATCTCCGGGCTGATCTATGTCCTCCTTTTCGGGCTGCAGGGGTGGTTTGGTCCCTGGTTGGCAGAGCATGATATCAAGATCATCTTCGCGGTGCCGGGGATTGTCCTCGCCACGGTCTTTGTCACCTTCCCCTTTGTCGCGCGGGAGCTGATTCCGCTCATGCAGGAGCAGGGGAGCGATGAAGAACAGGCGGCTCTCGTCCTCGGCGCCAACGGTTGGCAGACCTTCTGGCGGGTGACCCTCCCCAATGTCAAGTGGGCGCTCCTTTACGGGGTCATCCTTTGTAATGCCCGGGCGATGGGGGAGTTTGGCGCGGTCTCGGTCGTCTCCGGCCATATTCGCGGCATGACCAACACTATCCCCCTCCATGTCGAGATTCTTTACAATGAATACAATTTTGTCGCCGCCTTTGCCGTCGCCTCCCTCCTCGCCATCCTTGCGCTGTTGACTTTGGTCGCCAAGAGTCTGGTTGAGTGGAGAGCGCGACAGGAACTGGCTGCGGCCCTTGAACCGACGATGATAAAGGATTAGCCATGAGTATCGAAATCCGCAATATCAACAAAACCTTCGGCAGCTTTACCGCCCTCAAGGATATCAACCTGCTCGTCCCGAGCGGTGAACTCGTCGCCCTCCTCGGCCCCTCCGGATGCGGCAAGACCACCCTGTTGCGCATCATCTCCGGACTGGAACAGCCCGATCCGGGCAACGGTGCCATCCTCTTTCACGACGAGGATGTCGCCAGCCGTAGCGTCGCCGACCGCAAGATCGGTTTTGTCTTCCAGCACTATGCCCTCTTCCGCCACATGTCGGTCTTCGACAATGTCGCCTTTGGCCTGACGGTCAAACCGCGCAGCCAGCGGCCGGGCAAGGAGGAGATCCGTGATCAGGTGATGGAGCTCCTGCGGCTGGTGCAGCTGGAGAGTCAGGCCAATCGCTTTCCTTCGCAGCTCTCCGGTGGACAGCGGCAACGGGTGGCGTTGGCCCGCGCCCTGGCGGTCAAGCCCAAGGTCCTCCTTCTCGACGAGCCTTTCGGCGCCCTTGATGCCAAGGTGCGCCAGGAGTTGCGGCGCTGGCTGCGTCGTCTCCATGATGAGCTACACGTCACCAGCGTCTTTGTCACCCACGATCAGGAAGAGGCGCTGGAGGTCTCGGACCAGGTCGTGGTGATGAACGCCGGGCAGATCGAACAGGTCGGGCCGCCGGCCGAGGTCTACGATCACCCTGCCAACCCCTTTGTTTATCAGTTCCTCGGCAACGTCAATCTCTTTCACGGCCGGATCGATGGCGGCGAGGCGAAGATCAATCACCTCGATCGCAGTCAGTCGGAGCAGGAGGTGGTCGCTTATGTCCGGCCCCACGATCTCGACGTTAGTCGCGAGCGGACCAGCCCGGATGCGATTGAGGCTATTGTCCGCTATATCCACGCGGCCGGCGGTATGCCGCGTCTGGAATTGGAGCGGCTCGATAACGGCGAGTCGATCGCCGCTGAGGTGGCACGCGAGCGTTACCGTGAGCTGGAGCTGCAGGTCGGTGATCATCTCTTTGTCACCCCGCGCAATCTTCGCTTCTTTGTCGAAGGCGCGCCCCTCGACTACCAGATTTGAACGTTGTCAGGGGGCAGGGGCGCACCTGTGCGCTGCGGTAGGGGGATTGATCCGAGCGGGATTTGTGTCTTGTTTGCTCGGAAAAAAGTCTGTATGGTCTGGCTTTGTATTTGACCTAAAGGAGATATCATTATGAACTGGTTGGGGAAATTCACCGAGTTTGCATACGCTCTGCTGCGGATTGCGGCGGGATTCATGTTCTCATTCCACGGCGTCCAGAAAATTTTCGGGGTGCTGACCACCTCGCAGCCGGCCATAGGTTCGCAGCTCTGGTTTGGCGGGATCATTGAGCTGGTGGGGGGAGCGGCGATCATGCTGGGGATTCGCACCCGCTTTGCCGCCTTCCTTTGCAGCGGCATGATGGCGGTCGCCTATTTTCAGTTTCATTGGAAATTTCGGGGTGGCGCCGCCTTCTTCCCGACGGTGAACCAGGGCGAGCTGGCGGCGCTTTATTGCTTTGTCTTCTTCTTTATCGCCTGTCGGGGCGGCAAGATGTGGAGTTTGGGGAAGGACTAATAATAGTCCTGCAGACCCATCGGTAGCTGCTCAAAGCGTCGCATCTCCTGCAGTAACGGCGAGTCCCCGCTCGCCGGAAAATTCCCGTTTCCAGACATCTCTTTCTCGAGTTGCCGCCAGTCGTCCCCACCCAGACACCATTCCGCACTGACCGCTTGCCGTTCCACCGCCACTTTGCGCTGGGAGTTGAGGGGGATTTCGATGAAGGCGTTGCGGTAGCTGATTGCCGGCAGGATACGGGCTTCGGCGTAGCGCAGCTTGAGTTCTAGGCCAGTGTCATCCTGTCCTGACCAAAGGGCAGCGGCGAGTTGCAGTTCCTTGCCATTCGGGGCGTTGAGCCATTGCCGCCCTGTAGGATCAAGACGCTGCAGGCGTTCGATCTGCCGCTGCACATCCTGCTGCGAACCGCTCAGAGAGAGGCTGCGCAGATAGCCGGCCGCGGTGACCTCTTCGTGGTTCTTGGCGATCTGCGCCCCGGCCCGGCGGCGGCCGGCCGCTCCTTGGAAGCGGTTTTTATAGACAAAGGAGCAATAATTGACTCCCAGGGCCAGCTGCTGGTCGAGGCTGGAACGGAGGATTTCCAGGGCGGTCAGCTCCGATTCGAGCACCGTCACGCTCTCGCCGTGCAGGAAGGTATAGCCCCGTCCCGCCAGGTGGAGATAGTTGTGGTTGGTGAGGCGCAGCTGGTGGAGGTTGAGGTAGTTCACCCCGCAGTCGGCCATCTCGGCCAGCTTCTGCTGCATGCGTTCTGCTTCCTCGGGGATGGCCGGGATCTCGACGGTGATGTGGGGGATGATCCCCACTGCCAGTTTCACCTGGTCGAGGGCGTAGCCGGTGGCGCCGATGTCGACGCGGATCTCGTCAAGGCCGGCGTCGCGCAGGCGCTTGGCGATGTCGGCGGTGAGCAGTGTCCCGTTGGTGTACAGCCAGAGATGGATCCCGTCGCCGAGGCGGCGGCGAATGGCGCGCAGGTATTTGAGGGATTTTTCCAGCACCAACAACGGTTCGCCGCCGCTGATGCTCGCTCCGCTGAAGCCGAAACGGGCAAGGTAGTCGACGTAATCGTCAACCTTGGGAAAGTCGAGGTTGTTGGTACCGGGATCGCCACCGACATCCTGGGCAGTGGGACAGTAGAAACAGCGACAATTGCAGTTGCCGGTGATGAAGAGACACGACCAGTTCCCTTCCAGGCAGGCGCGGCAGCCGGGGGAGAGCTTCTGGCTGTCAAGTTTGCTGGCATTGGCGCTGGAGGTAGCACGGCCCTCCAGGTCGGCGAGGAGGTCGTTGCGGCGGGCCAGGGCGCTGCTGGCGGCACTGTCCGAAGGAAAGGAGAGGGCGGCGTAGCGGTCGCCGTATTCCCGGCGGTTCTGATCGATAAGGGCCGACTGGGCGGGACGATGCATGGAAGCGGACCTCGCGGCGGGGAGAGAGGGGGCTGAAACAGCAACGGTCCGGGGAATCCGGGCCGGAGGGAGCAGATGACTGTACTGTGTCACCTTGGCGGGAGGACGTCAAGAGGGCGGTCTTTAATCCTCCACGCCACCGCCGGAACGCTGGCTCTTTTTCTCCGCCTGATGCCGCTTCTCCGCCAACCGCTCTTTCTTCGCCCCGCAGGGCACTTTGGTCGCAACCCGCACCTTGACCTTGCGCTCGCGGCGTTCCAGGAGCGCCTGCAGGCGCTTCATGGCAACGGCGCGGTTCTCCCACTGCGAGCGGCTTTCGGTGGCCTGGGCGACGATGCCGGTCGGCAGATGGCGAATGCGTACCGCCGAGTCGGTGGTGTTGCGGTGCTGGCCGCCGGGACCGGTGGCGCGGAAAAATTCGAGTTTGATCTCGGAATCCTTGATCTCAATCATGGCAGATATCCTTGGGCCAGGGTGGTGAAGGCGGCGATCTGCGCGGCCTGCCAGGTGGCATCCTTGTCAAGTTCGGTGGCGAGGAGGGCGGCGACAGCCGGAGCCACGGCGATGGCGGCGCGGGCGTCGAGAATCAGGGCACGGGTGCGGCGGGACAACAGATCTTCGACGCTGTATGCCCACTCGTGGCGAATCCCCCAGACGATCTCGGCGCGACGATAAGGAAGGTCGGGGTGGAGGAGTTTGCGCAGACTCGGATCGCTGAGGCAGAGGGCTTCAAGTCCGGCGGCGTCGCTGCCATACCCGGCCCATTCTCCCGGTACTTCGGCGCCGGCGCCGGCGCCGTGCAGCGGCAGTTCGGCGCTGCGCGAAGGGCGTTCTGGCAGGACGGCGATGCGGGCGGCGAGGGTGATGGTATCCTCCCCCATCTTGCGGTAGGTCGTCCATTTGCCGCCGGTAATGGTGACTAGACCGCTCGGAGTCACCAGCAGAGTGTGGTCGCGGGACAGGGAGGCGGTCTCCTGGCTGTCGCCGCTTTTGACCAGGGGACGCAGACCGGCAAAGATGCTGAGGATATCCTCTCTTTGTGGGTTCTGGCGCAGATAGCGGGCAGCGTGCTGCAGGAGAAAGTCGATCTCTGCCGCAAGGGGGAGGGGCTCGAAGTCGACACTGTCGACCGGGGTGTCGGTGGTGCCGAGCAGCACCCGGTCATGCCAGGGGACAGCAAAGAGGACGCGGCCGTCATCGGTATGCGGCACCATGATCGCACTGGCGCCGGGGAGGAAGGCACGGGGGAGGACGAGATGGATCCCCTGGCTCGGGGCGAGTAGGGCTGGCGCGGCCGGATCGTCGAGACGGCGGATGGAGTCGCAAAAGGGGCCGGTGGCGTTAATCACCACTTTCGCCGCCAGTTCAAACTCCCGGCCGCTGGCAGCATCATGGGCGACGACGCCGAAGACCTGGCCGCTCTCTTTGATCAATGCCGTCACCGGCAGGTGATTGATCACCGTAGCGCCGTGCTCGACCGCGGTGCGGGCCAGAGCGATGGCGAGACGGGCGTCGTCGAACTGGCCGTCGTGGTAGATCACCCCGCCGCGCAGGCCCTTCTCCGCCAGCGTCGGCAGCTGTTCCAGGGTCTCGGCGCGGGACAGGAGCTGCGAGGGACCGAGACCGAGTTTGCCGGCGAGGGCGTCGTAGAGTTTGAGACCGACGCCGTAGAAGGGGCCTTCCCACCAGTCGTAAAGGGGGACGATAAAGGAGCGGTTCTGCACCAGATGCGGGGCATTGCGGATGAGAAGGCCGCGCTCGTGCAGGGCGTCGAGGACGAGGGCGATATTCCCCTGCTGCAGGTAGCGCACGCCGCCGTGGATGAGTTTGGTGCTGCGGCTGGAGGTGCCGCTGGCAAAGTCGTGCCCTTCGAGGAGGAGGGTGCGGTAGCCGCGACTCGCCGCCTCGACTGCCGCGCCAAGGCCGGTGGCACCGCCGCCGATGATGATCATATCCCAGCGTTCCTGCTGTTCGAGTTGGTGTATGAGTTCGGCTCGTTTCATGGTTGCTCCCAGTTCTTGGCCCGCTGCAGGGCGCGCTGCCAGCGCCCCTGCAAATGGAGTATCTCTTCCTGCGGCATGGTCGGAGTAAAAGTCTCCTCCGCCTGCCAGAGGGTGGCAAGCTCGTCCCGATCCGGCCAAATCCCGACGGCCAGTCCGGCGAGGGACGCGGCACCGAGGGCGGTCGTCTCCATGACCTGCGGTCGTACCACGGGCACCCGTAGAAGGTCGGCCTGAAATTGCATGAGGAGTCGATTGCGGGTGACACCGCCGTCGACGCGCACTTCGCGTAGCTTGAGCCCGGCATCGGCCTCCATCGCGGTCAGGAGGTCGGCGCTCTGAAAGGCGATACTCTCCAGGGTGGCGCGGGCGATATGACCGGCGGTCGTCCCCCGGCTCAGGCCGACGATGGTACCGCGGGCGTAGGGATCCCAGTGTGGGGCGCCGAGACCGGCAAAGGCGGGGACGAGGACGACGCCACCATTGTCAGGGACAGAGGCGGCCAAGGCTTCGACCTCAGCGGCGCTGCGGATAATGCCGAGGCCGTCGCGCAGCCACTGCACCGCCGCCCCGGCGATAAAGACGCTCCCTTCGAGAGCATATTCGGTGACGCCATTGATCCGCCAAGCGACAGTGGTGAGGAGCTGGTTCTGCGACAGCACCGGCTGCGTCCCGGTCTGCATGAGCATGAAACAGCCGGTGCCGTAGGTATTCTTCGCCATCCCCGGCAGAAAACAGCCTTGGCCGAAGAGGGCGGCCTGCTGGTCGCCGGCGATCCCGGCAATGGGGACGCGGGCGGCAAAGAGCTGGCCGGCGGTGTGGCCGTAGATCGCGCTCGAATCGACCACTTCCGGCAGCAGGGCGGGAGGAATATCAAGGATGCGCAACAGGTCGTCATCCCAGTCAAGGGTGTGGATGTTAAAGAGGAGAGTACGCGAGGCATTACTGACATCGGTGATATGCAAAGCACCGGCGGAGAGGTTCCAGACCAGCCAGCTGTCGATGGTGCCGCAGGCGAGTTCGCCGGCTGCGGCGCGCTTTCGGGCGCCGGGGATATGGTCGAGGAGCCAGGCAAGCTTGGTGCCGGAGAAGTAGGGGTCGAGGAGGAGGCCGGTTTTGGCGGTGAAGAGCGGTTCCAATCCTTCACCCCGCAAACGTTCGCAGAGCGGGGCAGTGCGGCGGTCCTGCCAGACGATGGCATTGTGCAGAGGGAGACCGCTGCTGCGATCCCAAAGGAGGATGGTTTCGCGCTGGTTGGTAATGCCGATGGCGGCGATCTCGGCCGGGGTCAGCCCGGCCTGGGCGAGGGCCTCGGCGGCGACCCCGAGCTGGCTGCTCCAGATCTCGCGGCCGTCATGTTCGACCCACCCCGGCTGCGGAAAGATCTGGGTGAATTCCCGCTGCGCCAGGGCGCGGATCTGGAGTTTCTCATCGAATATGATCGCCCGGGAGCTGGTCGTCCCCTGATCAAGGGCAAGGATGTAAGGCATAACGGCCTCCAGCGAGGGAAGGATTTGAAGTTACAAGTACTTTTAAGCGATTGTAAAGAGTTGTGCAACTTTACGTCAAAAATTTTTTCAGCGGAAGCATTGACACTGGAAACATAAACGGTTTATGTTTTAAACATTAAATTTTGGTAAGCGCTCCGATAATAGCAAAATCAGGGTAACCTGATGACGCAAAGCCACGGATCCTATCATGTAGGATAGCCGGGTTGCCGAAGAGAGATAACAATCATCAAAACTACAGCTCGTGGTTTTACTTGATGATTTCTTGACTCGCCTTCGGAGAAGAAGGTGGGTCATTTTCGTTTTTTTGTCCAGCAGTTCAACTTGGGAAGTATCTTCCCCTCTTACTCCCGAAAGGAGAACAAAGTTTATGAAAAAGATTCTCGTACTGGCAGCTGCAATGGCAATGTTTGCGTCGTCAGCCTTTGCTGCAGGAACGGCAACGGTCGATGTCTCAGCAACTGTTGTCGGGAGTTGTGTCTTTAATACGGCTAATGCGACTTTGGCATTCCCCTTTCTGGACGCTACAGTGGTTGGTCCTGTCGCTGGATCGACGAGTTTGGATTTTCAGTGCGCCTCCGGTGTTTCCTTCACTATTTCGGATGACACCGGTGGTGCTCCGGTTATGACTTCCACAACTCTTGCCCCGGCACAAACCATCCCTTATTCACTGAACTATACTGCGACTGGTACTGCGTCGGGATTAAATGAAACTTTAGTCGTCAATGCTAGTGTTGCTTATGCGGATTTTCAAAATGCCTGGGTCGATACCTACACCGACACAGTTGTCTTTACGATTAATCCCTAAATTTCGCTCGGTAATGTGTTCGTGTATGGGGGAAAGGTCTGAACCTTTCCCCCATACATGTCAAAAGTTCTTAGCTTCGCATTTGGCGGCGTCATGTTGGACGGCTTTCCAAAAATAGCAGGCTTGACCATCTTCCTCCTCTTTCTTTCAGCGTGGGTGGCGAGTGCCGCCACCTTGACGATGAATGTCACTGCCACGGTTTTGTCAAAAAATCAATGTCGATTTACCACCAAAACTGCGATTCTGGCCTTTGGCACACTCAGTGCCGGTGTTCCCTCTCCTCCAGATGTACAAGCCACTGCATCTTTGCTTATACGTTGTGTGGGAGTCGATAACCCGGCAACTTTTCTGATTTCGGATGATGACGGTCTCTTTGCCGTTGGCATTGATTCCCCGCGCATGCAGAATGCCGTACTACCGACCGCCTACCTGCCTTATAGCTTCTCCTACACGCCAGTCTCTGCATCAGCCCCAACCGGTAGTGATGTACCTGTAAACCTCTCCGCAACTGTCCGCGGATTTGACTACCAAAACGCTGCTCTCGGAACTTATTTTGATACAATAACCCTCTCAATCCTTCCTTAATTCTTACCGCCGAATTATTCTGTTGAACTTACGCTTTGGAGTTAATAGACTGCCCGCTATGAAAAAACTTCGGCTGCTTATAATTTTCGTGTCATTGCTGGGCGGAGGCTCCCTCCTGTTGACTGACGGGATATCTACGGCGCAGGCTGCCGGAAGCTGGCGTGTCGTTCCGATTCGTCTTGATCTCGATCAGAAGTCACGCAGTGGTTCAATTACGCTGCACAACGAGGGCGATGCTCCGGTCAATCTACAAATGCGGGCGGTACAATGGAAGCAGGATGCTCAGGGTAAAGATCAGTATGAAGAGAGTGCGGAACTTGTTTATTTTCCCAAAATATTGACTCTCCCCCCCGGTGAGAGTCGGGTTCTGCGCTCAGGCATCAATATTCCGGCCACTTCGCAGGAAAAGACCTTTCGCCTCTTTATCGAAGAGTTGCCAGCACCCCGGCAGAGTGAAGGGGCCGCAGTGGCGATAGCTGTCCGCTTTGGTGTGCCAGTCTTTGTGGCGCCGCTCAAGCCGGAGATGCGTGGAGAAGTAGGAGCATTGACGCTGAAAAGTGATGGTGTCGAGTTGCCGGTGCGCAACCTCGGGAATGTCCATTTTCGGATTCAGGCCCTTTATCTCGTTGGCCGCGATGAAGCCGGAGTCGAACTTTTTCGGCAGAAAACTGATGGATGGTATCTCCTGGCTCAGGCTGAACGTCTCTATTCCTTGCCTTTTCCGCCCGAGGGATGCGGTAAGGCCGTGACACTGGAAGTGCTGATCAACACGGATAAAGGCAACTTTTCGACAAAAGAGAAATTGCCTGCGGGTCTCTGCCGACCATGATCTGACGCGCTCGCCGACTGGCGTGGCGATCCCGGTATGAAGTGGAGCCGATGCCGAATTACCTTTGGATCCTGTTTTTTCTCTGCATCGTCTTTTTGACACCGTTGCAGGCGGAATTATTAGTTCTGGAAGTTGTTGCCAATGAAACGTCCCGCGGCGAGTTTTTTGTCGAAAAGGATGAGCAGGGGCGATTCTGGCTTCCTGTCGATCAACTCGATGACTTCGGATTGTTAATCTCCCCCGTCAAGATTGTCGAAAAATCCGGTATCTCCTATTTCTCCTTTGATGAATTCCCTCCCATTTCTGCAGAGTTTGATGAATCCACCCTCCGTTTGCTTCTCATTGCCCCCCCGGAATATTTTCCGGAAACGAATCTGGATCTATCGGGAAAACGGCAGCGTCGCATTGCGCAATCCCTGGAAGACAGCGCTTTCCTGAACTACCAATTTAACGTTGAACAGGATTCGCTCCAGTCCGGTTCTGCTTACGGTCTGGAAAGTGAAGTTGGCATACGGCGACACGCCTGGTTGTTTTTGAGCGGTCAGCGTCTAACTCAGGACGACGCTGCGCAATCTGGATTCTTCCGCCTGATGAGTTCTGCGACCTATGAATGGCGTGAGGATTTAAAGCGGCTGGTCATCGGCGACGCTATTTCGTCAGCGAATGCTTTGACACCGACCACTCGTTTTGCCGGGATCAATTTTTCCCGCAATTTTGAACTGAATCCACAGTTCATCCAGTATCCGACCCTGGAGTATTCCGGATCGGTTTCAGCGCCGGCGGAAATTGATATTTATCTGGACGGATTGAAAATTCGTACGGAAAAAATCCCTCCGGGAAATTTCCGGCTGGAGAACTTCACCGGAATGATGGGATACGGGGATATCGAGTTGGTTGTGCGCGATCAGTTCGGCCGGGAAAACCGGATGAAATCCCCATACTATCTTGCGAATCAACTTTTGAAGCCAGGCTTGCATGAGTACAGTTATGGTTTCGGTCTCTTAAGAGAGAACTATGGAACAGAGAAGGATGGCTACGGCTCTCCGGTCCTCCTTGCTTATCACCGTTACGGCTGGAACAGTCGCACAACCGCTGGCTATCGTCTTTACGCAGACGATTCCCTCCTCTTTCTGTCACCAAGTCTGGATCTGCTGGCGGCCACTTTCGGCACAATGAATCTGACGACCGGCATCAGTAGCGGCAACGGTGAGAGTGGTGCCGCTGGCGTAATGCGTTATGTCTTTACCCGTCGCCCGGTCAATACTTATCTCAGTTATGGTAGCTATACAAAGGGATTTACCTCTCCTGGTAGCGCAACGATGTCCAGCCAACCAAAATCAACCTTTGGCGCCGGTTTGGGTTGGGGGTCGTTACGGCTCGGTTCGTTCTCCGTAGACCTCGCTGATAATCGCATGCAGGAAGGGGAGGGGCGCCGGACCCTGGGATTCTCATACAGTCGCCGTCTCTTTCGGCAAGTCACGATGACCTTCAGCTATCAGCACAGCCAGGGAGCAAGTGACTATTCCTCCAGTTATCTTTCATTTTATTATGTTCCTGCCACGGGGGCCAGGTTGACGGCCCGACTTGAAACGCAGGAAAATAGCCGTACTGTCACGGTTCAAGCCCAGGAAAACCCTCCCTCCGGAGTCGGTTATGGCTATGTCGCCTCCCTGGGGCAGCGTTTCTCTGCGGATGAAAGCACCACCCTATTCACCCCTTCGACGCAGATAAATCGAGAGTATGGCATCGTGCGGGGAGATCTGCGGGTCGAGCAGGGGGGAGATAATCCAGGAAGCGCTTTGTCGTTGTCGGCGGCCGGGGCTTTAACCTGGCTGGGAGGTGTGTTTCGTCCCTCGCGTCCGGTCAATGACAGTTTTGCTCTTGTTCAAGTCGGAGGATTGGAAGGGGTGCAGGTTCGTCACAACGGACAGACTATCGGACGTACCGACGATAAGGGGCGGATTCTCCTTCCTGAGATCAATGCCTATTATGATAATCAGATCTCTATCGATGACAAAGATGTTCCTTTTAATTATAGTCTGTTCGGGGTCGAGCAATACATTTCACCCCCGGCGCGGAGTGGTTCGTGTGTTGTCTTTGATGTGCAAAAGAGTCAACCGGTCACTGGTCATCTTTATGTTGAATATGAAGGCGAGTTGCAGCCCTTAGAGTTTCGTGAGGTTGAATTGATGAACGACCAGGGGCAGATTCAGACGATTCCGACCGGGCGGGGCGGAGAGTTTTATTTTGATCCCAGCGAGTTTAAATCTTCTGTCGACCCGCTTCCGATGGAGACCGGATGTAGGGGGCTAATGCAGGAGGCGGAGCCTTTAACCAAAACGCACTTATATTCCGCAAAGATACGAATCAATGACAAAAAGCATGATTTTGTTTTGCATATCCCCCTTAAAGATGATCTTTTTATTGATCTTGGTCAGGTGATCATTGCCGGAGAGGAAAAATATGAAAAATAACCGTCGGCATCTGCACTCGGGATATCGTATAGCGTTGGGTCGAAGAGCGGTTTGTCGTCTTGCATTAGCGTTCACTTTAGTTTTTTTATGGGGGGAAATGACTCTGGCCTGGTCCGCTGCTTGCCGGATTACAGCCACTGCGATCAATTTTGGCGTATACGACATGCTTTCTTTTGTCCCTAAGGATGCGACTGCGCAATTGACGATTCGCTGCAACCACAAAAATACAGAGCCGGCAAGTGTCCGGGTAACACTTTCGGCCGGAGGCGCGGGGAGTGTTGGACAACGAAGGATGACGGGACCTCAGGCCGGTTCTTTCCTTTACTATAACCTCTTTTCTAATCCGGGAATGAGTTCGATCTTTGGTGATGATACTGCCGGATCGGAGTCATTAACTAATCTGGTTGACAGGTCTGCTGTCTGGACGGTACCCATCTACGGGCGAATTCCGCCCTTACAGGCAATACCCATCGGAATATATTCCGATGCAGTGACGGCGACGATTCTTTACTGAAATCTTGTCGTGTGAACTACCCGGAGAGAAGAAGGAAAACAGGGAAGACGCAAGCCATTGGAACAAAAGAAAAATAACACGCGACCAGCGAAAAAGCATCACCCCGGCGGCATGACCATCCTCCATGAGGATAAGGAGATTATCGTCGTGGTCAAACCGGCCGGACTGCTGACGGTCGGCACGGAGCGGGACAAGACGCGCACCGCCCATTATCTCCTCAACGATTATGTCCGCAAGGGTGATCCGAAGTCGCGCAACCGCGTCTATGTCGTCCATCGTCTCGATCAGGACACCTCCGGCATCCTCCTCTTTGCCAAGAGTGAAGCCGCCAAGATTTTTTTGCAGGAGAACTGGGAGAATACCGAGAAGTATTATCTCGCCATCGTCCACGGTCGTCTGACACCGCAGGAGGGAGTCATCTCCAGTTATCTGAGCGAGAATGCTGCCCAGCGCGTCTACTCGACCCCTGATCCCGCCAAAGGGAAGCTTGCTCATACCGAATACAAAGTGCTGCAGGAGGGCAGAAAAGGTTTCAGTCTGGTGGAGATTCACCTTCTGACCGGCCGCAAGCACCAGATTCGCGTCCATTTTGCCGAGAAGGGTCATCCGCTGGTCGGCGATCGGAAGTACAACAACCACGCCCCGGTGGCGAACCGTCTTGCCCTCCATGCCCGCTCCCTGGCCTTTACGCACCCTTTTAACGGTCGGCGCATGAGCTTTGATACCGGCATGCCGGAGGATTTTGTCCGGCTCCTGGCCAAATTGTAAAGCTAAAAAAGCCCGCAACTGCGGGCTTTCGTGTGTCTGGCTGGCAATTTCCCGGCGGGATAAGATCAGGGGCGAGGCGCCGGCGCCGGGTAAAGGGGGCCGAAGAGTTCGAGATGGGTGAGGAAGAGGCGGGTGTCGAATTCGAGCTGTCCGTAGGCGGGCTCCATGTGTTCGCAGAGCTGATAAAAAGCCTTGTTGTGCTCCTTCTCTTTGAGGTGCGCGAGCTCGTGGACCACGATCATCTGCAGAAATTCGCGCGGGGCAACCTTGAAGGCCGGGGCGATTTTGATCTCATGCTTGGCCTTGAGCTTGGCACCTTGTACCCGCGAGACAAAGTAGTGCACGCCGAGGGCGTGATGGAGGAGTTCGATTTTCCCGTCGTAGCCGACCTTGCTCAAGGGCGGCGTGTTGCGCAGAAACTCGTTTTTGTACCCGACAGTAAAGTCGTAAAGGGCCTTGTCGGTGCGGATGGTGTGCGGCGTCGGATATTTTTCGCGCAGCACCGTCCCGAGGCGTTCCTCGGCGATCAGTTGCTCTACCTGTCCGGTCAATTGCGGCGAATAGCCGGCGAGATATTTTAATTTGCTGTGCATGGGTTGCCGGGTCCTTTTCCTGGGAGCAGGGGAGTTGACAGGATAACCAAGGAGGGAGAGCGTGGTCAAGCTGGATCGACTTTCCTTGGATCGACTTTCCTTTGTTGCCAAAAGTGGTAGGCTTGACGAAGAATATCTATATCTGAGTCAGGAGAAGTTTATGACGATGGTGACAAGCGCACCGGGGATCTTTCCCCGCAGCATGACAGCAATCCCCGCCGAACACCGATTGGAACGTTTTGAACAACGCCACTATCTCTGCGCTGGCGAACTGCGTCTTTGGAGCGGTCCCATGCAGGAGGTTCTGTCTCCGGTCTGTTTTGCCGGGGATGGCGAACCACAACCGGTCGCGATCGGTTCCTTCCCGCTCCTCGGTGAATCGGAGGCGTTGGCAACTCTCGCGGCGGCGGTGGCTGCCTATGACCACGGCCGCGGTGCCTGGCCGACGATGACTGTGGCCGAGCGTATCGACCGGGTGCAACGCTTCACCCTGCGCATGCGGGGTGAGCGGGAGGTCATTGTCCGGCTGATGATGTGGGAGATCGGCAAGACCCTGAGCGATGCCCAGAAGGAGTTCGACCGTACGATCGCTTACATCGATGACACCATCGACGCCCTCAAGGATCTCGATCGGGTTTCGTCGCGCTTCACCATCGCCGAGGGGATTCTTGGCCAGATCCGCCGCGCCCCTTTGGGGGTCACCCTCTGTCTCGGTCCCTTCAATTATCCCCTTAACGAAACCTTCACCACTCTGATTCCGGCGCTGATCATGGGGAACACCGCCATCTTCAAACCCCCGCGGCATGGCGTCCTCCTCTTTGGTCCGCTCCTTCCGGCTTTTCGTGATTGTTTTCCCCCCGGTGTGGTCAACGCCATCTTCGGCGCCGGTCGTACGATCATTCCGCCGCTGATGGCTTCCGGTCAGATCGATGCCTTTGCCTTTATCGGTACCAGCGGCGCGGCCGACACCCTGCAAAAGATCCACCCCAGGCCGCATCGCTTGCGCTTAGTCCTGGGTCTGGAAGCGAAAAACCCTGCCATCATCCTTGCCGACGCGGATCTTGATCTGGCGGTGCGGGAGTGCGTGAGCGGCGCTCTCTCCTTCAACGGTCAGCGTTGCACCGCCCTTAAGATCCTCTTTGTGCAACGCGTCGTGGCGGCGGATTTTGTCGCCCGCCTCGCCGCCGCTATCGCGGCCCTCCCTTGCGCCCTCCCCTGGGAGCCGGGGACGGCGATCACCCCCCTCCCCGAGGAAGGGAAGGCGGCCACCCTGACGACTCTGATCACCGATGCTCTTTCCGGCGGGGCACAAGTGATCAATCCGGAGGGTGGCAGCGTGCACGGCACCCTTTTTACTCCGGCGGTTATTTACCCGGTGGCCGCCGGGATGCGGCTTTACACGGAAGAGCAGTTCGGTCCGATCGTCCCGGTCGTTCCCTTCGATGATGTGGCCGAACCGGTGCGCTATATTACCGACTCGGATTATGGCCAGCAGGTCAGCCTCTTTGGCCGCGACCCGGCGCAGCTGGCGGAACTCATCGATCCGCTGGTCAACCAAGTTTGTCGGGTCAATATCAACAGCCAGTGTCAGCGCGGTCCCGATGTCTTCCCCTTTACCGGCCGCAAGGATTCGGCGGTCGGCACCTTGTCGGTCTCTGACGCCCTGCGCGCCTTTTCCATACGCAGCCTGGTTGCAGCCCGTGATATCAAGGAAAATCGCGAGATCATCCGCGATATTGTTCAGGAGCGCCGCAGCAAATTTCTGTCGACGGATTTTATTCTTT